>NZ_JBPJSJ010000008.1:0-167167 GCF_051225675.1 Natrinema sp. CGMCC1.2065 | reverse complement strand
CGCGCCGAGCCGCAGATAGCCGTGCCCGCGGTCGCCGCGTCGCAGCGCCCGGACGCCGCTCAGGAGACTCGCGAAGCCGGCGGCACCGGCCGGCGCGCCCGATCGAACGCCGCTTCGAACGGTATCGAGCGCTTCGGCGAGGGCATCGTCGATCCCCGCGACGCGTCGCTCGTCTGCCGGCTCCTCGTCGGTCTCGGTGGTGCTGTCTCGCTGGCTCATGCTGAAATCGAACTCGCGGTCCGTCAGGTTCAGTTCCCGGCGCTCGAGTCGCCCTCGCCCGCCCCCTCGGCGAACTCGTCGGTCTCATCCGCGGCCGACGACTGGACGTCGCCCATGTCGAACGGCGAGCCGATTTCGTCCTCGTTGATCGCCCGGTCGAGCGTCCCTTTGTCCGTCACCGCACCCAGTCCCTTCTCCTCGACCGCCGACTGGATCTCGCCCGCGTCGATCGCCGAGTCGACGCTCCCGTCGTTCGTCGACGATTGCAGCGCCCGGCGGACGACGAGATAGCCCGCGAGCGCCGCACCGCCGGAGGCGACCGCTCCCGGAACCCCGTAGCGTTTGTAACCGAACGTGACTGCTTTCTTGCCGATCGTGTAGGCCCCAATCATGGTCATCGCTTGGATCGGTACGGGAAAGAGGGCGAGGCTTTCGTACGGAAGCCGGCAGCCGACCGCCGGACCGAACACACGACAGGGCCGCGAACCGGGTCTCAGAACGCTTTTCCCTTCCTTGTCGTAAGTCCGAGTATGGTTTCGCTGCAGGCGGTCGCCGTCGCCGTCGTCGGGTTCGCGATCGTCATCGCCGCTGTGGCCGCCGTCTACCGGGACGCGAGCCGCCTCGAGATCTCGCGGCCGGCGCTGTGGGCGGGGTTCGTGTTCGTCACCTGCGGGGGTGGGCTCGTCACCTATCTGGGGCCGCCGGACGTGCCGATCCCCGGCCTGCTCGTGATAGTAATCGCTGGCCCGGCGCTGTATCTCTTCGAGCGCGACGACGCCAGACACGGCGACGAGCCCGCCGATCCGCACGCGCTGCCGGACGGTCCAGGCAGTGACTCCGCGAGCGACCGCTCCGGCGAGGAGTAGGCCGCCGTCGACTGCCCCCGACACCACACACCTTTTGACGGGTCCCGTCCAACGACCCCCAAGATGAGCGACTCCGCAAAGCCCGGGGGCGATGCAGGTGCTGACGCCACCGCCGACGGCGACGACGGCGGGCCGGCACAGGTCTCGAGTCCGGACTACCACAGCGAGAACCACACGGCCGCCCAGACCTGCGGCTGGACGGCAAACGCCGTCCGCGGCGAGGGGAAGTGTTACAAGAACATCTTCTACGGCATCGAGTCCCACCGCTGTATCCAGATGACGCCGGTGGTCAAGTGCAACGAGCGCTGTGTCTTCTGCTGGCGCGACCACCAGGGCCACGCCTACGAGATGGACGACGTCGAGTGGGACGACCCCGAGGCAGTCGTCGACGCCTCGATCCGGCTCCAGAAGAAACTGCTCTCGGGCTTCGGCGGCAACGACGAGGTCCCCCGCGAGGTGTTCGACCAGGCGATGGAGCCGCGCCACGTCGCCATCTCGCTGGACGGCGAACCCACGCTCTACCCCTACCTGCCCGAACTCATCGAGGCCTTCCACGACCGCGATATCACCACCTTCCTCGTCTCGAACGGCACCCGGCCCGAGGTCCTGCGGGAGTGCGACCCGACGCAACTCTACGTCAGCGTCGACGCCCCCGAACGCCACACCTTCGATCAGGTCGTCGGCGCGATGGAAGACGACGCCTGGGAGCGCCTGCTCGAGACGATGGACGTTCTCGCCGCGAAAGACGAGACCCGGACCGTCCTCCGGACGACGCTCGTCGAGGGTGAGAACATGCACCACCCGGACTGGTACGCCGGCTTCTACCAGCAGGCCGATCCGGACTTCATCGAACTGAAGGCGTACATGCACGTCGGCCACTCACAGGGTCGACTCGACCGCTCGGCGATGCCCGACCACGAGGCGGTCGTGGACTTCGCCGAGCGGGTCGGCGAATACATGCCGGCATTCGACGAGGTCAAAGAGGTGCCGGCCTCCCGCGTCGCCTTGCTCGCCAAGACTGGCGACACGTGGGTCCCCAAGCTGAAGAAAGGCAGCGAGTTCTGGGAGCGCGATCCGGTCGTGGGCGATTAGACGCGTCCCGCCGGCCGCGTCGGCCGCTCCGCTCGCCGGCGTCGACGGTCACATCCGACACTGATCGCGCGCCCGATGTGGACACGGCCGCCGCGGCCTCGATTCGATCACTAATCCTGACACGCTCTTTCTTTACGTCTGATACGTCAGGTGGTCGTCCGCTCGAGCGGCCGATCCGTGGTCGCACGTTTCGGTCGTAGACGGGGTGAGACCGGGTCCTGTCCAACATACGGTCACCGAAACACTGTTGTATAACTTCCCGTAGCAGTTATCGGATCACACAGATAATCGGTCACACCGGCGACCCCCGTCGCTTCGAGCGAGAGGTCGGTGTCCGCGACGATGCCGTAGACGTAGATGTGGTCGGCCATAGAATCCTACCGGTTCCTCTAGAAGGAAACGTAATAAACGACGAGGCGACCAGAGATGGGAGTCCGGGACTGTCCCAAACTGAGTTCGGGGTCGAAAGCGGCGCAATCTCCCCGTTTGGCCGCTTTCCACCGGACGCCCGTCGATCGATCGACTCCGAGACCGCATCGCCACCGCGCGGGAAACGGGGTCGTCGACCCGACTCGACGGCGGCGACAACACTTACGTACCGAACGGATGAACGTTCTCCAGTGACTCTCCGATCGTTCATCGACGACGTCGGTTCGCCCGATCGGACGATCGCGATCGTCGCCGACGGTTCCACGGGGCCGCTCGCCGAGATGCTCTCCGACGCGTTCGCGGGCCAGCCGATCGCCGTCGAACGGGCCGAAGCCGGTTCGATCGGATCGGATCTCGACCCCGAAATCGACGACGCGCTCGCAACTGAGGGCGATACGGCCGTGTTGCTCGAGGACGGGCAGCCGGTCGCGGCCTCGCCGATGCGTACGTTGTACGACGCGATCCTCGCGATCAACTCGGACCTGTTCGTCACTGGCGCGCGCGGCATGGGCGAGATCGCCTTCCCCGACGTGCTGGCGGGGCTGGAAGGCACCCGGCTCCGACTGCGTGGCTACCCGCTCGCACACAAGGAAAAACTCCTGTTGATCGTCGTCTCGCGGTACATCGAACAGCGGGCCTGGGCGGCCGGCAGCGGCACGTTACGGAGCGCGTTCCAGCAACTCTCGCGCATCGACGACGAGATCGGGACCTACGAGACCTACGCGGAACTCGCCGAAACCGACGTCGACGTTCACGTCTACGGCGTCGACGACGGCTGTCCGCCGGAACTGGACGCGACGGTTCACACCGGGACGGGGCCGGAGTACCGAGACGGCTGGTTCGTCGTCTTCGATCCCGACGATCGCAGGGCACCCGACGCCGTCGGCACCGCACTCGTCTGTCTCGAGACCGAACCCCGCGTCTGGGACGGCTTCTGGACGACCGACCCCGACCGCGTCACGCGGATCGCGGACTACATCGCGCGGGAACTGTAGCCCGACCGATCATGGGAGGCGGTGGGTTTTTCCGTTCGGTCCCCAACTCCGGAGTACGCGATAAACGCTCGTGAACTCCGTCACAGTTTCGTTACGCATGCCACATTCGGTATGCTTTTACCCACATGGGCAATAGGGACGAGTATGTCAGTACTCACGGAGTCCGCCGTCGGGCACGACGAACTCGCCGTGCTCAAACTCCTCGCGCTCGAGGGCGGGCTCGAGGGCGACGTCAAGATCTCCTGTTCTCGCCTCGCCGAGCGGCTCGACGCCTCGAACCAGACCGCCTCGCGACGTCTCCAACGGCTCGAGAGCGCCGACCTGCTCGAGCGCGATACCGTCAGTGACGGCCAGTGGGTCGCGATCACCGACACCGGCGAACGAGCCCTCCATGCCGAGTACGAGGACTACCGGCGGATCTTCGAGACGGACTCACAGATCTCGCTCGAGGGAACCATCACGAGCGGGATGGGCGAGGGTCGCCACTACATCTCCCTGCCGGGCTACCAGCGCCAGTTCGAGGACCGGCTCGGCTACGAGCCGTTCCCCGGGACGCTCAACGTCGACCTACGCGAGGACAGCGTCCGCCGGCGCAGCGCGATGGCCTCCCTCGAACCCGTCCCGATCGACGGCTGGGAGTCGGACGACCGGACCTACGGCCCCGCCGTCTGTTACCCCGCGACGATCGAGACCGCCGACGGCGCGACCTACGACGACGCCTACACCATCGCCCCCGAACGCACCCACCACGACGACGACCAGCTCGAGGTGATCGCTCCCGTCAAGCTGCGTGACGAACTCGGTCTCGAGGACGGCGATCACGTCACCGTCTCGGTGGGTGATCGCGAATGACGGGTCATCACGCAGGCCCACAGTCCAACGCCGACGGCGGTGCGGGTGCCGGGCCGACCGCCGACGCGTTCGACCGCGCACTCGAGTCGCTTCGGACGGGCGAGCCGATCCTCGTCCACGACGCGGCCGACCGCGAGGGCGAGACGGACCTGATCTACCACGCCGACGCCGTCACTCCCGAGGCCGTGGCCCGACTGCGCAACGACGCCGGCGGGCTGATCTGCGTCGCGCTGGGCTACGAGATCGCCGAGGCGTTCGACCTCCCGTTTTACTCGGACGCGGTCGAACACCCCGCGACGGCCGACCACGAACTCGGCTACGACGACCGCTCGTCGTTCTCGTTGACGGTCAACCACCGCGACACCTACACCGGAATTACCGACGACGACCGCTCGACGACCATTCGGGAGTTGGGCGCGGCCGCCGCTACGCCCGAGACGGCCGCGTTCGCCGAGGAGTTCCGCGTCCCCGGCCACGTCCACCTGCTCAAGGGCGCACCGGACCTGTTGGCCCAGCGCGAGGGCCACACCGAACTCGGGCTCGCGCTGGCCGACGCCGCCGGCCGTTCGCCCGCCGTCGTCGTCTGTGAGATGCTCGACGACGAGACCGGGGACGCGCTCTCCCCGGCCGACGCCCGCGACTACGCCGACCGCCACGGCTTCGCCTACCTCGAGGGCAGCGAGGTCCTCGAGCGCTGTCGATAGTCCGCCGATTCGAGCGCTGTCTCGAGTCGGCCACCGACCGCTGGCTGCTGACAACGCAGCGACGACGGCGACAGCGCCGACGGGACCACACGCAGGTCGAATCGCGAACACTTAGTACGGTGGCTTGTAACACTTCTGATCATGGGATTCGACGAGATGGACGTCGACACGATCTGGATGGACGGCGAGTTCGTCGACTGGGACGACGCGCAGGTCCACGTTCTCACGCACGGACTCCACTACGGCAGCGGCGTCTTCGAGGGCGCGCGCTGTTACGACACCGCAAACGGCCCCGCGCTCTTTCGCTGGGAGGAACACCTCGATCGGCTCTTCCAGTCCGCCAAGCCCTACGAGATGGACATCGAACACTCGAAGGAAGAACTCACCGCGGCGACGAAGGAACTCATCCAGCGACAGGAGCTGCGGTCGTGTTACATCCGCCCGGTCGCCTTCTACGGCTACAACTCGCTGGGTGTCAGTCCGAAGGACTGTCCGACCCGCACCGCCATTGCCGCCTGGCCGTGGGGTGCCTACCTCGGCGAGGACGCCCTCGAGAACGGCATCGACGTGATGATCTCCTCGTGGCGGAAACACGCCTCGAGCCAGATCCCGACCAACGCCAAGACCACGGGCCTGTACGTCAACAGCATGCTCGCGGGCGAGGAGGCTCGTCGCAACGGCTACGCCGAAGCGATCGTCCTCAACAAGGAGGGCAACGTCGCCGAAGGCCCCGGCGAGAACGTCTTCCTAGTGCGTGACGACGAGATCTACACGCCCGGCCTCTCGGAGTCGATCCTCGACGGGATCACCCGCGATGCGGTCATTCGGATCGCGGAGGAACTCGGCTACACCGTCCACGACGACGTCTCGATCTCGCGGGGCGAACTCAACACCGCCGACGAACTGTTCTTCACCGGCTCGGCCGCCGAAGTGACGCCGATCCGGAAAGTCGACAACGTCGTCGTCGGGGACGGCTCCCGCGGCCCCGTCACCGAGGAGATCCAACAGCAGTTCTTCGACATCGTCGAGCAGGCCCCCGAGGAGTACGACGAGTGGTTCGAGTTCGTCGACATCGAATAGCGGCTCTCGAGTCGGTTTAGATCGGTTCGCATCTGTTTTGGAGGTGGCGTTTTACTTCGAGAAACTGATTTTCGTGGCCGGGAGCGCGCCTCGAGTACCACGAGAGGCGCGTGACCCGGGGAAGGGCAGGCACTCACCCGAATTCACCGCGAGCGACCGAAGGGAGGGAGCGGGCCGACGACCGATGTGGAGTGACGCGAAGCGTCACGGAACGGAGGGAGGAGTGCTTTTGATCGAAACTGAGCGGGATCGAAGATCCCGCGATGTCCAAAAGAGCGCTTCGCGCTCTTTTGAAGATTTCACCGAGGGACATCGCGGCCGCGGCGGTGCCGCGGCCGCGATAGACCGCAGGGTAAAATTTCGTTAGTCGTCGTCGGACCCGGTCCGCCCGGCCTCGTCGATGACGTCGATCGAGACGCCGGCGTCCATCCCCCGCCGGTTCGCGTCACCGAACCCGGCGCTGAGAACGCGGGTCAGGGCGTCCTCGACGTCCTCGTCGAGTTCGGTGATCTCGTCGGACTCGACCTCGACGACGTAGCCGGTCGTGATGTTGGGCGACGTCGGTAAGAACAGTACCTCGCGCCCGTCGTCGGTCACTTTACCGGTCTTGAACGCGGTCATCCGGAGCCCCTCCCAGGTCTCGATCTTGACCGGCTTCTGCAGGGATTCCTGTTCGCCGAAGGCCGTCTCGGCGGCCATCTTCGAGGCGTTGTAGACTACCCGCATCACCGGCACGCGGTTGGCGATGTTGTCGACGAGCCGCTCGACGAGGCCGCCGATCGTCGTCCGCATCAGATAGCCGACCGAGAACGTCAGGATAATAAAGACCGTCAGCGCGACGATCACGCGGAGGAACTGCGCGATCTGCTCGCGGGTCTGTATCGCCTGTTGACTGGTGCCGGCGATAAAGGCCTCGAGCGCGGACTGATCGAGAATGAGTCCGGGCGTCAGCCCAGCGACGAGTCCGTAGAGCCAGTAGATCGCATAGAGCGTGACCAAGATCGGGCCGAGAACGATCAGCCCGCTCGCGAAATCCCGCTTCCACGAAGCCATTATCCACTACCTCACACTGCTGGCTAATGAGCCCTTCCCTTCAGTCGATACTGTCAGCCAAATCGGACCGAGCCGGCTGCCGGATCGGGAACGGACCGTCGCGGACCAACGTTCAAGCCGGCGGCCCGATCATTAAGCGGTATGAGCCTCGAGCGGGAGTCGTCCGAAGAGGCCGACGCGCTCGATCCGTTCCGGCAGTTCGTCTCGCTCGAGCGGGACGTCCTCGTCCTCTCGGTGGCGATGTTCGCCTTCAGTCTGGGGTTTCAGATGACGAGTCGGTACATGGGCGAGTACCTCTACGCGCTGGGGGCCACGGGGCTGGTCGTCGGCCTGTTCGGCTCGTTCGGAAACGTGATCAGCGCGGTGTATCCCTATCCCGGTGGTGCGATCTCGGATCGGATCGGCTCACGGTACGCACAGACCGCGTTCGGGCTGTGTTCGACGGTCGGCTTCGGCGTCTGGCTCGTCGCGCCGGCGCTGGCAGGCGTCTCGGTCGGGCCGACCTCGCTTGCGATCGTCGCGGTCTTTCTCGGGCTCGTACTCGCACAGGCCTGGAAGTCCTTCGGGCTCGGGGCGACCTTCGCCATCGTCAAGCAAGCCGTTCCCCCGTCGCGGCTGGCGGCCGGCTTCGCCAGCACCGAGACGTTCCGCCGGACTGCCTTCCTCGTCGGCCCGCTGCTTGCTGCCGCGCTCTTTTACCCCTTTGGCTCGAGCGACGGCGGGATCGTCACCGCCTTCCAGTTGATCCTGGTCGTCGCGGTCGCCTTCGGCGCGCTGGGAACGCTGGTTCAGCACCGGCTCTACGATCCCGCAGGCGACGACATCGGTTCGGAGTTCGAGGGCGTCTCGCAACTGCTCGCCGACCTCCGGGCGCTGCCGGCGGAACTGCGCCCGCTGCTGGTCGCCGACACGCTCGTCCGGTTCGCGAACGGGATGGTCTACATCTTCTTCGTGATCGTCGTCACGCGCTTTCTCGAGGTCGGGCTCTCGCTGTCGCTGCCGGTGATCGGCGTACTCGACCTCTCGCCGCAGTCGTACTTCGGGGTGCTGTTGGGGATCGAGATGCTCGTGGCCCTGGTGACGATGATTCCGGTCGCGCGGGCGGCCGAGCGCGTCGGGCTCAAGCCGGTCGTCGCGATCGGCTTTGCGGTTTATGCGATCTTCCCGATCCTGCTGATCAACGCGCCGCCGGACGCGGCCGTCCTCGCGGTTCTCTTTGCCTTCTCCGGGCTCCGGTTCGCCGGGCTGCCGGCGCACAAGGCGCTGATCGTCGGCCCCGCCGAACGAGGTGCCGGCGGTCGGGTTACGGGCGCGTACTACCTGCTGCGAAATCTGATCGTGATTCCCAGCGCCGCGCTGGGTGGGCTGCTCTGGGACGGCGTTCCCAACCCGTTGACCGGTGCCGAACTGTTCGCCGGCGACCCGGTCGTCGCCTTTACCGTCGCGACCGCCATCGGACTGCTCGGGACGGGCTATTTCCTCCTGTTCGGCGAGGAGTTCGAGGCCTATCAGTAACGATCACCGTTACGGAGTCCTGCGTCCGAGATGTCCCGCCTCGAGTCCCACGGGTCGCCGCGGTCGATGGTTCGGCCGGCGTTGCTCGACCGCCCGATCGGTTAGAGGAACAGGCGGTAGTAGTACGGACTGACGAACCCCTCGATGAGCGCCGCAACGGCGAGTACCATGCCGATTCCGACCAGGACCCAGAACGCCCGCTCGAGAGTGTCCGCCAGTTCGACCCGACTGGCCCGTCCCCGGAGGGTCCGCCACCCGGCCGCTCCGACGGCGATCCCCAGCGCCGCCGACACGAGGATCGCCGGAATCTCGAAGATACCGTGGGGAGCCACGAACGCCGCCAGTTGTGTAGGATCCGTCTCGAGGCGTGCGATCGCACCGAGGAAGACGCCGTTGAAAAGCAGCGAGACGACCGCCGGGACGACGAGCGCGAGCCCGCCGTAGGCCGTCGAGAGCGCGACCAGCCAGTTGTTACCGAACAGTTCGACGGCCGCCGCCGGCGGGAAATGTCCCTCGAGGCGGGCGGCGATCGAGGCCTCGACGGTGCCGGCGTAGGGGTCGGCGACGAGCCAGCCGGCCCAGAAACTCAGCCCGGCGAGGACGACGACCAGCGCGTGGGTGCCCGGATGCGAGCGGACGAACGCGGTCAGCGACGACCAGCCCCGTGCCAGGCCGGCCCCGAACTGCCCCCGGAGCGAGCGGGTCGGCGACGCGGGCGGCTCGAGCCGGTCGCGATAGCCGCAGTAGACGGCCGTCTTCAGCAGGTCCAGCGCCGGGAAGAGAACGAGCGACGTGAGCAGCGAGCCGAGGGCGACGACGTCGACGAGCGAGAGCAGTCCCGAGACCGTCGAGAGCGCGAGGAGCGCCCCGACGGCCATGACGTAGTAGAAGCCAGCCTCGACCGGCTGTCTGCGGATGAAGCCGGCCGCGTGCCGTAGTGAGCCGACGACGCCCGCGTCGTCGACGACGACCGCGACCGGGGCGAACGCGAACACGGCGCGAATCGCGAGGAGCGCGATGATCGCGACGCCGACGGCCAGCAACACGACTGGGACGGCCAGCAGGCCCAACCCGCCCAACAGCGAGACGCTGCCGGCGACCACTGCGGTCACGGTCCCCACGGCGACGAGAATAGCCGCCCAGCACAGTAGCTCGAGGACGAACAGGCCGAGAAAGCGCGGCCAGTACCGACGAGCGCCGGAGAGCGCGGCGACGAGTCCGCGCTCGTCCCGAAGCCGCCCGTAACAGGCCCCGAGTTGGCCCGCGGCGACGGCGGCCGAGGCGAACGCGAACAGCGCGATACTCACGAGGACCGTCACCGCAGCGAGCGCGAGCAGCGGCGGCGTCACCAGCTGATCGACGACCGGCTCGAGGCCGGCCGCCCACGATTCGAACTGTTCGGGATCGGCGTTGGGATCGGTTGGCGGCTGTTCGAGGTCGGTCAGGTGGGTCCGAATCGTCTCGAGGCGGCCGGTCGTCGCGAGAAAGAGGTACGCGACGGCGACGGCCAGAAACGGGACGGTGCGGACGATCGCGGGGACCGACGCACCGATGAGATAGGCCGGGAGGAAATCACCTGGCCGGCGACGGAGGACGGCCACGACGGCGGCGACGTAATCTGACAGGGACATACGCTTCGCTTGGGCGGCGTCTCAGTTAAATGATCGTTCTCGACGGCTGAGGAGAGCCGGCAGCGCGAGGCCCTGCTCGGCCGGTGGGATCGCGTTATCGCGAGTACGTCTCGAGACGGACGATCCGATCGTCCGCGAGTTCGAAGACGTCCGCGAACTCGAAGAGCGTCGCGCCGTCGTCGACGACGCGGCCCTGCACCGCGACGCGGTCGCCGTCGGCGATGACGGTCTCGAGTTCGTGGTCGGTGTCCGGATTCGGCCGCTCATCACGCATGAACGCGACGAACGCAGCCCGGTCGTCGAAGGTGCGGTCGGGGCGGCGCTGGACGAACTCGGGGTCGAGAATCGTCTCGAGCGCCTCGTAGTCGTGATCGTCGAGGACATCGTAGTAGCGCCTGACGAGGGTGGCGGGGTTCATACACGACGTTTCGTCGCGACTGACAAAAGAGTGGGACTCTCCGATCACTCGGCGTCGGATCAGTCGTCGTCTGATCAGTCGTCCGCGGAGTCCCCGTCGACGGTCTCGAGGAGGGTTTCGGGTTCGGGCGGCTCCTCGCGGTCGGTAACGGCGGCGTGAACGGGGTCGGCGTCCGCCCGGTAGTCGTCGCCGGCCGCCTCGTCGCCGCGGCCGTAGTGGTCCGCCGCGCTCGCGTACCACTTCGCGGCGTTGCGCCGATCCGTCGCCTGTTCGTTCGCCCGTTCCGCGATCCGGGCCACCGCTTCGTCGTCCGCATACCGTCTGGCCGCGTCGAACGCCTCGAGCGCGTCGGTAAGCGGCTCGACGGCGGCGTCGAAGGCGGCGGCTGCCGTCACCCAGTCCTCGGCCGCGAACGCCTCGCGGCCCCGCTCGTACTCCGTCACGCCCTCGCGGTAGTGGGTGTGTGCGATCCGGTAGCGTTCGACGGCCGCATCGTCGTCGGAGATCGTTTCGATCGTCGCGCGGATCTCCGCCAGGGGCGGCTGTCGTTGCGGGTCGTCGCTCGACCAGGCACGGCGGACCGTCCGCTCCCCGTCGAGGACGAACACGGCGCGTTTGGCCGCCTGCTGGTGGCCGTACTGGTCGTTCGAAAGGACGCCGTAGGTCGCCGCGATCGAGCCATCGCCGTCCGACACGAGCGGGAAGTCGAGGTCGTAGCGGTCCGCGAACGCCCGATGGCTAAACGCGGAGTCGGTCGAAACCCCGACGATCGAAACGTCGTTCTGGAGCCCGAACAGGTCGAGATCGCGGAGCGAACAGAGTTCCTCGGTACAGCTCGGGCTGAAATCGGCCGGGTAAAAGACCAACAGGACGACGCCGCTGTCGGCGGTCACCTCGTCGAACGTGACGTGACGGATCTCGTCGTCGATCGCTGCGGGCCCGTCGAACGTCGGTGCGGTTGCCCCCGTCTCGAGCATATCACTCGTTCGGCCTACGACTGCCATATGCACACCGATCGCACGGAGCGAGCGAGTCGGATCGGCGGCACCGACCGCGCCGTCGGCCGGAGTCAACGAGGGACGCGACGCGGATTCGCTTCCGGAGCGGCCGATTCGACCGCGGTTCGCGACCCTTTTGTCCCGAGCCGACCTGTGTTCGGCCGTGGAGTGTCACGTCTACTACGAGGGCGACGACGACCCCGAGAAGTGTACCGCGCGTCGCCTCGAGCAGTTCGACGAGGCGACCCTCTACCGGTCGATGGGGCAGGTGCCCTACGGGGTCGTTCTCAACCCTCACGCCGAGCAGGCGCTCTCGCCGGCCGACCGCGAGGAAGGGCTGGACACGCTGGTCGCCCTCGATTGCTCGTGGGAGTCCGCCGAGGAGGCGTCGTTCCAGATGCGCGGCGTCCACCGGGCGCTGCCCTTCCTCGTCGCCGCGAATCCGATCAACTACGGCCGGCCGTTCCGGCTGACCACCGTCGAGGCGCTGGCCGCGGCCTGCTGTATTTTCGACGAGTACGACCGCGCTGAGGAACTGCTCGAGCCGTTCCGCTGGGGCGAGACCTTCCTGACGTTAAACGAGGAACCGCTGCGTCGCTACAGCGAGTGTACCGACTCGAGCGAGGTCGTCGCGGTTCAGGAGGACTATCTGGCCGACGACGAGGAGTGACGCCCAACGCGAGGCGGCTCACCCGTTGCTCTCGTCGCTCGGCGGTGCCGGCCGCCGTGCGAGCCACGACTCGTACCCGGCGTAACCGAGCGCGACGGCGGCGAACGATACGAGGAGGACGACTGGAACGAACGCTCGACCGCCAGCGGAGTCGCCACTTCGGGCGACGAGGGCGGCGAACCCGACCGCGAGCGCGAGGAAGCCGCTCCCGATGGCCGCCAGGACGATCCGCATCGGACGGGTCGTGCCGGCCGTCTTCGGTGGCGCCGTCGGCGTCGCCGCGAGCCCCCACTCGAGCGCACGACCGACGGCCACAGCATGTCGATCCGGCACCGGGACGAAACGCGGCGGACCGTGGACTCGTCGGATCACGACGAACTGCCACCGTGAGAGCGGTCCCAGGGAGAGCCGCCGGACACCGATCACGTTCTCGAGGTCGATCACCGTTGGCCCGCCGAAATCGTCGTCCCCACCCAGCTGCAGCCGTCGTTCGTCTAGCTCGAGCGTGACCGTCGCCGTAAGCGGGCCGAGAAACACCATCGACAGGAACCCGAGGACGAACAACGCAAGCGTTAGCTCGGGTACAGTGCCGATCGTGCCCGCAATGAGGACGGCACCGACGGCCGTCGCGACGACGATTCCGCGTTTCGTGAGTCGGTCGGTTCCCGCGTACTGAACGATCCACTTGGAGCCGTTCGTCCCGTACTGAACGAGTAGCCAGCAGTACAGCAGGGACATCGGACCGCCGACGAGCCCCAGGACCACGACGAGCGCCAGCGTCGATCCGGTGACCGCGCCGACTAGCGTGAAAACCGCGAGACTCAGTAGCACGACGAGCCCGAGCCCACCACCGATCGCATAAGGGGCGTACACGGCGAGCCGCGAGAGCCAGCTGTTGTGCGGGCCCATCGTCCACCGGATCGATTCCGTCGTCATTACTCGAGCGGACACGCTAGCCGGCCCTAAATGTTGCCTCAGGAACTTTTTTTGCGGCCGCCTTCCCGCGGCGACCCCAATCACAGCCGTTAAATGGGCCACGGGCGAAGCCGGGGTATGGCCAGTTTCGACGCCGCTGAGAAACGGACGCTCGAGAAGATGATCTGCATGCGCTGTAACGCTCGCAACTCCAAGCGAGCCCAGCGCTGTCGCAAGTGTGGCTACGAGAAGCTTCGCCCCAAGGCGAAGGAACCGCGCGCGGCATAACCGGCTCGGTCTCGGAGGCGACCGTTTCGGGCTCGCCTCCGCACCTTACGGCGTATTTTCGACGTTCAGACCGGCGAGTCACAGCCGTAAACGAGTCCGCTGGTCGGTCGACGAGCCGAAGACGACACGGAACGAGGTCGGGTCGTGATCAGTCGTCGGCGGACGTTCCGGTATCGACCGCAGTGGCGTGGGTAACCCCCGCGATCACGCGTTCATTGCTGGCGACCCAGCGCAAGAGCAGGTACGCGAAGACGTACTTCGCGCCGATGTCGAGCAGCGAGTACCCCCACGAGGTGAGCGCAGTCGACTCGACGAGTGCGAAGCCCTCGACCCCGAGCGCCCAGACGATCGGGTACCCGAGCCACAACACCACGGTCATCGCTCGTAAGGTAGCGAATATCTCGTCGCTTCCGGCGACCGCGGCGTCCACCGGCCACTCCACGAGTAGCGCGTACAGGACCACGAGGAAGAAGGCGCAACTGACGGCATAGAACACCCATCGGAACGCGTACGACGAGGTGATCAGTGCCGCCGCGAGACCGGTCACACACATCCCAACGTCGGCGGCGATGACGACGAACAGGTCAGCGGCGTCGACCCCCGCCAGCAGCCCGAGGGCCAACAGGATCAGCGGCGTCGACAGCGTCCACGTGAGATACCGCCCCCACTGGCTGAGGACCGCCTCGCCCGCGAGCGCGTGGCCGGCCGGCATCTCCACCAGTCCGACCGTGAGGCCGGATAGCATCCCCAGATAACTCGCTATCGATACTAACGGGATCAGAACCGTCGCGGCGAAGATCAGCCGTGCCCGATGCGCTCGAACGTTGCGGGACATATACACGAAAAGCAGTACCGACAGGCCCGCCAGTGCAACGTTTACCCATAGCGACGCACTCAACAGCGCGTCGTTCTGGATCCGTGTCACCGCCCCGCTCTGTCCCGATTGCATCTGGACCAGTGCCCCTGTCGCACTCGCGACCTGTTCGTCGAACATCGTGCGTTCCGAGCCAATCGCCGCGCGGGCTAAGTTCTAGGCGTCGTATTGTTCGATTAATGCTTTGTTTTCGTGATCTTTTCCGGCGATCCGAGGCAAGCCCGCAATACGTAACGACCCAGCATGACACGGATCCGTAACTGCAGGAGCTACGAGCGCCCCAAGATGCCGGGACCGAACCCGGCCGCGTGGTCCGGCTACTCGACAGGGTAGCTTCGTCGCCCGCTCGAGCGCCGTTTCGCACCCACCTGTTTCCCGTTCGGGTCGGCTTCGCCGACCGCTCACGGCAAACATCTGGACTAAAAACCCGCTTACTTCCGGTGGTCGTTCGCGACGCTACTCGTCGGGATACTTCGGCTCGCGCTTTGCCGCCCGCTCGAGCGCCGTTTCCACGACGTCGCGCACGTCCCCGTGGAAGACGCCGCCGTGGCCCGCGTACATGTGTTCGACTCCCTCGGGCATGCGCTCGAGCAGGTCGCGGATGCTCTCGATGAGCCGTTCGCGGGACTGGCCGGCCATGTCGGTCCGGCCGAAGCTGCCGTAATCGAAGGCTCCGTCGTCGTGGACGACCACGTCGCCGGAGAACAGCGATGACTCGGAGACTACGGAGACGTGGTCGTCGGCGTGGCCGGGCGTGTAGACCACGTCGAACTCCTCGTCGCCGATCCGGACGGTGTCACCGTCGTCGATGGCGTGGGTCCTGGTCGGGTGGTCCGCGTAGGCGTAGACCTCGGGGTCGAAGGCGTCGACGACGGCCTCGAGTCGCTCGACGTGATCACCGTGCTGGTGGGTCATGACGACGTCGTCGACCCCGTCGGCGTGACGCTCGATCTCGTCGACGACGCCGTCCCACGCGCCGGCGTCGACCAGCGTCGTGTGCCCGTCCTCGCCGATCGCGAGGAATGCGTTACAAGTGAACGTTTCCGCGCCCTCGGTGACGTGAACGACTTCCATACTCGATCACTCGAGGGCCGACGGCAAAAACGGTGTCATCGCTGCGGAACGACCTCGTCCGCTCGTCCTTTCTTTCTTATATAATGGTAGCTAACTGTCGGGGCTGACCCCGTTCACGCGTGACTACAGCGGTTCGAAAACCCTCATAAACTGGTGACCACTGAATTTTTTAATCGGTATCCCATAGTACTCGGTGTATGGGATTCGGGAGCTACGACGAATCCGAACAGCAGGAAGTCGACGCTGATTTTGACGACGATGACGCAGTGAAGTCGGGAGCGAACAGCCACGACGGAACCATCGAGTTCGAGAACGGTGCCTCGAGCGACGAGTTGCTCGACCGGCTCAAGGAGATCAAAGACGACGACGGGTGAGCGATGAAAGCCGGGGTACGGGCGCTGGGCATCGCCGAATCGTACCGCGGTGATCGCGATCGGAATCGAAGCACGATCGCCGGTGCCGTCGTCCGCGCCGACCGCGTCTGTGATGGGTTCGCGTACGGCTCCTGTCGCGTCGGCGGCACCGATGGAACCGGCTCCGTTGCCGGGCTGGTCGACGACCTCGGCCGTCCCGACGCCCGGTACGTCCTGCTCGGCACCGTTGCCCCCGCGTGGTACAACCTGCTCGATCTCACACGTCTTTTCGAAGCGGTCGACCGACCGATCATCGCAGTGACCTTCGAGGCCAGCGACGGCCTCGAGGATGGTCTGCGGGAGGCTTTTTCCGGACCCGATCTCGAGTCGCGACTCGAGACCTACCGGTCGCTGCCCGAGCGCCACGCGGTGTCGATCAACGACGAGACGGTCTACGTCAGAGCGGTCGGCCTCGAGCCGGCTGCGGCTGCGTCGGTCGTCCGCGGGTTCACGCCCGAGGGCGGCCGCCCGGAGCCGATCCGGGTCGCGCGCGAGGCGGCTCGCGCCGCGGACGCGTACGCCCGATCGCTCGAGTGAGTGGTACGGGAGGATGGCCGGAGTGTGGCCCGGGCTGTGGCCGACGATCGGTCTGCAACTGCGACCCGAAAGACGTAGTACCCGCCCGTCACAGCCACCGGTATGGAAATGGAGGACTGTCGGGTCACGGAGTGTACGCGCTGTCCGGCGTTGGTCGACTCGCGGAGCCGGATCGTCAACGGAACCGGTCCCACGGACGCCGACCTGCTGTTCGTCGGCGAGGGGCCGGGTGCCAACGAGGACGAACAGGGCGAGCCGTTCGTCGGCCGCAGCGGGACTGTTCTCGACGACGCCCTCCGGACGGCCGGCCTCGACCGGATCGACGTCCGCATCACCAACTGCGTGCGCTGTCGGCCGCCGGAGAACCGCGACCCGACGACCGAGGAACTCGAGAACTGTCGGGGCTATCTCGAGCGCGAGATCGCGGCCGTCGACCCCGAAGTCGTCGTCACGCTGGGGAAGGTGCCAAGCGAACACCTGCTCGAGCGATCCGTCGCGGTGACCAAGGAGGCTGGCTCGCTCGAGGAGGTCCGGATCGACGGGACGCCGCGGCGCGTATTACTCTGTGTCCATCCTGCGGCGACGCTGTACGACCGCAGTCAGGAGGAGACGTTCGAGGACGCGATTCGGCAGGCGGCCGAATTGGCGGGCGTCACAGAGAGCGAGGGCGGACAGTCCCGGCTCGACGGGTTCTGAGCGACCGGCATGATCCATCGGCGAATACTCGCCGGGAGAAGAGGCGGCGAGTAGTCGAGCGGAGACGATACTGTTCACCAAGTATATTACTATCAACTGTCGAGAAATGGGACGGATGTCCTCCGCCTCTGAATTCGCTCCTGCTGATCTCGTGTGGCGGTACGGTGTGTACCTGTTTCCTATCGCACCGCTTTGGACGCTGATTTCCACCGCTGCACTCCGTTTATTCGTTGTGGCTGCCGACAGAGAGGCCCTCGGTGCCGGACTGGTTTCTTTCGCCGTGACCGTCCTCGCCGGCTGGCTGTCGTTCCTGTTCGCCGCCGTCGTAGCGGTCGCGCTGCTCATGGACGCACTCGCGCTTCGAGACCGGCCGGGATGGAATCCGAACCCGTGGCTTGTAGGCGCGCTCGGACTCGTTCACGTCGCCGGAGCGGAACTGGCGGTCGCGTACCTGTTTTCGGTCCCAGCAATCGGGTACTACGTGTACCGACGACGGCAGCGTCTCCACGGCAGCGAGGGCCGTGGGAGAGCGGGGACCCTGTGAGTGATCGACCAGAGCTCGAGTGACCGTCTCTCCCCCGAGGAACGGCCGGTTGCCCGAAGGGTAATTCACTTCAACGCGCCGCTCCGAGTGAACGTATGAGCGCCGTTTCGTCTTCGACCGAGCAATCCCTCGCGTCCGTGGTCGTCGTCGACTACGGACTCGGGAACCTCCGCAGTGTCACCCGCGGGTTGGAACGTGCGGGTGCCGACGTCGAGATCACCGACGATCCGGCCGCATTCGAGGCGGCCGACGGGGTGGTCCTGCCCGGCGTCGGCGCGTTCCGCGAGGGCGTCGAGAACGCCGACCCGCTCCGCGAGGATCTCCTCGCAGTCGCCGAGCGCGGGACCCCCCTCTTCGGCATCTGCCTCGGGATGCAGATGTTGCTGACCTCGAGCGAGGAGGGCGAGACCGACGGCGACTCCGCCGTCCAGGGACTGGACCTGATCCCCGGGACTAACGTTCGCTTCGCCGAGGGTCAGAAGGTTCCCCACATGGGCTGGAACGAACTCTCGGTCGAGCGCGAGCACCCGCTCGTTGAGGGCGTTGCGCCACGCGCAACGGAGAATCCGAGCGGGCGCAGCCCGCGAGGAGGGAGCGTCGATGGGAACTACGCGTACTTCGTTCACTCCTACTACGCGGCTCCCGATGACGAAGCGGCGACGGTCGCGACGACCGACTACGAACGAGAGTTCCCCTCGATCGTCGCGAACGAGTCAGGGAACGTCTTCGGCACGCAGTTCCACCCGGAGAAGAGCGGCGAGACGGGGCTGCAGATCCTGCGGAACTTCGTAGAGATTTGCGCCGACGAGTAAGGCGACCGCGAGCGACCATCGGGAGTGAGCGGGTTTTGATCCAGATTTTTGCGCGATAGGTGAGAGAGCGATGCGACCGAACTCGAGCGGAAAAAGGTGGCGCGCGAGACGGGGTGGCGCGCGAGACGGGGCTGCAGATCCTGCGGAACCTCGTGGAGGTCTGCCCCGGCGAGTCGTCTCGCCGGGACGCTACCAGCGACCGAAACGATAGTTGCCGGCCGAAAGGAAGTAGTTCACCGCGATGTGCCGCTCGTTTGCTGCCGCACGCTTCTGTCGGCTCATAGATAAATCCACGAAGTAGGTAGCGAAGAGACACACCCCGCGTTGCCGCTGTATCAGCCGCAGCGTTCTGCCTCTCCGGAGGCCCCTTGGATTTCGGTTCACAGATCGCTGTAGGACTGCTTGACAGCAGATGCGTTACCGACGGAATCACCAAACAGAATAACCAATAATATATACTAGTGCTGTGTAATCGCCCATTGACTGAATTGGCTACAGTAGCGTCCAATGGCGATTGGACATGGGTTCGTCGCTCGAGACGAAATTCCCCGTCGCTTTTGGCCGTCATCGGCCTCTTTTCGGCTACTATCGGTGTCGCTTTCGGCTACTATCGGTGTCGCTTTCGGCTACTATCGGTGTCGCTTTCGGCTACTATCGGTGCCGCCTTCGGCTATCATCGGTTCGGTTTCGGCCGAGTCGTTCGGTCTCCGTCGGGGCCACTGCGTGCCGGTACGAGTTCTGTACCCGGTGCCACACTGTCCTATCGGTCAGCCCGATCTGTGAGTCAACACCGGACCGCCACTTCGAGTCGACAGCCACCATCACAGCTATACAGCGGCAACGCGGGGTGTGTGTCCGCCGTATACAGCGGCACCGAGGGGTGAAAACCGACCGACTCACGCCCAATGGAAACTCTTTTTATCCGATACAGCGGAAGGACGGTATCCGTTCGGTTCCCCGGACCGAACCCAAATCTACCGATAACGGTCGTCTGAGCCACGGATACCACTGGCGGCTCATCGCCGTTCGGTTCGCTTCTGTCGGCGGAACCGCCATGCTATACAGCGGCAGTCCGGGGTTCCGATGGATCTCGGTCCCAGTCCGGTGGCAGTTCTCCGACGGCAGCCCAGCGCAATCGGCCCACGTATACAGCGGCACCGAGGGGTGATTATTCACCTATACAGCGGCACTCTGGGGTGTATGTTCGCAGAATTTAGCGACTCAAACCGCGGAACTCGAGGCATACAGCGGCAGTCCGGTTCCGAACGGTTAAGTAGTCGACGCCGAAAGGAGCTGGCACCCGAATGTCGGATTCGACGGACTACTTCGGCAGTGAGAACGAAATCTTTCGGAACAAGGAGCTGCTGCAGGTTTCACACCTCCCGGACGGCGATCGAATCATCGGCCGCGAGGACGAACTGACCAACCTCGCGAACGCGATCAAACCGGCGACTCGAGGAAACACGCCGAACAACGTCCTCGTGTACGGGAAGACAGGAACCGGGAAGTCGCTGTGTTCGAAGTTCATCACGAATCAGGCGATCGAGCGCGCGGAGGGCAACGACGTCTCGATCGGCGTCGCGTACGTCGACTGCCTCCAGGAGTCGACGGAAACGCAAGCAGTGCAGTCCACGGGCCACCAACTCAACGATCAGTCCAAGACCGATGTCTCGATTCCACACTCGGGACTGAGTACGGCCGAATACTACCGTCGTCTCTGGCACATCGTCGACACCTGCTACGACGTCGCTCTGATCATCTTAGACGAAGTCGACAAGATCGAGGACGACGACATCCTGATGCAACTCTCTCGAGCGGTCGAGTCCGGCAAACTCACCGAGAGTACCGTCGGCGTTATCGGAATCTCGAACAAGGTCCGGTACAAGGACTCGCTGGACGAGCGCATCAAATCGAGCCTCTGTGAACGCGAGTACGTCTTCTCGCCGTACGATGCGACCCAGATCCGGGAAATCCTGCGCTCACGGTCCGATGCGTTTCACGAGGGCGTCCTCGAGGACGGCGTCGTTCCCCGCGTTGCAGCGCTCGCGGCCCGTGAACACGGTGACGCACGGAAGGCGATCGACATCCTCCGCTTTGCGGGTGAGATCGCCGAGGAGAACGCCCTCGAGACGGTCACTGAGGATTGCGTCGATCAGGCACACGAGCGCGAGGAGACCAGCCGGCTGGCCGAACTGATATCCAAAAGCCCCAGTCACGCGAAACTCGTCCTCGAGGCGATGGCGCTGTTGACCCAGCAAAAGGAGGGCGACGACGCGCCGGTGACGACCAACGAGGCGTACGACCTCTACAAACGTCTCTGCGATCGGGACGGCTCGGAACACCTGAAGCTCCGTCGGGTTCGCGATATCCTCTCGGAACTCGAGTTCCTCTCGATCATCGATCAGGAGCGCAAGTGGGCCGGAAAGGGGAAAGGCAACTACATGGAGAATCGGCTGATCGACGACCCCGAGGTCATCATCGCCGCCTGTAACGAGTCCGAGTAGCGCTCTCGATCACGGTGAACGATATCGGCCGCGAGCGTGCTGCCATCGTGGCGACGAGGAGAGAGACACTTCTCGTCGATTCGCTCACTCCGTCTGGTTCTGTAGGAACGGAGACCGACGCCCTCAGAGCAGTTCGCGGACCTCGGAGTACCACATATCGTGGTAGTCGACGTGGCCGACCCGGCGAGCGATGGCGACCGCAAGGGAGTGCCAGCACTTCTCGGTGGGGTCGTCGGCGTCTAAGTTGTACTCGCTGTCCTTGCAGGTACAGCCGCCGTCCTCGACGATATACTCGTCCTCGTAGCCGACGACGATGGTGAAATCGCGATAGGACTTCACGCGGTTCTCGCCGACCGCCTCGATGGCCTGGGCCCCGCGGTCGCCGTGGACCCGCGTGATCGTCCCGACGATCTCCGGCGTCAGCTCGCCGGCCTCCTCGAGACTCGCCTGCCATCGCTCGACGGGATTGGCCTCCGACACGTCCGTGACTGTGCGCCGAACTGTAAAATCGGTTTGGTTGTCCGCCGCTGGCCCGCCGTCTCCCCATCGGCCGCCGCCGGGAGACCACACCGCTTTTCGCCCGCTACCCACGAGACGTGGTATGCGCGTCACCGAGGGCGGGGTCGATCTCGAGGTCCCCGGCGAGCAGACCGAGGGCATCGAGGAGGCGGTCTTCTACAACCCGCGACAGGAGCTGAACCGGGACTTGACGATCGCGACGCTGCGGGCCTACCGCGAGCGCGAGGATCGCGCCGAGACGTATCTCGACGCGATGACCGCAAGCGGCGTCCGCGGGGTTCGAGCCGCGGCCGACGGCTGGGACGTGACCTGCTGTGACGTCGACGAGGAAGCGGTTTCCCTCGCCCGGGACAACCTCGAGCGAAACGACTGCGAGGGGCGGGTCGAACACCGCAACGTCAACGCGCTGATGCACGAAGAGCCGTTCGACGTGATCGATCTCGATCCCTACGGGACGCCGATGCCGTTTGCCGACGCCGCGTTCGCGAACTGCCGGGATCTGGTCTGTATCACCGCGACTGATACCGCGCCGATGTGTGGCGCACACTTCAACAGCGGCGTGCGTTCCTACTCCGCAGTGCCGCGAAACACCGACTACCACGCCGAGATGGGCGTCCGAACCCTCATGTCGGCGCTGGCCCGCAGCGCGGCCCGGTTCGACGTCGGCGTCGAACCACTGCTCACCCACGCGACCAGCCACTACGTCCGGACCTACCTCGAGCTGACCCACAAAGCCACCGCGGCCGACGCCGCGATCGACGAGTTAGGCCACCTCTACCACTGCGAAGACTGCCTCTACCGCGAGGCCGACCCCGGGCTGATCGCCGATCCACTCGAGCGCTGTCCTCACTGCAACGGAACTCGGATCCTCGCGGCCGGCCCGGTCTGGCTCGGCCCCGTCCAGGACTCGTCGTTCATCGGGGCGGTTCGCGACGAGATCCCCTACACGTTCGATACCGCGCCCGAGGCCCGCGAACTCTGTGACACGCTCGCGGCGGAACTCGACACGCCGACCCACTACGACCAGCACAAGCTCTGTCGGAACTGGGGGCTGCCGGCCAACGCGATGGACGAGTTCCTGGCGGATCTGCGCGAGGCCGGCCACGCGGCGTCCCGGGCCCACTACGGCGGGACGACGTTCAAGACGGACGCGAGCGTCGGCGAGGTCAAGGCGGCGACGAAAGACGGTCTCGACTAATCCAGCGTCACCGCGCACCGTGTGAGTCGCCGAGCGCGCGTCCCCACCGAGCCGTACGCACTGATTGCTGGCGAAGCGGACAAGTCCCGCATCGAGAATATACGAGTAACCGACCGGATCGACGCGGCGGAGCCATGACTGAACACCAGCAACAACTGATTGCATCAATGAACGATATGCATGCGTTATAGGCTGAACAGGCGCAATACCACGCCCTTCAGGCCGTGGATACGCGTCGTCACTCTGGGAAACGTCCCACCGTTCAAACGCCCGCCGTGAGTTTCCCACAGTGACGTTTAAGTGACAGACCGCCCTACTGAAGAGCAGGAATCGGTCGGAACGGAGCGGCTTCCGAACCGTCCTTCGGAGGCGGCCTGTCCGCTCACGTAACGAGGCAGTGTCCGGAAAGGGCAGTCGGTGAACGCACATTCCAGAAGAGTGTGTCCGTGCCGACTGCTCAAAGCGAGCATCACGATACCCCCGACTCTGCTGACGCCTGCCGGCGTCCCCGTGGCAAAAACAACACTGGGACGCCGTACACGGTTGAGGATAGGGGTAACGGCAGTTTGGCACCGCCAGCAGTCCACCAGTCCGACGTTGTGGGACTACCCGCGCCCGAAAGGACTGGTAGTCCGGTGACTGGACTGCAGACCTGAAACTCCCACCGCTCGGGATTCCTCCGCGTTCACGCGGAGGAGGATGTCAAATAGTTAGCTGCCGTATGTGTGCATGGTGACAGAAACCATGGAAAAAAACGTCGGTGGATACGACCGTCGGACTCGACTCCTTGTCGGCCCGGTGCTACTGGTCGTCGGTATCGCCGCCCTCGCTGGATTGCTCTCGATCGCTGCCGGAACCCTCGGGATGGCACTCGCCGTCCTCGCACTCGTCGTCGGGGCGGTGCTGACGATCACGGCTCGCACGCAGCAGTGCCCAATGAACTCGATGCTCGGTCGCAACACCTACCGAGAACGGCCCCGCTCGGAGCCGGAGACCGACGACCGGCAAGCTGGTCGACCCAGCTGATCCGATTTTTATCGCGGCGTTGTACGGCGTCACTGAGCCGGCGGCATACTTGTGGTACCGACCCACGATCGACGCGGCTCCTGTCGGCACTGGCCCGACCGACCCGATGGACCGTTTTCTGACGGTTGGCCAGGTGTCGGAACGGATGCGAAAGCGAACCCATCTGCATCCCGACAGCGCGACTCCGGATACTCGAACAGGGCCCCGACGCTGCTCACTCGAGGTCGGCGTAGAGGCGAACGAGCCCGCACTCGGGACAGCAGACGCCCTGTACTTTCGCCGTGTTCTGGACCCCCATCTTTCCCAACAGTCCGTCACGTTTTCCGGTCGTGATCGACAGGCGCATTCCCTCGGTGTCGCGGACGGTGGTTTCTTTCATCGTCACGCCGCAGTCGGGACAGCGTCGCTGCTCCATGCGATGGCGTTGGATTCCCGACAGAAAGAAGTTCGCGATCGAGCCGCCGTCGCCGGTCTCCGATCGGCGGCCGAAACCGACCGCTACGGGACGCCGACCCGGATCAGCCCGACGGTACTGTCGGGGCCGTCCGGCGTAACAGCCCGTTGGATCCCTGTGTCGTGCGATTACATATTGGGTGGGACCTCGAACGGCGGGCCGTGATCGATCGGGGACGAGGGGTGGATCTGACGGGACGGGTCCTTCGGCTCGCGAAGGACCAACAGTTGACGCTGCTGGCGGCCGGGGTCGCCTTCTATGGCTTTCTCTCGCTGGTACCGCTGATGTTGCTGGCGCTCGGGCTCGCAGCGTCGGTCGGGGGCGAAGCGCTCGCGAACCGCCTCTCCGCGGCCGCGACCGACATTCTCACCGTTCAGGCGCAGACGCTGCTGGCCGACGCCGTCACCGACGAGACGGGTCGTCGCGGGGCGACCGTCGTCGGCATCCTCGGCCTGCTGTGGGGCTCGAGCCGCGTCCTCCGCGGCCTCGATCGGGCCTTCTCGCAGGTCTACGACACGGTCGGCGAGAAGTCGCTACTCGATACGATCTGGGACGCGATGATCGTCTCGATCGCCATCGCGGCCGGCCTCGCGCTGCTGGGAGCGCTCGAGCTGGTCGTTCGGTTCCTGCCGGGGCTCGAGGTGTCGTTCGCAGTGGCGGTCGTCGGCCAACTGTTCGTCGTGCTGGGGCTGTTCGTCACCTTCCTGCCGCTGTACGTGATCTTCCCGGACGCGAACGTGGGGATCCGCGAGGCGGCACCTGGAACGGTCATCGCCGCAGTCGGCTGGTTCGTTCTGAGCCGCACGTTCTCGCTATACGCCGGGTTACTCTCCGATTACGCGGTCTACGGTGCGCTCGGGGCCGTCTTTCTCGTCCTCGTCTGGCTGTACGTCGGTGCGATCATCCTCGTCTTCGCGGCGGTTGTCAACGCGGTGCTGGCCGACCGTGAACTGGATCGGCAGCTACAAAGTCCCGGCCGACGACAGATTCCGACAGAAGCGATGACCGACGACGCCACGGGCGCCGACGAGGGAGCCACGGAGGACCGCGCGAGCGACCGCGCACGCGAATCGAGCGCGAGCGCCCGAACCCGCGATCGAGCCGACGATCCGGCGGCGCTACGCGAGGAGATCGAGCGACTCCGCGATCGCGTCGACGACTTCGAGTCCGACGTCGAAGAGCGCACCGTCCGGAAGGAGTCCCTCGAGAGCGAGTTGAAACGCTACGTTCGCCGCCGAGTCCGACGCGGCCACGCCCGTGACTGGGGGCCGTACCTCGTCTTGCTCTACGGGACGGCGATGTCGATCGGCGCGTTCTCCTTCCTCGACGGTGGCTGGGCGATCCTCGCGATGCTCGTCGTCTGGACCTCGACGCTCGGTCTCTACGTCCTGATGGTCCTGATCGGCTTCGGCATCTCCCTGCTTGGACTCCCCGGTCGGCTCCGCGACGCGGTCGGCGACCGTCGATAGCTACTGAACGCGAGCAGTCTGGCTGACGAACCGCCGCACCCGATCCGTGTACGTCTCGGGTCGATGGAGGTTACAGATGTGGCCGGCTCCCGCCAGCACTTCGACCCGGCCGTCACGGGCCGCAGCGGCGTGATCGCGCTCGCCGCGGCGCATGAGTTTGTCGTTCTCTCCGTTGAGTAGCAGCGTCGAGCCGGGATACGTCGAGAGCGCAGCCCGGAAGTCGCGGCCGGCGATGTCCGGCCCCGCGTCGCCGAACTGTTTGGGATAGAAGCCGGCGTCGATGATCTCGCGCTCGATATCGGGCGCGAGATCACGCTGTCGGACCCAGCGGGTGGCGAGTGTCTCGACGGCCCGTTTCCCGAGGTTAGGCTTCGTGAGTAGTCGCGCGACGCCGCCGCTCACTCGTGTGCCGAGTTCCATCGTGTTCACCGGGTTGACGCTACTGCCCGACAGCACCAGCCCGTCGACCGTGCTGGGATGGCGGTAGGCGTACTCCGTCGCCACGTAGCCCCCCAGCGAGAGCCCGACGAGCGTCGCGGAGCCATCGGTATGCCGGTCCACGACCGCCTCGAGGACGTCGATCGCCGGCTCCATCCGGAACGGCTTCCCCGCGCGGGTGCCGTGGCCCGGTAAATCGGGCGCGACGGTGTGGTACCCCTCGGAAAGCGCCCGCGTCTGGGGGAGCCACATCTTTCGGGTGAACATCGCGCCGTGTACGAACACGATCGAGTCGGTGTCCGACGGGCCGGCGACGTCGACGCCGGTCTTGTCGGGGTCCTCGCCTGTCCAGTCCATAGCCGATGGGGATATCACGAGAGCGACCTTAGTGGTCTGCCCGGCCCATTACGGCGACGGCGGACGACCGCTACTCGAGTCCCCGACCGCCGTCGCTTCCGGAGTCGGCGTCCGCGTCGGGCGTCGCGGCCGGTTCCGTCGGCAGCCCACCCTCGAGCCGGACCGCATCGGGAGTGATCTCACGGACCGAGTCTCGCTCCAGCGTGACGCGATACCGGGCTCCTTTCTCCCACCCAAGCGAGGATTTGATCGACTCGACGGCCGACGGGTCGGGCCGAACGTGAGCGACGTCGCCCGCGACCGCCGCGACGATACCGACGGTCTCGCCGGTGGCGTTCTCGACGGGTTTGTCGATATCGTCGTCGGAAAAGACGGCGCACATACCGTCGGCTACCGCGACTCAGAATAAGTCGGTCGTGCCTGCGATGGCCGGTCGGTGATCCGCGGGGGAAGCGACCGGGAGACGGTTCGGCGGCCGGTCGGGATCGAAACGGCGTGCCGACGTCTCGAGGGCGGATCGAGTTCCAGCCCCGGGTTCACTCGCCGTCCGCGTCCCCGCGCTCGAGTTGGTCGCCGCCGAACTCGTCGTCGCTCTCGATCCGGGAGGCCTGCGGTCCGCTCTGGTCCTGATACTTCGAGCCCCGCTCGCTCCCGTAGGGCCGGTCGGCTTCGGTCTTGAGTTCGGTGAAGGTGAGCTGGGAGATCCGCATACCCGGCGTGAGCGCGACGGGTGCAGAACCCAAGTTCGACAGTTCCAGCGTGATCTGGCCGCGATAGCCGGGATCACAGAGGCCGGCGGTAGCGTGGACGACGACCGCGAGCCGGCCCAGCGAGGACCGGCCCTCGACGTGGGCGATCAGATCCGCCGGGATCTCGACGCGCTCGTGAGTCGTCCCAAGCACGAAGTCGCCCGGGTGGAGGATGAAGTCGTCGTCCTCGTCGACGACGGTCTCGGAGACGTAATCGTCGACTTCGTCCTCGGAGTTGGGGTGAATACAGGGGATGTTCGTCCGCTGGAACTCGAGAAACTCCCGGCCCAGTCGGAGGTCGACGCTCGCGGGCTGGATCTGCAGTTCCGGGTCGTCTAACGGCTCGACGACGAGGTCGCCGGCCTCGAGTCGGTCGAGGATGTCCGCGTCGGAGAGGATCATATCGAGAGGGAGCGAACACGGCACCCTAAAGTCCTCGGTCCGCCGTCGCTCGCGGCGCGGTCCCGGTTCGATCCACGGGTGACCGACGACCCTCGGTCGAGCCAACGGTTTACATCATTTATGATGTTGATACAATTCAAGCGCCTGTAACCCGACGACGGACGGCCTAACCGATTATAACGCTGTACGATGAAGGTGGGTCCATGAGTGGGAGGCAGGGCCGATTCAACGGGGACACGGAAGTGCTACACCAGCGGGCGGTCAGAGTTCCGCTCCCCGATCTCGAGGCCGAGCGGCTGTTCCACGAGAACATGCTGACGATCGCGGCCGCGTTGGAGCGGAAGGCGGACCTGCTCGCCGATCCCGAAGTGACCGTGTTAGACGCCTACGAAGCACAGTTCGATCACGCCGCCGAAAGCTTCCAGCGGCGACTCCGACGGATCGTCGGCGACGATTACAAGGCGGTCGCGCGGGCGTATCATCGCGGGGATCGCGACGACCGCATCGGCGCGATCGCCGCGTACTACCTCGAGGGGGCCTGGCGGGCCCAACAGCAGGCCACGATCACGGACATGCTGTACGTTCCGCTGGTCATCCGGTATCCGGACAGTTTCACGGTCAACATCCGCTTTGCCAGCGGGCACAAGACGGCCGAGGCGATCCGATACGAGTCGCCCGAACACTCCACGGACGACCTCGACGAGGAGTACGCCGAAACCTACTACGACGAGAGTTACTACTCCCAGCGGCGGGCGGCGACGTATCTCGAAGCGGGTGCCGAGATCATCCGCGAGGAGTTCCCCGATCCCGACGAGACCGCCCGCGAAGAGCGTGAATACGGCGGTTTCGTCTCGGCGAGCGGCCGCCGGGGATCGGTATTCTCGGCGATGATCGAACGGGTCGAGCCCGATCCCGACCGGTTCGAGGGGCCGATCGACGAACCGACGCTAGTCGAGGCGGGGCCCGAGGCGAGACGAACGGAACGGGAGTACTTCCGCGAGAGCGAGGTCGTTCACTGACGGCTCGCCGGCGTCCGTCGCAGCGATCGATAGGTACCGCTAAAGGCATCGACGTCCTCGAATAGGCCATGAAACAGGCCATCGTCGCTCGCACGGATATCGGGATGGGACAGGGAAAGCTCGCCGCACAGGTCGCTCACGCGTCGCTGTCGGCCTACGAGAACGCCGATCGGCAACTGCGAGACCAGTGGAAGGATGGGGGCCAAAAGAAGGTCGTCCTGAAAGGCGAGAGCGAGCGCCAACTTCACGAACTCTCCGAGATCGCCGAGCGAAAGGGGATTCCCACCGGACTGATCCGAGACGCCGGTCACACCCAACTCGAGCCGGGGACCGTCACCGCGCTGGCAGTCGGCCCGGCGGCCGACGACCGCGTCGACAGCGTGACCGGCGAGCTGTCGCTGTTTTAACCGTCAGTCCGACCGGTAGCCGCGGGGTTCGTCCCTGACCGGAGTTTCGTCGTCGGGCAGCCGCGGGTCGGGGGTGAGCCGCTCGCGCAGCGAGCGGAGATCGACCGACTTGCTGCCCAGCACCGCGAAGCCGGCGAAGATCGTCAGGAAGCCGGCGACCGCCAGCGCGTCGATCGTCTCACCAAGCAGCGCCCAGCCACCCAGCGTCGAGACGACGGGCACGACGTAGAAGATCAGGTTCGCGCGGATCGCGCCGGCCGCGTCGATCAGGCCGAAGTAGGCGATGTAGGCGAGGACGCCCGCGAAGACGCTGACGTACCCCAGTGCCGCGACCGCTTCGACGGTCCAGTCGATCGCGGCCGCCGACTCGCCGCCCGTCCAGGCGAGCAGGTGACACAGCGCCGCGGCGAATGGCAGCCCCCAGGCGACCCGAACCGTACTCGAGAGGTCGCTGTCCGCCCGACGGATCAGTACGGCCCCGAGCGCGGCGGCGATCGCGCCGACGAAGAGGATCCCCTTGCCGACGGCACCGCCCAGCAGGTTCGCGGGGTCGGGACTGACCACGAGGCCGACGCCGAGCAGGCCAAGCCCCATCCCGGCCGCGCCGCGGGCGGAGAGCCGCTCGTCCGAGAGGAAGAACGCGGCGAAGATCGGCGTCATGATGGGGTTGAGGCTGTACATGATCGAAGCCACCGCGCTGGTGACGTACTGCTGGCCGACGAACAGCAAGGCGTTGGTCAGCCCGATCGCGAGAACGCCGGTCGCGAGGATCGCTCCGATGTCGCCGCGGGTCCGGGGAAACAGGTCCGCCCGCGAGGTCGTCAGCCCGACGTAGGCAAGCATGATGACGGTGGCCACGTCGAATCGGAACGCCACGAACAGCAGCGGCGGGAAGTACGCAAGCCCGGCTTTCGCGGCGACGAACGTGCCGCCGAAAAACAGGCTCGAGAGGGCGAAGAAGACGGCAGTACGACGCGCTACCACGGCGTCGTCACCACCGTGCGAACCGCATGCGCCGACCCGGACCCGGGCGACGCGTGAAGAGTGGAGATCATCGTACACGGACGTACGAACGTCGGGTATATAGTTTCGTTCAGAAACGGTTTCAGAGCAAGAAATGTGGGCGGGCCGGGAAAAGGACCGACGACGCGACACCCGCGCGGGCCGTGAAACCCTTTCACGGTGCGAAAACGGTTTGGTCTCGGCCCGGAGAGGTGACGTATGGAATCGGCGCTCGAGGAGATCGAGTTCCTGGCACTCTCGGAGAACCGCGTCGCGGTGCTGGACCTGCTCTCGGCGGGGCGACACACCCGCAGGGAACTGGCCGACGCCACCGGGGCCTCACAGGCGACGCTGGGCCGAATCCTCGGGGACTTCGAGGACCGGTCGTGGGTCAGACACGACGGCAGCGAGTACGTCGCGACAGCGACTGGCCGACTCGTCGCGGAGGGATTCACCGACCTCCAGGAGATCCTCGAGACTGAGGGGCGACTCCGCGACATCGTCGACTACCTGCCGACCCATGCGATGGACTTCGACCTCCGGCGGCTCTCGGATGCGACGATCACCGTCCCGACGGCGACGCGGCCGAACGCGCCGCTCTCGCGACTGCTCGAGTTCGTCCGCGATGGCGACGAAATCAGGACGTTTTCACACACGTTCAACGGACAGGCGCTACAGGTCGTCAGCGACCGTGTAACCGGCGGCGACCAGCGCTTTCGGGGCGTCTTCGGCCGCAACGCGATCGAGGCGCTCGCCGAGGAGTCGGAGCTTCGCGACCGGCTCGAGGCCCTGCTCACGGCCGAGGACGCCGAGATCAGGGTCCGTGAGGAGGGCGTTCCGATCGCGATCATGATCGTCGACGACCTCGTTTACCTCCTCCTGCGCGACGAGGACGGCATCCTGCGGGCCTCCGTCGACACCGACGACGACGCCGTCCGCGCGTGGGCCGAGGACTCGCTGGATCATTACTGGCGGACCGCGACGCCGCTCGCGGTCGAGGATCTCACCGACTGACGGGAGCGAAGAACGCGAGGCGACGCCGCTCGAGTCGGCCGTCGCTCTCCCCTACGGCGAGGCCGGCTCGGCCGCCGTCGCCTCGTGGTTCGGTGAGGTCGGCGTCGGGAACTCGAGCCCCGCCGCAGGCCGCGCCGTCGCGAGCGGGTCCGGCCCGACCGTGATCGAGGCGGGTTCCGGCTCCGCCTCGTCCTCGTCGGTCTCCTCGATGACGTACTCCTGGCCGATCGTCGACGCCTGTAGGTTGTCGACGGGCGCGTGATCCTCGGTCAACACCGGCACGTCGTCGGTGTTCGGGTCGTCCATGTACGCGTCGACCTCGCCGCTCAGGTCGATCGGCAGGTCGCGGCGCTCGTTGCGGGCCGCGAGGTCGTCTTCGGTGAACTCGGTGTCGGCCTTCGTCGCGACGACCTCGATGTTCTGGACCGAGCCCAGACTCGAGGTCCGGAAGCTGTAGGTCGAGGGGAACGCCTCGTCGATGGTCTTGTATTGGGCCCGGTAGAACGCCGAGCCGGCCCCGCTGGGCGCGGCGATGACGTTCGCGAGGAAGACCCCGTCGTCGGAGAGTCGGTCCTCGACGAGTTCCATGAATTCCAGTTGCGTGAGGTGGATCGGAACCTGATCCTTCTGGTAAGCGTCGAGGACGATCAGGTCGTAGGTCTCGTCGGTCTCCTGCAGGAAGATCCGGCCGTCCTCGGTGTGGGCAGTCATGTTCTCGCCCTCCTCGAGGCGGAAGTACTCCTTGGCCGCCTGCGTCACCTCGGGGTCGAGTTCGACGACGTCGACATCGACATCGTAGCGCCGCTCGAAGTCCTTCGGGCCGGTGTAGCCGCCCCCGCCGATGAACAACACGTCATCGACCTCGTCGGGGTCGTCGGTCATCAGCATCGGCAGATGGAAGTACCGCGTGTACTCGAAAACGTGTCGGTCCGGGTCCTCGAGGTCCATCGCGCTGTGGCGCGCACCGTCGAGATACAGCGTTCGCACGTCGCCGTCGTCGATGACCTCGAGTTCCTGATAGGCCGTCTGAGTCTCGTAGACGACGTCGCCGCGGTGGTCAAAGGCGACGGGGCCGACGCCGCCGGCGACGACCAACAGCAGGGCGATGCCGATGCTCGCGGCCGCGGGTCTTGGCGCGACCCGCGGGAGGGTCAACGCGAACGCGGTGCCGACGAGGATGAACCCGAACAGCAGCCCGATCGCGTCGATTCCCAGCGACGGAATCAGGAAGTACGTGGTCGCGCCCGCGCCGACGATGCTGCCGATGGTGCCCAGCGCGTAGACGTGGCCCGACGCCTCGCCGGTGCCTTCTTTCTCGGAGAGTTCGGCCGAGTAGGGACTGATAAAGCCAAGCAGATAGGTCGGCGGGCCGAACAGGATCAGGACCGCCGGCAGCGAGGCGTAGCGGGCCGGAAGCGGCAGCGTCGACGCCGAGAGCAGGAGTTGATCGCTGGCGTAGACGACGATCGCGACGTAGCCGGCCGTCCCCAGCAGGAGCCAGCTCATCCGCGCGTTCGAGGCGGTATCGGCACGTTTGCCACCTTGCCAGTAACCCAGGCTCAGTGCAGCGAGGAAGACGGTGATGATGCTCCCCCACGTGTAGATGCTGTTCCCGAACTGCGGGGCGATGATCCGGCCCGCGAGGATCTCGAGACCCATACTGGTGACGCCGGAGACGAACACCGCGACGTCGGGTTTCGTCGGGCGGTACGCGGAGGGCTGCCCCAGACTCATTACCGGGACATAGCGGGCCCGGCAGGAGAACTTGTCGCCTCGGTACGGATTCGCCGGGACTCGGTCACGACGGGAGCTGAGACACCGACGGAACGAGCGAGACGCCCCGAGCCGAACGTGAAGTCCGTGACGACCGACGTTTATGGCCGTTCCGTCCGTGGGGCCGATATGCGTGATGTGACGGTCTCTGGAGTCGTCGCTGCGGCTCCGACCGAGCTGTCGGCGTGGCTCGAGCCGGCGACGATCGTCGAGGCAGAGGGGAGTTTCGCGATCGAACGCGTCGAGGAGCGGGACGGGGCGACGGTCGTCGTCGCCAGCGGCCCGGGACTGCAACTGCCGCTGCGGTTCGAGGACCGCGACGGGGCGATCTACTACACACAGGAGAGCGAGCGCGGCCCCTTTTCGGCGATGGAGACGTGGCTCGAGATCGACCCCGTCGACCACGGACGGACCCGACTCACCGCCCGCTCGGCGGTCGAACTCGCCGCCCCCCTACCGTTCGGCGATCGGATCGCCGCCTGGAAACGGCGGGGCGAACTCACGAATCTGCTCGAGTCGGACGAGACCGGTTTCGAGTAACGGCTCGGGACTGGATCGCCGGGCGGTGGAATCGTCGATCGGGGCCGATCGACCGAACCTGTTTCTAACGTAGAAAGTTATGAAAACCTACTTGTGGTGCGGGGAACGAAATCGGATCGTATGCCGCAGTATCCCCGCCGAACCCTCCTCGGCAGTATCGGCACGACGATGACCGTCGCACTGGCAGGAAACGCTGTCAGCGCGACGGACGGACGGTCCACCAACGATGTCGGCTCGCCGGCGTTCGACTCCCTCTTCGACTATTTCCCGGCCTCGGCCGAATCGGACTCGATGGCAGTTGTGACGAGGGATCTCGAGCAGCAGCGAAAGGCCAACGACCCCTACGGACACATGTCGACGGGCAGCGGGTTTGGGATCGATCCCGAGTCGATCTCGAAGCAGGCGTTCGTCTACGCGACCGACGACGATGCGTTCTCGATGCCGATCGTCGTCATCGCCGGTGACTTCGAACTCGAGGACGACGGCGACATTCGCGAGACCGACGGCGGCGTCGAGTACGAGCGCCGCGAAGACAATGAGATGGTCGCCGCCGTCACCGAGACGGTCGTCGTCGCCGCCGAAAACGACGAGCGGATCGGCGAGGCCCTCGCGGCGAACGCGGGCGAGGCCAAGCGACTGCTGGACGCCGAACCCCTGCTCGAGGAGGCGTTCGGCCTCTTCGACGGGGAGCATGCCGACTACACGGTCCAGATCGGCGAGGGGTATCAGTTCCCCGACTTCACCGACGACGCCGCCATCGAATACAGTGCCCGAGCAACGACCGTCCTCGATCCGGATACCCTCGAGGTGAACATCGGCGTCGCCTTCGCGGACGCTACGGAGATCACTGACGAACTGGTCGATACGCTCACGAGCGAGTTGCGCTACATGGCGCTCACCGGCGAGCCGACGGTCGAACGAGACGGGTCGCTCGTCACCATCACCGCCGAGCGCGATCTCGCCGCCGAACGGGAAGCCAACGACCACGAGAGCCCGGGAAGTCTCCGGCCCGAGGAGGACATCGATCTCGAGGACGACCAACTCGAGATCGAGATCGGACGCGGCGATCCGACCCCGGTCGAGGATCTCACGCTCGAGGTGGGCGGCGAGGAGTACGACCGCGATATCTGGACCAACAGCCACGGCACCCTCGAAGAGGGAGATACGATCGTCATCGACATGGACGATGTCGAGCCGAACCTATCGATCACCCTCACCCACGACCACGCGGCCGGGAGCAGCACGAGCGGGACGTCGATCCTCGATCGATTCGAGTTCGAATACGACTACGACGTCGACGCCGGAACGCTCACCGTCGAGTACGCGGACGAGTTCCCGCTCGAGGGCGAGCGGGTTTCCATCGCCGTCTACGACGAACGACCGTGGTACCATTCCCCTGACGAGGAAGTCGAGCCACGAACCACCGCTCAGCCGTGGTCCGGAACGATGCGTTCGGGCGACGGGACGACGCTCGAGGACATTCGGCCGGGTGACACCGTTCTCGTCTGTTGGGACGGAACGACCATGGAAGACAGTATCGCACACTTCCGTGCCCAGCCGCCGGGGACCGTGGCCTTCGACTACGACTTCGAGCGCAAGACGCTCTCGGCGACGCTCGAACTCGAGGACGGCGAGCGCCCGGCCGACGCGTACGAACTGCTGATCGACGACGAGCCGGCCGAGACGCAGTGGGCCGACGAGGCGGACACTGTCTCTTCGGGGGCGACGATCGAAGTCGACGACGTTGCGGCCGGATCGGATGTCACCGTCGTCTGGGGTGACGACGATGTCCGTGTCAGCGGAACCCGTCCGCGACCGCGGATCGAACTCGAGTTCGACGAGGATCAGGGCGTGATCGAACACGTCGGCGGCGATTCGGTCGCCGCGTCGGAGCTTACCCTCCGGGTCATGACCGAAGACGGCTTCAGCGAGATCGACCTCGGCGAGGAAATCGACGGTGAGTTCGAACAGGGAGATACCGTTTCCGTCGATGCCGACGAAATCCGGTACGCGATGCTCTCGTACGACGGTACCAGCGGTTCGATCGGTCACGTCGTTCCATCGCGGGAGTAACGATTCCAGCGGTTATCCGTAAGTGATCCGCGCCGTGTACCACTGACCTCGCCGCATCTTTTGTCGTCCTTCGACGGACCGCAGCGTTGGCCGGGTCGGTCGTCGGCAGGAAGTGCGTGACAGCTCTGCTGTCGTCCGTAGTCGCCCCGAACGGGGACGCATGCTGGGCGCTTCCGGTCAGGCCGGGCCGGCGACGTGCGGACGGTCCCGCAGGAGTCGCCAACTGCGGTCGGTCAGTTCGTCGTGATGACTTCGATCACGTCCCGGGACTCGACCTCGTAGTCCTTGCCCAGTTGACGGTTCGTCCGACAGTCGATCGCGTGCAGGAACCCGTCGCCGATATCGGAGTGGAGGCTGTAGGCGAAGTCCTCCGCGGTCGAGTTCGGCGGGATCAGATAGCAGTCGGGCAACACCTCGCCGCGTTCGTTGCCCAGCCCGTTCGCACCGCCGGGGAACACCGGCGTCACGCCCAGCACGTCGAAGAGCGCGGTCTCGAGTGCCGCCTGGACGCCCGTCGCACCGAACTCGTCGAGGAAGTCCCGGATCTGCTCGAGTCCCTGTTTCTGGTCGCCGGAGACGTCGCCCGTGATTTCAAAGTCGTCGTCGCCGGGCCGGTAGTCGACGACGCCGGCCTTGTCGGCCGATTTCAGCGCCTTCTCGGCGTGGGCACTACAGGGCACGATCGTCAGGTGATCGTAGTCCGGATCGTTCGCGATCGCCTCGTAGTTCTCCTGTGCCTCGGGCGTGTCCATCTTGTTCGCCGCGATGACCATCGGCTTGGTCTCCTTACGGATCTCGCGGGCCAGCTCGAGTTTGTCCTCGTCGTCCCACGCCTCGGGCTCGAAGCCGACATCGACCCGCCGGATCAGGCGCTTGATCTCGTCGTCGGTGGTCTTGAACGCGCTCATCTGCTCGGCGAGTTCCTCTTCGATGGCGTCGTCCTCGGTCGTGTAGCCCGATTCGTAGCGTTCGATCCCCTTCTCGAGGACGTCGAGATACCATTGATCGAGTTCCACCTCGAGGAAGTCGATGTCGTCACGGGGGTCGTGGCCCTCGGTGGGTTCGCCCTCGGCGTCGGTTTGTCCGGAGAAGTCGACGACGTGGACGAGGACGTCGGTCTCGTTTAGGTCAGAGAGGAACTGATTGCCCAGCCCGTTGCCCTCGTGTGCGCCGGGGATGAGCCCGGCCACGTCGACGAGCTTCGTGGGGACGAAGCGGGTGCCGTGGTCGCAGTAGCCGACGTTGGGCGTACACTCCTCGTCGAATTCGGGGGCCGCACAGTCGACGCGGACGTAGGCCTCGCCGACGCTGGGGTCGATCGTCGTGAACGGGTAGGCCCCCTCGGGCACGTCGTTCATCGTCGCGGCGTTGAAGAAAGAGGACTTGCCGACGGACGGTTTGCCGACCAGTCCGATTCGGTAACTCGTACTCATTATCCGTCCGTGGCGCGGCCAGCGTAAACGGGTTTCCCTCCGTCGCTGGGGTGGTATGTATGGGCGTATCAGATTCGCGCAGTCGACTCGAACGGGGGCTAGACGTGCGTCGGCGGCTCGACCGCGGTCGCGATATCGAGTTCGGCGGCGACGTCGTCGAGTAGGTCGCCTTTGACCTCCGAACTTCGCCAGCCGATTTCGGCGACCAGCGGCGGCTCGAACTCGGACCGAATGGTCTCGAGGCGTTCCTCCTCCGTCGCGACCCGCTCGCGGAGGTAGCGTGCGCCCCGGCCGTTCTCGTCGGGGTCCGGCGACGGCGTGAGCTTGTTGGCGACGAGTCCACGGACGGCGAGGTCCTTTTCGCGGATGTCGGCGATCGAGCGGCGGGTTTCGTTGACCGACAGTTCGTCGGGGTTGAGGACGAGGAAGAACGCGGCGTCGTCGTGCAGCGCCGACCCGGCGAACTCGAAGAAGGACTTGCGCTCCTCGAGTCGCGCTAGAACGGGGTCGCCCTCCATCACGCGGCGGGGTTCGTTGTTGCCGATGGCGGCCTTCTCGAAGAGGTCGATGCTGGTCCGGCGCTTGTACATCAGCCGGTCGATCCAGTCCTCGAGCAGGTCGGGCAGGCCGAGCAGGCGAAGCGTGCTGCCCGAGGGCGCGGTGTCGAAGACGACCCGGTCGTAGTCGTCGGCGGTGCGCATCACCTCGATGAAGCGGTCGAACAGCGCGGACTCGTAGGCCCCCGGCGTCCCGTGGGCCATCTCGAGCTGGCGGTTGATCTCGTTGACCATCGAAGCCGACACCTGCTCGGAGAGGTCCTGCCGGATCTCGTCGAGATGCCGGGTGACCTCGTCCTCGGGATCGATCTGCATGGCCTCGAGGCGATCGATCCCCTCGACCGGCCGCGGCGAGTCGTCGAACGGCTGGTCGAAGACGTCCGTGACGGAGTGGGCCGGGTCGGTCGAGACGACGAGGGTGCGGTGGCCGTCGCGGGCGCACTTGAGCCCGTAGGCACATGACACCGTCGTCTTGCCGACGCCGCCCTTGCCGCCGAAGAAGACGAACGGCTCCATTAGAAGTGATATTGCTGACCCTTTCGTTCGAGGTACGTGCCGCGGTCCCACAGCCGACGCTCCCAGGCCTCGAACTCGTCCTCGAGATAGGGCAGCAGTTCGGCGGTGTAGTAGGAGACCGGCGACGGGATGCCGAAGGCGTCGGGGAAACACGCCAGGATGAACGCGTCCTCGGCGTCTTCGGCCTCCTTCTCGATCTTCTCGTAGGCCGGGTGCGAGATCATCCCGTGATAGAGGCCCCGCAGCCACTCCTCGAGCGTCTCGCGAAACGCGTCGATCCGGTCGGCCAGATCCATGCCCGTATCTGTGTAGCGAGCGCTAAAAACCCTCGTGGCTCGCTTTCAAGACGTTCCGGCGTCTGTTATCCGGCTATGAGAACGGACACGGACGACGGACGTCCCGTCACGATCCTCTCGGGCAGTCTCGGGGCGGGGAAGACGACGCTTTTGAACCATCTGCTGTCGAACGCCGGCGACCGGTCGCTTGCAGTGTTGGTCAACGACATGGGGGAGGTCAACGTCGACGCCGACCTCGTCGCCGAAGGATCGGAACTCGAACTCGACGACGGCGTCGCGGAACTCTCGAACGGCTGTATCTGTTGTGAACTGCAGGACGACCTCGAGACCGCCGTGGTCAGGCTGGCCCGCGATCGCTCGTTCGATCACCTGATCGTCGAGTCGTCGGGGATCTCCGAGCCCGCACCCGTCGCACGGTTGTTCACGACCGAATCCCGGGTCGCGGCGCTGTACGACGTCGACACGCTCGTGACCGTCCTCGATACCCCCGCCTTCCTCGAGGCCTTCGCCGGTGAGGACGCTCCCGAACGCCGCGGCGACGAGGACGATCGGCCGCTCTCGGACCTGCTCGTCGAGCAACTCGAGGTCTCGAACCTCGTGTTGCTCAACAAGGCCGATCGCTGTACCGAGGCGGAACTCGAGGAGGCCGAAGAACTCGTCGGTGCGCTCCAGCCCGACGCGGAGACGATCCGCACGGAGTTTGCGGCGGTCGATCCCGACCGACTGCTCGGTGCCGGCCTGTTCGACCCGGATCGGGTGACCGACCTGCCGGGCTGGAAGCGCGCACTCGAGTCGACCGATGGCGAGGGCACCGACCACGAGGGCGACGGCCGTCACGACGACCACCACGGCCATCACCACCCCGACGAAGTCTACGGCGTCTCCTCGTTCGTCTACCGGGCCCGGCGGCCGTTTCACCCCGAGCGGTTCGCCGCCGTCCTCCGCGAACTGCCGCGGTCGATCGTCCGCTCGAAGGGGACCGCGTGGCTCGCCGACAACGAGATGCGGGTCTCGATCGCGGGGGCTGGCCCCTCGATCAGGGCCACGGCACAGGGTCCCTGGATCGCCAGCCTGCCCGCGGTCGAACGGGACATGTACCGGTCGAATCGTCCCGATCTCGAGTGGCACGACGAACACGGCGACCGGCGGACGGAACTGGTATTCATCGGCACCGACTACGACGAGGCGGCGCTGCGGAAGGGCCTCGAGGACGCGCTGGTCACCGACGCGGAGTGGGAGGGCGCCCTCGAGGGGCCGTTCCCCGACGAGCAGGGGGCGGCCGTCGTCGTCCGTGAGCCGTGACCGGGCCCCGTCTCAACACGCACAGTCGCGACCGGTCGCGCGCTCGAAGCGCATCTCCGAACCGCAGTCCGGGCAGACCGGCTCCCCCTCGAGGTCGACGTCCCTGATGCGGACGGCGCAGTCGTCACACCAGTAGGCTCCCGTGGAGCCGTCGTCGGGCCGCTCTTTCGGCGCGGGCGAGCTGAGGGCCGTTTTGACCGAGTCGATGAGTCCCATACGGGGTCGTTCGGTCGGCGGCCACTAATATCGTGCGACAGTGTATCATAGACACACGACCGCGGATCGGGGTGCGCTACCGATCCGGGGCGGTCCGTCTCAGCCGACCACGAGCGGCACGGACAGCGCGACGAGCAGCGCTCCGAGGATCGGAATGAGATAGAACACCCGCCGTGCGCGGACCGCGGCCGCAACCTCGCAGTCGAGTTCGGGCCGGGCGGTCCAGATCTGCCGGTAGAAGGCGCCGGCGGCGGTGACGACGAACACTGCCGCCGAAAGCCAGATCGCCGCCTCGAGGGACAGGCCCAGCGCCTGTCCGTACAGCGGCCCGAACGACAGCAGGGCCATGAACGCGAGTCCGACCACGACGCCGAACGGGACCGGATCGACGGGCGTGCCGTCGCGATTACGGAGTTGCATACCCGCCGTTCGGACTCGAGCGGCAAAGAGCTAGACCGTGCGGTTTCCGGCCCGTCCGACGCGTCCCGCCGGCGAAGCTATAAGTGGCGGTGCCGCCGTCTCCCTGTATGAACGACGAGGACTCCGACCGCGAGGGGTTCGAGGCCGGCGTATCATCCTCGCAGGGCGACCCGCGGGTCCTGCTCGTGATGAACGCCGTCCTCTCGACGCTGTTCGGTTGGACGGTCGTCTGGGGACTGTCCTTTCTGGACGTCCTCGAGTTCAGTCCTATCAATGTCGCCACGGCGGCGATACTGCTGTTCGCGCTGACGTATCTCGTGACGATGTCCTGACCGTCGGCCCGTTCGCTCGCGGAACCGGCGGGGCTGGTCAGCGGCCGTAAATGAGTCGGTGGCCGAGGTCGTCGATCCGATCGGTCACGCGGCCGATCCACGCGCCCGGCGAGACGCGCCGGAGTGTCTCGTCGTCGACCTCGATCGCGTCCTCGCCGAACGGGTCGCGAGCGTCGTCCCCGTCGTCCTCGTCGCTCGAGGCGACGTCGACGACCGTCGACATCGAACACCGGCCACAGGCTTCGGTCCGTTTGCTCCCCATGGTAATCTCTTACACGAAGAAACAGCTCCGGCGGCTAAAGCCTACCGCTCGAGCGCCGCAGCGCCGGCTCGCCGTCCACCGACGGGTATTTGATATTCCGAGCGCAACGAGTGGTATGCGAAACCCCGTCACGGATTCGACCGGAACCGAGCCGACGCCGGATCGCGACCGAACCAGCCCGCGGCCCGTCGCCGCGCGATGAGCGACGAGCGGGCACCGGCGGAACTGCCGGCCGAAATCCGCGAGGCGGTCCCCGACTGGGAGGACGAGTACCTCGACCGGGTGTCCGACCGACTGCTGTACAACTACGACCTCGAGAAGGACCACCGGGCCGGCGGCGAGCGCTGGGACCTCTACGGGAAGCTGCGCGTCCGGAGTCAGAAACAGTTCTTCCACCCGGCGCTGTCCTACGCCGACCACGAGGCCGAGGAGTACCTCTTTGCCCGTCGGGAGTCTCGGCCGACGGTCGCGGAACTCGAGCGGCTCGTCGACCTCGGTCACGACCTCGCCGACGACCGGGTCGTCCCCGACGAGGAACACTTCGGGACGGACTTCTCGTTCGTCCTCGTCGCGGACGAGATTCCCGACGACGTCCGCGCGTTCGTCGAGGGCTTTCGCGATCGGACCCTCCTGAAGTTCGGCTATCACGGCCACTACGAGGTGAACCTCGTCGTCGTCGTTCCCGACGAGGGGGACCACGTCGCGAGCGAGGCCGCCGACGTGGCCGAGGCGTTTACCCTCTGGGACGACGTGACGACGCCCGACGAGGGCTTTCTCTCGCGGTTCGCCAAGCGGTTCTGGCAGTGAACGCGATCGCGGCGGTCCGGCGACGGCGCGTCACGGCCGTCCGGAAGCGGCGATCGCTATCGGTCGCACTCGGCACTGCCCGTCGTAGCGGCGGCGAAAAAACGAAGCGTGACGGACGTCAGTCGTCGCCGGGTTCGGCGGCGGGCGTCTCGGGGCCGCGACGGACGCGGCTGATGTTCCGGTAGCCCAGCCTGACGAGCGCGAGCGCGAGGCCGATGAGGACGAGGCCAAGCGCCATCTGCACGACCGCGGAGAGTTGCTCGCTGAGGGTTCCTGCACCGCCCTCGATCAGGTTCAAGTAGAGGTTCTCGTAGAACACCAGAATCGAGAGCCCGAGGACGGTGATCGTGACCATGACGGCCATCGGGACGCCGGTCGAGACGAGCTGTTTGCTGTCGTCCCAGTTGGCCAGCCAGACGGTCGCGGTCAGCAGGGCAAGCGCGGCCAGCAGCTGGTTCGCACCGCCGAACAGCTGCCAGAGAACGACCCACTGCCCGGAGATAACCAGCAGGTACGCCGGGACGGCCTGGACGATCGGGTTGGTGTACCGGCCGCGAACGAACGATCGCGGGTCCGCGTTCAGCCCCGTGTCGGTCCGTCCGGCGGGCGTGCCGACGATCTCTTCCATCATGTACCGGCCGAGGCGGACGGCCGTGTCGGTCGAGGTCAGCAGGAAGCTACAGAGGACCAGCGCCATGAACACGGCGCCGGCGGTCTCGGGGACGCCGAAACTCGTGAGGATGACGCCGCCGCCCGAGGCGAAGTTCGGCAGAGCGGCACCGATGCCGCCGCCGACGTCGGGCGCGCCCCACACGGCGAGCGTCGAGAGCGCGACAGCGGCCAGCAGGCCCTCACCGAGCATGCCGCCGTAGCCGATCAGGCGGGCGTCGGTCTCCTTGTCGAGCTGTTTGGCCGTGGTCCCCGAGGAGACCAGCGAGTGGAACCCGCTGATCGTCCCACAGGCGATCGTTATAAAAAGCAGCGGGAACAGCGGCGCGTAGCCGGCCGCTTCCGCGCCCCAGAACCCTTCGAACGCGGCGATCGAGCTGTCGATGACGAGGTCCTGATTGGCCGTCCCGAAGAACGTGCCGACGATGATCGCGAGGGTCGCACCACCGACGCCGGCGTACAGCAGGAACGACGACAGGTAGTCACGCGGCTGGAGCAACACCCACACCGGAAGCGCGCTCGCGACCGCCGCGTAGACCAGAATTATCGGCACCCAGCCGGCGGTGTTGCCGCCGCCGATTCCCTCCAGCGCCGCGGCACCGGGCACCCAGCTCCCGTCACCGCCGAACAGCACGATGGTGCCCGAGGGATAGTCGCCGGCAAAGAGCGCGAGCGGGTACTCGAGGCCGACCCAGACGGCCGCGAAGACCCCGGCGACGAACAGTATCGTCCCCGGGATGAACGGGCCGTTGAACTGGTAGAGGTAGACGCCGAAGGCGAGCGCCAACCCGATGTACAGCAGCGACGCCGTCACGACCTGTGGATAGGCGTTGAAGACGATCCCGACGACCAGCGCGAAGACGGCGACGACGAGGATGATCGTCAGGAACGCGAACCACAGCAGCATGTTCTTCCCGCTCTCGCCGACGTACTCCCCGATCATGTAGCCGATCGACTTCCCCTCGTGGCGCAGACTGCCCGACAGCGAGACGAAGTCGTGGACGGCGCCCATCAGCGGGTTCCCGATGGCGATCCACAGTAGCGCGGGCACCCAGCCCCAGATCGCCCCGGCCGTGATCGGTCCCACGATCGGTGCCCCACCGGCGATACTCGAGTAGTGATGTCCCAACAGAACCGGTTTCTTCGACGGGACGTACTCCTGTCCGTCCTCGTACTTGTGTGCCGGTGTCTCCGCGTCTTCGTTGAGTTCAACGAAACGCGTCAAATATCGGGAATAACCCACGTACCCCACAGTGAACGTTACCAGCACTGCCGCGATGATCCATATGACCTGTGTCATGGTACCTCTAGACAAATACAGTGTGATGTATGATCTTAATTGTTGTTTGTTTACGTCCCGATATACTCCGCATCTGTAACCTTATACAGCATATATTGCTGGTGATATTGTCGGAGTCATGGACAAATATCGAAGTGGAACGTTGATACGCGAGGTCAGTAACGGATCGTCCCGTAATGCCGACTCGTACCGACAGGTAACGGGCCCGACCGCGTCACTCCTCGAGGACGGCCTCGAGCGCGTCCATCGTTTGCTGGACCCGGTCGACCCGGGCGTTGTGTCCCATGTGGCCGACCCGGAGGACGTCGGCGGCGAGGTCGCCGAGCCCAGTCGCGAGGACGACACCGTGGTCGTCGGCCAGCGTCCGCTGCAGTTCCTCGGCCCGACCCGGGACCTCGAGTGCGGTCACCGTCGGCGACGACTGTGCGCCGTCGGGGTAGACCGACAGCCCGAGGTCGGCGGCCCGCTCGCGACACCGCCGTGCGGCCCGCTCGTGGCGCTCGAAGACGGTCTCGAGTCCCTCCTCGAGCAGTAGGTCGATCGCAGCGCCGAGTCCGTAGAGGTTCGCGGACAGGTGCGTGTAGGGGAACCACTCCTCGTCGGCGGCGTCGCGCCAGGGCTCGAGATCGGTGTAGAAGCCGCGGGTCTCGAACGATTCGATCTTCGCCCAGGCGCGGTCGCTGACCGAGGCGACGGTCAGGCCCGGCGGCGCGCTGAAACACTTCTGGGAGGCGCCGAGACAAACGTCGATCCGGTCGGTCGGCACGGCCGTCCCGCCGAGCGAGGAGACGGCGTCGACGACGCTGATGACGCCGTGGTCTTCGAGGAGATCGAGGACCGGCTCGAGGTCGTTCAGGACGCCGGTCGGCGTCTCGCAGTGGACCATCGTCGCGACGTCGAACGAGCCGTCCGTGAGGTGAGACTCGACGGCTGCGAGATCGATGGAGTCGCGCCACGGGGAGTCACAGACGACCGCCTCGCCGTCGTAGCTCTCGACGAAGTCCGCGAAGCCCTCGCCGTAGGGGCCGTTGGCGATACACAGTACCCGGTCGCCGGGTTCGACCAGCGAGGCGACCGCGGCCTCGAGGCCGAGGATGCCCTCGCCGCCGAGGATCACGATGTCGTCGTCGCCGTAGATCGCCCCGAGGTCGTCGGTCAAGTCTCGATAGAATTCGAAGAATTCGGGCTCGACGTCGGGGTTGGGCGTCGGTTCGGCCATCCGGTCGCGGACGGCGGCCGGCACCGCGGTCGGCCCTGGCGTCATGCGGAGTCGATCGTCGCTCATACGGGGACTACCGGCGTGTTCGGTCATAAACCGCTCGAGAGTAGGCCGGAACACCCCCGGAGTCTCGAGCGGGCGGGAAAACGGGTATCAGTCGGGCCCTCGTCGGTTGGACCGAGTCACAATGGGAAGCGGTCTCTCTTCGCGCACAATGGGTGAACGGCGAATCGACCACCCCTGCTTTGCGGCCCTCTATGACCGGTGTATGCCGGACCGACTGCTGGTCGGCCCTCACCGTGAGTATCTCGCGGCCGATCTCTCGGGGCGGGTCCTCGACCTCGGCGCGGGGACGGGCGCGATGATCCCCTACGTCGCCGCGGGCGGCGACGACGACCTCGAGTATCACGCCGTCGAGCCGGACCCGAACATGCGCCGTCGGGCGGCATCGACGGCCGACCGGTCGGCCCTGCGGACCCAGCTCCGGGACGACCGCGCGGAGTCGCTGCCGTACGTCGACGACGCGTTCGAGACCGTGATCTCGAGTCTGGTCTTCTGTACGATCGGTGACCCCGACCGAGCGTTGGACGAGGTCGCCCGCGTGCTGGAGCCGGGTGGGGAACTGCGCTTTCTCGAACACGTCCGCAACGACGGCTGGCGCGCGCGGGTACAGGACCGACTGAACCCCATCTGGGAGCGGGCTGCGGGCGGCTGTCAGCTGAACCGCGAGACCGTCGAGCGGTTCGTCGGCCACGACGCGTTCGACGTCCTCGAGATCGAACGCACCCAGGTCGGCGTCCTTCCGGCGACGCCGATCGTACGGGGCCGGCTCCGAAGACGGCGGGAGTCCTGATCGAGCGGCACTCGCGGCTACCGGATCGCCTTGGGGATGCGCTCGATGACGTCGGTCGCGACGACGCCGGGGCCGTACGCCGCGGTCGCGAGTTCGCCGGTCTTGCCGAGGATCCACGCGCCCAGTTCGGCGGCCTCCCGGCGGTCGGTCCCCTGCCCGAGCAGCGAGGCCGTGATTCCGGCCATCGTGTCGCCGGTGCCGGCGACGGTCATAGCCGACGTATCGGTCTCGTTTTCGATCCGGTCGCCCTCGGCGACGATCTCGTCGACCCCGCCCGTGAGTGTGACGACCGCGCCGGTCTCCTCGGAAAAGGCCTCGAGCGAGCCGTAGGCCTCGTAGATCGGGTCGTCCTCGGAGCCACTGGGCGTCAGGATCACGTTCGAGAGGTCGGCCTCGAGGGCGGGTTCGATCGCCAGCGCATCGACGACGGTCGGCGTCTCGATGCGGTCGACCGCTTCGCATACCGCGTCGGGATCGGCGTCGACGAGGCCGGGGCCGATCACGACGGCGTCGGCCCACTCGGCCACCTCGAGCGCCCGTTCGATCGCGCCGTCGGCGAAGGACTCGCGGCCGTAGTGGTCGACGAGCAGGTTCGGTGAGTGGCCCGCGACGACCTCGTAGATCGGTTCGGGGACGAACGCCCGGACGTGTCGAAGCCGGTCCGCAGCGCCGCACGCCCGGCCAGCGCGGGCTGGTTCGGATACGCGACGCTGCCGCCGACGATACCGACGCGGCCGTTGTCCCGTCCAGTGTCGTCGCTGACGTTCGAGAGCGTTTGCTGGAGGCGACCCATATCTTACGTCCCGAGCGGTCCCGTGTAGCCGTTCGGCAGGCGAGTTCCGGTTTGTGGCCAGCACCGACGGCGGAAGCTAATATGGATCGCCGTCGTAGCTCGAGCCATGTTCGAGGACAGAACCGACGCCGGCGACCGCCTCGCCGCAGCGCTCGTAGGTCGTGGCCTCGACGTCGACGTCGTCCTCGGGATTCCCCGCGGTGCCTTGCCCGTCGCGCGGCCGGTCGCCGACGCGCTCGCGGCCGACATCGACGTGGTCGTCGCCCGTAAATTGGGTGCGCCGGAAAACCCCGAGGTGGCCCTGGGTGCCGTCGCCAGCGACGGTAGCGTCTGGTACAACGACGGCCTGCTCGAGCGGCTCGATCCAGACGAAAAATACCTCGAGGAAATCCGCACCGAGGAAGCCGCAAACGCCCGCGAGAAGGCCGACCGCTACCGCGAGGGTGACGGGCTGCCGGAGCTGGCGGGAAAACGCGTGCTGGTCGTCGACGACGGCGTCGCGACCGGCGCGACCGCGACCGCCTGCCTCCGACAGGTCCGCGAGGCCGGCCCGGAGTGGGTCGGGCTCGCCGTCCCCGTCGGCTCCCCGCGCGCGATCGACGACCTCGAGCGGGAGGCCGACGAGATCATCGCGCTGGAGACGCCGGCCGATTTCCGCGCCGTCGGCCAGTACTACCGGACCTTCGGCCAGGTCAGTGACGACGAAGCGCTCGAATACCTCGAGTGAGGCGAGCGAAATACACTGATCGCGACGCCGTCGTGCGATCGGGAGCGAAATGACGTTCAGTGGCTGCTATCGTTTTCTCCCTCCTGAAAGCGGAGGGTCACCGGATTCTCTCGATCACGGCCACAGGCCGCGCGCCTCGTGGGCCTCGGCGACCCGCTCGAGCGCGACGGCGTAGGCGGCGTCGCGCCACGAGACGTCCGCCCGTTCGACCTCGTCTTTTAGGGCGGTCCAGGCCCGGACCATCTCGGACTCGAGTTCCTCGTTGACCCGCTCGAGCGCCCACGCACGGCGGTTGATGTCCTGCAGCCACTCGAAGTAAGAGACGGTGACGCCGCCCGCGTTCGCGAGGATGTCCGGGATTACGTGGATCCCGCGTTCCTCGAGGATTGTGTCGGCCGCGAACGTCGTCGGCCCGTTGGCACCTTCGACGACGATGTCCGCGGCGATCGCGTCGGCGTTGTCGGCGGTGATGACGTTGCCGATCGCGGCTGGGACCAGAACGTCGACGTCTAGCTCGAGCAATTCTTCGTTCGAGAGCCGGCGCGGACTGTCGTCCTCGGTGAGGCCGGCCGCGAACCGGGTGACGGCTTCGGGCTCCTCGTCGTGGGAGGGGATCGCCGCGACGTCGATCCCGTCCGGGTCGTAGACCCCGCCGTTGACGTCGCTGACGGCGACGACGGTTGCGCCCCAGTCGGCGAGCAGGCGGGCGGCGTTGGCACCGACGCTGCCGAAGCCCTGAACGGCGACGGTCGTCTCGGAGAGGGGGTAGTCGTAGTACTCGCAGGTCTCCCGAGTGACGATGGCGACGCTCCGCCCCGGCGCTTCCTCGCGGCCGTAACTGCCGCCGATGACGGGCGGTTTGCCGGTGACGACGCCGGGGATGGTCTCGCCTTCCTGCATACTGTAGGCGTCCATCAGCCACGCCATCGTCTGCGGATCGGTCCCCATGTCCGGCGCGGGGATGTCCGTCTTCGGCCCGATCACGTCGCGCAGTTCCTGTGCGAACCGCCGCGTGAGCCGTTCGGTCTCGTCGTCGCTCAGGCGCTTGGGGTCGACGACGATCCCGCCTTTCGCGCCGCCGAAGGGCAGGTCCATCACCGCACACTTCCAGGTCATCCACATCGAGAGCCCGACACACTCGTCGCGGGTCACGTCGGGATGATAGCGCAGCCCGCCCTTGAAGGGGCCGCGAACGCTGTCGTGTTTGGCCCGGTAGCCGGTGAAGACCTCGACCGATCCGTCGTCGCGCTCGAGGGGTACCGTTACCTCGTGGACCGACGCGGGGTGGCGCAGCCGCTCGAGGGCCGCGTCGTCGACGTCCAGTCGGGCGGCGGCACGATCGAGTTGCCGGCGTGCCGTCTCGAGTGCGGTTTCCGGGTCGGACGATTCAGCCGTTGCTTCCCGGTTCGACGGCGAAGAACGCTTTTGTGATGACATCGTTACTCGATCGGTGTGCGCCGGTTTCGCATTTCGGCCCCGCACTCGGGACAGGCGTCCGGCGCGGCAGCGCGGACGACAGTACCGCATTCGAAACACTCGTAGGTCGATTCCGTCTCGGGGTCGAGTTCGGCGTCTTTGTGTTGCATGTGAGAGATGACGAGCGCGGCTGATCGTGCGTTCGTCGCACTTAGGAATAATAGGGATATTAGGATGAACCTATTCGTCAGATAGCTAGCGTCGGCGATTAGTGGGGGGTTCACTATTCAACCCCTCGAGACGGGTTTGCCGGCAGTCCGATCTCGTCGAACACGATCGCGAAGAGTTTCCGCTGGACGGTCCGGACGTGCCGGTAAAACGCTGCGGGCGAGATGTCGAGTGTCTCGGCGATCGATTCGCCGGACTGCGCGCGGGGTGACTCGAAGTAGCCGCCGTAATATGCGAGCCGCACGACCTCGAGTTGGCGGTCGGTAAGCCGGTCGCGGAGGCTCGCGTGGAAGTCACGCGGGGTCGTCCGTTCGACGGATCGTTTCGACCGGAGTTCGACCTCGGAGAACACCGTCGAGACGACGTCGGCACCGCCCCGCGCGTCGACGGAACTGGGGACGTCCACGACGACCCGCGTGTCGGTGGGGGTCGCCTCCACGCCGCGCAGCAGGACCCCGTGGTCCGCGAGTTGCAATGCGAGAACCGGCCGCGAGAGATCCAGCAGGACCGCTCCGCCGGTGTCCTCGTCGGAGCCGTCGTCATCGGCGCCGTCACGGCCGATGACCCGCGCCCCCTCGACGGTGACGAGGTCCGTGGCCACGGCGGCGACGGCGTCGGGCGACGCACCCTCGACCGTCGCGACGACGGTCGCACCGTCCTCGCGGTGGCGAACGCCGCCGTCGAACGAGACGGTGCAATCGGTCCGTCGGGCGAGGCGGGTAAAGAGGACCGTCTCGTCGCCGACCGCGAACTCGAGGCGCGTACTCGAGTCCGAAAGGAGCGCGCGCTTGCGCTCGACGGCGGCGATCGCGGCGGCGATCGTCTCCCCGAGTTCGGCGAGGACGGTCCGGACCATCTCGTCGAACGCGTCGGGCCGATCGGCGTAGACGGTCAGGACGCCGTACGTGAAGTCGTCGTATGACAGCGGGACGCTCACGGCGGACTGGAACTCACAGGCGAGCGCTTCCGACCGCCACGGTTCCTCGCGGAGCCCGTCGGCGACGTTCGCGACGCCGGTTACCGCCCGGTCGGTCGCGGTCCTGACCGCGGGTTCGGTGCCCCCGGTCAGCGAGAGCGACACGCTGTCGAGATACGACCCGCCCTCGGTCGCGCCGCCGTCGGCGCGGACCGCGAGCCGATCGTCGCCGGCGTCGGCCGCCCCGATCCAGGCGAACGAAAACCGGTCGGCGGTCGTGAGTCGGTCGCAGACGGCGCGTTCGATCTCGTCGCGGGTCTCCGCGCCGACCAGCGCCTGATCGAGGTCCCTAATGATCTCGTTGACGCCGTTCAAACGGGTGAGCTGGCGGTTGCGCCGCTCGAGTTCGCGGTCGCGGTCGCGCAGCGTTCGCTCGCGCCCGACGCGGTCGAGCGCGGCCTCGGCGGTCGTGGCCAGCAGGTCCGTCAACTCGCGAGCGACGTCGTCGAAGGCGTCCGGCTCGCTCGAGCCCGCGACGAAGACGCCGTGGTCCCCGAGCGGAACGTACGCGACGCTTCGCAGTTCGGTTCCGGGGTTCGAAAGCGACGGCGACTCGTGGACGTCCGCGAAGAACCGGCTCTCGCCGTCGACGAAGACGCGACCGGGAACGCTGTCGTCCGTCGCCCGATGGTCCCGGACCGGGCCGTGTAACCGCTCCATGGCCGGCGAGGACGCGGCCGGCCGCAGGACGTTCTCGTCCGTATCGAACAGGTACGCGGCGCTGGCCTCGAGGTCGAGAACGTCCGTCGCGTCGTCGACGACGATATCGGCGATCTCGCGGTCCGTCTCGGCGTACAGCAGTTCCCGCGTGGTTCGGTGCAGCGCCGTCAGCGCCTCCTCGCGGCGTTTCCGCGTCGTCACGTCGCGGCAACTGTAGAGGGTCGTCCCGCCCTGAATCGAGACTTCCCGGACGTTGACCAGCAGGGTGTGTTCCCGGCCCGCCCTGTCAGTGGCAGTACACTCGATGTTGGTCAGGACGCCGGCCGCCTCGAGTTCGTCGCGGTCGAAGAGGTCCGGCCCGAGCAGTTCGTCGATGGTCCCCATCTCGTGGATCTCGTCGTCGGAGTAGCCGAAGACGAAGTGGACGTTCGGACAGACGTAGGTGAACGCCCCGTCGTCGTCGGTGATGAGGACCGTGTCGGTCATGTTGTTGAGCGTCACGCGGTGCAGCTGCTCGGACTCGCGTAACTCCCGCTCGAGGCGAGCGCGCTCGGTGACGTCGTCCGCCCGCGCGAACAGCGAGACGACGGTCCCGGACTCGTCGCGGATCGGCCGGACGGTCACCTCGAACGTTCGACGCCGATCGGAATCGTCGGTCTCCGCCGCGGCGTCGCTCCCGTCTCGAGCGGTCGCACCGGCACCGTCGGCGCGGACACACGTCAGCTCACGGTGTGTGATCTCCCCGCTCGCGGCCGCATCGATCGCGTCCCGGAGGACCGCTTCCCCGTCGACGGCCGACTCCCACCACGGGAGGTCAGCGAAGGGGCGGCCGCGGACGTCGGTCGCGGTCGCGTCGATCGCCTCGAGCGCGGGCTCGTTGGCCCGCCGCACGGTCCCGTCCGGCGCGAGCAGCCAGCCGTACGCCTCCGGATCGTCGAAGACGGCGTCGAACGCTCGAGCGCGGTCCCGCCGCCACCGGCGACCGCTGGCGGCCGACAGCGCCCGTTCGATCGCCGGCCGGAGGTCCTCGTCCGGTCCGTCGGGGGAGCCGTCGAGGGGGACGTACGCCGAGACGTCCGCGGCGATCGCCGCGCTCGCGACCGACTCGTCGCCGTCGATCGGTGCGAGGACGACCGGCAGGTCGGGCTCGCGTTCCCTGACCGCCTCGAGGAGGGCGAGCCCGCTCCGATCCGGGAGCGACTGGACGGTCAACAGACAGTCGACGGACGTCGTTTCGAGGCGCTCGAGCGCCGCCGTGGCGGTCGACACCGCGGTCGCGTCGAACGCGTCGTCGTCGAGGACGCTCGCCAGCGGCTCGGGTCTCGCTTCGGTGGGTGCGACGACGAGGAGTCGAGCGCCATCGAGCGGCCGTTCGGAAGCCATCGTTCCCGATACGACCTCCGGCCGATAGAACCCATCGGTCCGGTCGCGCTCGCTGGAATCGACACGCGTTCGCCGCTCGAGTCCCGCCGGATAACGTCCGTGTCGCCGTTACCGTCGACGATCCGTACGGCGCATCGCGAGGGCGAGAGCGGTCGCTGGCGAAGCCCGCGACGGCGTGAGAAAACTCCCGAGCGGCCTACCGGTGGTCTTCGACGGCGACGGCCGCCGACTCGGCCATCGCGATCCAGGCGTCGTCTCGAGCGATGTCGGCGACGACGAGATGCGGCCGACCGTCGATCTCGTCGACCGCGGCGACGACGTCGCTCGCCCTGTCCGCCTCTCGTCCGACCGGTGTCGCTTCGGGCGTCATGGTCGACCGTTCCGCCACCTGAAGTATGAATGTTCCGGAAGGAGATCGATTGGTGGTTGAATATTGGACATAATGGGCCAGTTTAGTTTAGATACCGGCCCTATTTGCCGCTCGGGTTGAATCTCGGAACTCGGCGGTCGCTACCGGTCGGCCGTGCAGTCGCTACCGCCGCAGCCCGTCCGAACGACGGCCGGTGGCCCGTCCATGTGCAGTCGCCGGCGAAGCCCCCTCGAGTCGGGCCATCACTCGTCGTCGAAATCCAGCGCGACGGAGTTGATGCAGTATCGCTTGCCGGTCGGTTCGGGGCCGTCGTCGAAGACGTGACCCAGGTGACCGCCGCAGTTCGCACACACCACTTCCGTCCGTCGCATCCCGTGGCTCGTATCGAGGCGGGTTTCGACCCGGTCGCTGTCGGTATCGTAGAAGCTGGGCCAGCCACAGCCGGACTCGAACTTCGTCTCGGAGTCGAACAGTTCGGCACCGCAGCCGGCACAGGCGTAGGTGCCGTCTTCCTTGTGGTCGACGTACTCGCCGCTGAACGCCGGCTCGGTTCCCGCTTCCCGGAGGATTCGGTACTCCTCGTCGCTCAGTCGGTCGCGCCACTCCTCGTCGCCCGACGGGGTTTCCGCTGGTTCGTTGCTCATACCCGCAGTAGGGGCGAGCCGTTGAAGAGTCTGTTCGTGGCCGGCCCGACGCTCGTCGGGTGAAACTCAGCGGGTGGTGATGACGTCCGTACTCTCACAGTCCGGACACTGGGTCATCCGGCCCAGTTTCGGGACCTCGATCCGCCGCCAGTCGTCGTCTCCGCCGGGTGCTTCGAAGCCACAGTTGCGACACCGTGACCGTCCGCGCGTCGCTTGATCCTGTGCCATGAGCTACTCTATGTCATGACCATACATAGGTATTTGTTCACATTCGGAGATCTCTCACCGGCTCCGACGGGTCGAGCGGCCGATCGCGACGATCGGCCGCGACCGCGTCTGACAGGGGAACGCGTGGACGAGTTCGGAGATCGGCTCGACGGATCGGCCACCGTCCTCGAGCGTCCGTCGACGGGCGAACTGCGGGCCGGCGGGACGCCCGGTTCAGCGCTCGAGTCGTCGGTTCGGCAGTCCGGGACGCCGGATCTCCGTGGGAGCCGTCCACGAACAGTAATAAAAGCGTTGTCGAAACTATCAAACAGCCAATTAAACGTCTCGATGAGAGCATGAGCAGTCGCCGACGTCGCTCACAGTGGTCGGCTCGTCGGACATCGGTGGGGCGAGGATCGCCGAGATGCTGGGGCCGAGCGGTTCGGTCCAGCACGCACGACCGTCCAATCGTGTTAAGAGGGCCAATCCCGTACGTCGGACCGATGGGCACTCGGCACGAACTCGCTGCGTCGGCGCTCGAGGACCTTCCGATCACCGTCGCACTCATCGATGAGAACGGAGAGATCCTGTTGACCAATCGTTCCTGGCGCGAGTTCGGTCCCGCGGACGGTCCCACGGATCACGTCGGTGTCGACTACCTCGCGAACGCCACGACGGCCGAGGACGAACACGCCCGGCGGGCGGTCGAGGGGATCGAGGCCGTCCTCGCGGGCGACCGGGATGAGTTTTCCATGGAGTATCCGTGTCACTCGCCCGATCGGAAGCACTGGTTCCTGATGCGCGTCACCCGGTTTTCACACGACGGCCGGCGGCTGGCGTCGCTGGTTCACCTCGAGATCACCGACCGGAAACTGGCCGAGATCGCCGCCGAGGAGAACGAACGCCGAATCCGTGCGGAACGGGAAACCGTCGAACACGTCCTCGAGCGGGTCGACGGGCTCGTCACCGAGATCACCGATGCGGCGGTCGGTGCGGAGACCCGGGCGGCCCTCGAGCGCGACGTCTGTACGCGGTTGACCGACACCGATCCGTACGTCCTCGCCTGGACCGGCCGGGTCGACGTCACGAGACAGCGGCTCTCGCCCCGCGAGTGGGACAGTCGCGACGACGTCCCGCTCGAGGACGACGAACTCGTCCTCGAGAGCGACGAGTCCCATCCCGCCGTCCGGGCCTTCGTCGACCGCGAGCCACAGGTGATCGACGATATCGACGCGTTCGACGACGCCGACCGCTGGTGGCCCGTGGGAGCCGGCGAGCGGTTCCAGTCGGTCGCCGCGTTGCCGCTTGCCTACGGCGACGTGACCTACGGCGTCCTCGTGGTGTTTGCCGACGAAACGGATGCCTTCGACGAGCGGGAGTCGCTGGTCCTCGAGTCGCTCGCTGGGACGGTCGCGACCGCGATGAACGCCCTCGAGGCCAGGCGGATGCTCACGAGCGAGGCCGTCGTCTCGATCGAGGCCGCCGTCGAGGACCCGTCGCTGTTCGTCACGTCGCTGTCCGAGCGCGTCGATGCGACGATCAGCTACCGCGGGCTGACCTACGACGCCGACGAGACGCCGCAGTTGCTCCTGTATGCCGATCGCGAGATCGACCAGGAGGCGGTCCTCGCACCGGACGCGGACGTCCGCGACCTCTCGGTCCTTTCGAAAAACGACGGCGGGACCCTCCTCGAGGTCACCGCGGGGGACGGCCCAGTAACGGCGCTGAACGAACACGGCGCGGTAGTACAGGAGTTGTCGGTCAGCGACGGCGTCGCCGACCTCGCCGTCGAGTTTCCCGACAGCCGGTCCGCTCGCTCCGCGTACGACCTCCTCGAACGTCGGTACGATCGGGTCGAACTGATCAGCTACCACGAACAGGAGGAGCCGAGCCAACGGCCACACGACGTCTCGGCGCGGCTCGAGTCGTCGCTGACCGACCGGCAGTTGCTGGCGTTGCGAAAGGCGTACCACGCGAATTACTTCGAGTGGCCCCGCGACATCTCCGGCGAGGAACTGGCCGACTCGATGGATATCTCCCGGTCGACGTTCCACCAGCACCTCCGGACCGCCCAGCGGAAGGTCCTCGAGGAACTGTTCGACTGAGACGGATCGGTGTCCCGAGTTCCCGGTGCGACCGTCTCCGTCCTGCAGTCACACCGGAGCCGACTCATGGCAGTCCGATCCGTCGGTCGATGGGACTGTGTCGGGAGCGGGACCGTCGTCCGACAGCGATTCTGAACATAGTGAGGGTATGCTACTTTATACTCTCCTGTCGTACCGTATACATCCGTTCGCCGGCGGGTAGGGTCAGCAACAGAGAATGCAACAGGAACACATCGACGCAGGCAAGGCGATACAGAAGCGGACCGGGAAGACGTTCTATCTCGCGACGCGGTTTCTCCCCGAGCGAGTGCGACACGCCACGCACGTCCTCTACGCGTTCTTTCGGATCGCCGACGAGGTCGTCGACGACGCCGCGGGCGTCGACCCGGCCCAACAGCGCGCACAACTCGAGGAACTCCGGGAACAGGCACTGGGAGAACGCGAGCCCGACGATCCGGTCCTCGAGGCGTTCGTCGAGCTTCGGGAGCGATACGGCATCAGCGACCGCGAGGTCGACGTCTTCATCGACGCGATGGCGACGGACATCGACACCCACCGGTACGAGACCTACGCGGACCTGGAGTCGTACATGCGCGGGTCGGCGGCTGCGGTCGGCGTGATGATGACCGCTATCATGGAGCCCGAGGCCGAGGAGACGGCGATCCCCCACGCGGTGACACTCGGCGAGGCGTTCCAGATGACGAACTTCCTGCGGGACGTTCGGGAAGACGTCGTCGAGCGAGATCGGATCTACATCCCACAGGAGACGCTTCGTGAACACGGCGTCGATCCGGCGCAGGTCGAACGCCTCGAACACTCCGAGTCGTTCGCGGCGGCGATGGAGGCCGAACTCAAACGAACCGAGGATCTCTACCGAGAAGGGGTCGCCGGCATCCGGTATCTCCCCGAGGACTGCCAGCTGCCCGTGTTGCTGGCGGCGGTCCTCTATGCGGAACACCACTCGCTCATCCGCGCCCAGGAGTACGACGTCCTCTCCGCCGAGCCGTCGCTGTCGACGGCTCGGAAGCTGTGGTGTCTCGCGAAGACGCGCTGGCACTGGCACTGGAACCGGGATCCGGAAGCGGTGTTCCAGCGGGTGTCGGCGGTGCCGACCCGCGAGCCCAGCCGTCACGGGCCCGAACACGGCGACGGTATCCCGACGCGGTAGCTTTTGAAACCCCTCGATATGGTGGCTATTCCTTCGTTGTGACCGGTCCCGTAACCGACGGTATGTCCACGGACACAGGGTCCGATATCACCGGCAACGACAAACGCATGGCCCGGACGACGGCGATCGGTCTCGGCGTCTGGCTCGCGATAACCGTCGCCGCAGTCGTGTTACTACTCCTGCTGGGCGACGCCATCTCGAGCCTGTTCGTCTGATCACTCCGAGACGTCGTCGGTCGTCAGCGCCGCCGTCTCGGCGACGATGAACTTCGCCAGCTTGCGCTTTTCGTGTTCGTCGACCAGATGGTCCTCGAGTTGCCGGCCGGCCCTTGGCGGCTCGCGACAGACCGGACACTCGAGGGGTTCTTTGGTCGCCATACGGGGGCCACGAGGGCCACGAGCAAAAGCGAGTGGCCGGCATACTCGACTGCGTTCGATGCGGGCCGGACTCCCCGTTACGTTCCTCGGACCATCCCGAGGTCGTAGCGGTCGGTCCGGAGCAGGCCGAGACAGAACGCGCCGGCCACCCCGGCCGCCAGCCAGTTCGTATAGAGGAGGTTGATCGCACCCCACAGGAGGACGAAGCTCACCAGGTCGTCCAGCGCGAACTCGCAGGCCCGGACGCGGTCGACGAGCGCCCGCCGGTCGAAGGCGAGTTCGACGAGGACGACGGCGACGGTCCCAGAGAGGAGCCAGCCTCGGTAGTTCGAGAGCGGGACGCCGTAGTAGCCGCCGGGCGGCACGTACGACCAGAAACCGATGGCGACGGCTGCCGGATCGAGGACCAGATCGACCGCTACCACGGCGGCGATTGCGCCGAGCAGTCGGGGGACGAGCCGAGCAACCCGGTCGCCAAGCGCCAGCAACGTCAGCAGGTACGCGTTCAACACCAGCGGGACGAAAAACAGCGGCAGGGCAAGCGGCACCTCGCCGCCGAGCATCGGCCCGAGGCTGATCCCGTACTCGAAGGTCCCGTAGGGCCAGCCCGTCCGAACGCCCAGCAGTTCGATCCCGTAGGTGTAGGCGATCAGGACGGTCAACGGCAGGGCCGCCCGTCTGTCGACCTGCGGTAACAGGGCGACGACCAGCGGCGAGCGCATCACCAGCGTCCCGAACAGGATCAAGAGTGGGTTGTACGACAGCGCCGCCGGGAGCAGCCCTTCCGCGCTGGCGACCAGCGTCACCGCACCGATCACGGGGAAGACGACCGCGATGGTAAACCGGTTCTCGCGGATCAGCGCCTCGAGGCGGCGCTGGACGGTCGCCCGGGTCGAATCGTCGAGGGTCGCGTCGCCGGAACGCGGACTCGAGGTCTCGGCGTCCGACCCCGGCGGGGTCGGCTCGCCGCTATCCATACAGCAGCCTCCAGAGCCCGCCCATAGTCAACGCCGCGCCGACGACGGTGTTGATCGCCGGGAACCACCAGTACGCGCGGTCGACGGCGACGCTCGCGGTCGCGATGGCGGCCACGAGCGCGGGATAGACGAGGAGCAACGCGCCCAGTCGAACGTCGATCGCGCCGAAGGCGACGGCGCTGGCGAGCCAGCACGCGCCGCAGTAGGCGTAGGTCCGCGGTTCGCCGAGGATCGTCGCGGTCGTACGAATCCCCGTCTCGCGGTCCGGTTCGATGTCGGGGATCGCGGAGAAGGTGTGCATTCCCATGGCCCAGAGCCAGCCGCCGCCGATCGCGAGGAGGGGCGGTCCGGTGCCGGCGACAGCCGCGTACGCGGCGATCCCGGGCGTGACGTAGAGCCCGTTCGAGACCGAATCGAGCAGCGGCGTCGTCTTGAGTCGCGCCGGCGGGGCGCTGTAGGCCGCCCCGAGGACGAGGAAGGCCGCGAGCCAGGGCACCGCGGCCGCCCCGACTAGCGGGACGAGCAGGATCGCCAGCGCCGCACAGAGCCCGACGGCCGCCGGGACGTACCCCTGTCCTCGATAGCGCGTCTCCCGATCCTCCTTTTTCGGGTTCGCGGCGTCGATCTCCCGGTCGTAGAGGTCGTTGATGCCGTAGAGGAAGACGTTGGCCGGCAGGAGAAAGTAGACGAACAGCGCGACCGTGGCCGGCGTGAACAGCTCGTCGGGGGCGTCGGCGGCGTAGGCGACGCCGACGACGACCGGCCCCGCGAGATAGAGCCAGAACCGCGGCCGCGAAAGCGACAGCAGGTACGACAGCTGCTCGCCGCGGTCGGTCTCGCCCGCTGCGGTCGGTTCCGAGGTCATCGATGCGGTCTCGAGGCTGTCCCGCGCCGACGTCCGCGGCGCGGTCGGTCGTCTCGCTCCGGGGAGCGTCGGTCGCGTCGCCCGGTGCGTTCGGTCCGCCGGACCGCTCGAGCGGCCGTCACGGCGTGTGTGCGGTCCCGTGATCGTCGAGGACCGCGTCGGCGGTCAGTTCGCCGCTGATGAGACACATGGGCATGCCGATTCCGGGCGTGGTATCGCCGCCGACGAAGTAGAGTCCGTCGACTTCTTTCGAGCGGTGTGGCGGCCTGAAAAGCGCCGTCTGGCGGAGGGTGTGGGCCATCCCCAGTGCCGTCCCGTCGTGGCTGTTGTACCGGTTCGCGAAGTCGGAGACGGTGAACCGTTCCTCGAGGACGATCCGGTCCCGGAGGTCGGTGCCCGTGTTCGCGGCGATGTCCGCGAGGACCCGATCGCGGTACTCGTCGCGGATTTCGGGTGTGTCCTCGAGGCCGGGTGCGATCGGGACGAGGGCAAAGAGGGTGCTATGGCCCTCGGGCGCGACGGTGTCGTCCGTTTCGGAGGGGACACACAGGTAGTAGGCGGGGTCGTCGGGCCACTGTGGGTCCTCGAAGATCTTGTCGAAGTGGTCCTGCCAGTCGGTCGGCAGCACGAGCGTGTGATGTGCGAGTTCGTCGACCTCACCCTCGACGCCCAGATAGAGCAGGAAGGCGGAGGGCGCGTAGGTCCGGTCCTCCCAGTAGTCGGCGTCGTAGCCGCGCCGTTCGGGGGTGAGAAGCTCCTGTTCGGTGTGAGCGTAGTCGGCGTTGCTGACGACCAGATCCGCCGGGATCGGTCCCGAGGCGGTCTCGACCTCGAACCCGCCCGTACGTCCCTTGATCTCCGTCGCCGGGCGACCTGTCTCGTACTCGACGCCGAGTTCCCGGCCGAGGTCCGTGATCCCGTCGATGACCGCGCCGATCCCGCCCTCGGGGTACCAGACGCCGAGGTTGAAATCGACGTGGCTCATCAGGTTGTACAGCGCCGGCGTGTTCGTCGGCGAACCGCCCAGAAACACCAGCGTGTACTGCATGATCTGCTGGAGTTTCGGGTGGTCGAAGTAGCCCTCGACGTGGCCCTGCATCGAACCCAGCAGGGAGAGGCCGCGAGCCTGTCGGGCGACGTCGAGATCGAGGTAGTCCCGCAGCCGCGGCCGGTCCTCGTAGACGAAGTGTTCCATCCCGACCTCGTAGTTCTCTTTGGACTTCTCGAGGTATCGCTCCAGGGCCTCGCCCGCCCCCCGTTCGTACTCCTCGAAGACGTCTTTCGTCCGCTCCAAGTCCGGCGTGACGTCGACCCGGTCTCCGTCCTTGAAGAAGATCCGATAGTGTGGATCGAGGTGTTCGAGGTCGTAATACTCACTCGGCGTCCGGCCGAACTCGGCGAAAAAGCGCTCGAAGACGTCGGGCATCAGATACCACGAGGGCCCCATATCGAACCGGAACCCGTCTTTCTCGAGTCGGCTCGCCCGGCCGCCGAGCTGTTCGTTCTTTTCGATGACGCGTACGTCGGCACCCGCATCGGCGAGATAACAGGCCGTCGAGAGCCCACCGATCCCGCTCCCGATCACGACGACCGACTCACCGGCCAGCGATTGCATGGTCGACATGAGTAGCTGACCTGTGTTAAACGTGGTTCACACATAGGTAGGGAACCCGACCGGTTATCGGGGAGGGTGAGCGATGGACGGCTTCCGTCCGCCGGCAGCCGTGCGTTCCCCGGGGATTCCTGTGGCTGGCTCGCGTAGCGGACGTATGGACGGAACGACAGCCGTCGTGACCGGCGGTACGCGCGGCATCGGCCGTGCCGTCGCCGAAGCGTTCACGACCGAGGGAGCGACCGTCGTCGTCGGCGCTCGAGACGCCGACGGCGTCGCGGCGACCATCGACGACCTCGAGCGGGCGGGCGGGACCGCCGACGGGCACCGGACCGACGTCCGGGACGAGTACGACGTGGAACGGCTGACCGAGACCGCCGCGCGAGCGGGCTCGGAGGGCGGAATCGATGTCGTCGTTCCCGCGGCAGGGGTCTATCACGGCGAACCGGGGCGGACGCCGATGGACGACGAGTCGTACTCGGCGTTCGACGACCACTGGCGGACGAACGGGCGCGGCGCGTACGCGACCATCCGCGAGTCGCTGCCCCATCTGAACGACGGCGCGCGGACCCTCGTTCCGACGGGTGCGATCGCTCGAGACGGGGACGCGGGCTACGGCTCCTATGCGGTCTCGAAGGCGACGGCGGAGGCGGTAGCTCGCGGGTTCGCCGCGGACACCGAGTACGTCGTCGGCTGTCTGGATCCCGGTACCGTCGCGACGGACCTCTCGGGCGGGACCGGCCGCGATCCGGACTCCGTCGCGCCGATGTTCGTCTGGGCGGCGACCGAGGCGGACCCGACGGCGCTCGACGGGGAGACCGTCGGGCTCCGAGAGTGGAAACAGGCGACCCGGTGACACGGGGCCTCGGTCGGCGATTCGAGGTGGAACCGATCTCAATGTGAGTAGCGAACGTCCCGCTCAGATCCCGCCGGAGGCCATCAGGAACAGCGCGACGGCGATGATCGCGAACAGGCCGCCGACGCCTTTCTTGATGGTACTCGTATCGAGCGCCGCCGAGACGTAGGGGGCGATCTGTCCGCCCAGCGTCGTCGCGGGAACCGTCCAGACGACCATATTCCACGGCGTCGAGGCGAGGTCCATCGTGTGTCCGCCGGGCACGAGCCCGCCGCCGAAGACGTGAACGAGCGAGGCCAACACGGCCGTCGTTGCGACGACGATGTGGTTGGTCCCGATCGCGACGCGAACGGGAACGTCGGTCCGGAGCATCGAGATAATGCCCAGTTCACCGATTCCGAACCCGGCGAGGCCCTGAAAGACGCCGCCGACGCTGTAGTTGGCGAACCGCTCGAGGTAGCCGCTCCGGGAGTAGCGGTAGTCGTTGCCGTCGCGGTCGACCCGCGTCACGGTCCCCGCGTCGTTCGTTTCGACCCCCGCGGGACCGAGCTTGTTCGCGTCGTTTGGCAACTCGGCGGCGCCACCGTCGGCCGCCACCGCCTCGTCGCCGCCGCCACCGCCGGGCTCCTCGTGACTGAGGTTCGCCTTGAGCAGGAGGTACGCCGCGGCCAGGAGCGCGACCCCGAGCAGGGCGTGAAACAGCGGTTCCGGGATGACGAACGACAGCAGGGCTCCGGCGACGACGAACGGAACGCCACCGAGGATCAGCGCCGTCCCGAGCCGTCGATCGACCAGCCCGTACTGGATAAACGCCAGCGCGGAACTCGAGAGGCCAAAGGACTCGCTGATGAGGCCGATCTTCACCAGTGTGTTCGGCTCGAGCGGATACGCGACCAGCGGGAAGACGAAGATGAGGAAGGGAACGAACAGCGCGGAGCCGCTGATCCCGACGGTGTTGACGATGGTCGCGCCGATGAGAAATGCGACGAACAGCCACCAGTACTCGAGCCAGTAGCCAGTCCCGGCATCCGCCGGGGTCGGTGCGACAAAGTAGACGCCGACGACGAACAAAAGCGGCGCGAGAAACACGAACACGTGTTGGTACTTGAGGAGCGTCTTTTGGATGCTCGGCGACGTTGACGTATCGGTCATTGAGGCGTGAACGCTGCTATCGGAGGTCCGAAACAAGAGTATTTTCGTCTGTCCCGTCCATGTGACCCGTTCATATGGCGGCAAGTGCGGCTGAAGACAGTGGAGCGCGCTCGTGGGCTCCCGCGTGGCGGAAATATCCTCAATCTTTATCACACTAACTACGGTACGTACTAGCACGATGAGTTTTCCAGAAGGGCCACGGAAGCCGGGCGAGCAGTCCGCACTCGAGGACGACGCCGATCACGTCGATCACGCCCCGACGGACGGACTCATCTCGACCGTCCGCGAGTCCATCCGGCGGCACGTCCGGACGTGGGCGGATCGGTACGTCGAAATGCGCGTCGAGGCACGGACCGACGGTCGAACGTAACGGCGTTCGCCGTCCGGTAGATCAGTTTCGCCGCGACACGCGTCGACCGCGAGCGATCGGACCGCGACGAACAGTTATGCTCCCTCGTGCCATACTATACCACGGGGAACGACAATGCAAGCAATCGCGACGAAAGCGGTCACCTGTCCGCACTGCGGGGAGAGCGCGACGGTCTCCCTTCCACGTGAGGAGGTCGATGTGAAGATACGGCAGTCGGTCGCGGCGTTTGGCGACCACACGACGGTTACCTGTTCGGACGGCCACACCTACTGGGTGTACTTCTGTTAACACAGTCGGCCTCGTCGTCCGATTTTTCACGGCTCGAGGAGGAGCTGTTGCTAGGTAGGTCGTCGTCTCGAGAGAAAGCTAGTAGTTGTCGGACCCGGTCGCGTGGTTCAATCGATGTGGCCTTCGCGACGCAGTTGATCCGCGTCCTGGCCGGTGTAGCGCCACTCGATCGTGGCCTTCTCGTCCTGCCAGTCCCACGGCTCGGCGACGACGATGTCGTCTGGCTCGATCCAGGTGCGGTATTTCATGCGCCCGGGGATGCGGCCGAGCCGTTCCTTGCCGTCTTCACACCGCAGTTGGACGTGATTGCCACCGAGGTGTTCGGTTACGACGGCGAATACTTCGTCGCTGTTGGGCATACGGAGGTTCCGCCGCCCGGAGTCTTCTGTCACAGTTTAACTACGTGCGGCAGCCCTTTAAACGCTTGGAGAGTCGTGGTATCTCCCCCCACGATACTGTTCATCTATTTATCTGTCACGGGAAAATAGCTGACGGCCGTTTGCCATTTACGGGAGGTTCGGTGGGGGCACCGCTACAGTTCCCGGTCCGAGTCGGGGTTCTCGAGGTCCCACAGCACTTCCGGGAGGAACGCATCGAGGTTGTCGATGACCGACCGCTCGCTGACGTTCAGTCCCTCGCAGTGGTCGTGGGCCGAGTCCCGAATGTCGACGTGGAGGTCACCGTCCTCGAGCCGGACGGCGAGTGGAAAGACCGAACACCGGGTGGGTTTCCAGTCCTCCTCGAGATGGAGCGTACAGAGGCCGTCCTCGCGCAGGAAGGCACAGGCGTGGCCGTCCTCGGCGACGTGGTCGTCGCGCTCTTTGGGCTCGCGGGTGACGAACTTCTCGCCGCGGAAGTCGGTCGTCGTCTCCGAGAGGTTCGCCCGCTGGGCCAACTCGAGGAGGTCCCGATCGTACAGCAACACGCCATGGTGACAGCACCACGTGCAGTCGTCGACGCACTCGAAGGTGAGTTCGGGGTCGAACTCGACGACGACCTCGCGGCCGGGGTAGACCTCGACGCGTCGGGTGTCGGCGCTCACGTGTCGTCGGTGGGCGGTCGCCGTGAAGTGCCTTTCTACCCGGCGGTTCGGTCTCTCGTCGAGCGGCGGTCGACCGGTCACGTCCCGTCACGCACGCCGTTCGGCGCTGCGGAGTGTCACTCTAGAACGCGACTTTTTCGGACCCGACGCCCGTAATCACATTCGAGTCGCTTCCTTCGCTTCTTCGGCGTGTTCGAGTGCGAACTCCAGTTGCCGGCGGTGAACCGCTTCCAGTTCGTCCGCATCCGCATCGGTGAGTTTCGTCGTCACGACCACGCCGGGGAGACTCGTCTTCAGTTGTGACCCGCCTGTCTCGAGCAGTTCCTCTAGGTCGAATTCGTCCATCGACATCGGTCCAATTAGGGGCGCTTGAGGCATCCGTGTTTGCCCTTCGATGATAGGGGTTCGGGGAGACGGTCGTAGGACCGGCCGGTGCGTTCGCGCGACGAACTATGCTCGAACGGACTCTCCCTCGAGCGGCAGGGTCTCGCGCTCGCTCGAGTTCACGACGGTATTCCGGAGCGTGCCGACGCCCTCGTAGGTAATCTCGACGGTGTCGCCGGGGTCGACGAGGCCGGGGTTGGCCGGACTGCCGAACGAGACCACGTCGCCGGGCCGGAAGGTGACCCGTTGGGAGAGATACGCGATGATCTCGTCGGGATCGAACAGCATCAGTTCGGTGTTGGCCTCCTGGCGGCGCTCGCCGGCCACGTCGGTGTACATGTCGATCCCGGTCGGGTCGACGGCGGTTTCGATCCACGGGCCCAGCGGGCCAGAGGCGTCGAAGGCCTTCCTGGGTGTGCGCCCACCCTGATCGAGCGCGTCCACATCGTTCATGATCGTGTAGCCCCGGACGACTTCGGGGACCTCGTCCTCGGAGAGGTTCCGGCAGGGTTCGTCAATGACGGCCGCGAGTTCGCCGGCGTAGGTCACCTCGTCGCTGAACGACGGATAGGGAACCGGATCCCGGTGGCCGACCAGCGACGCCGGCGGCTTGATGAAGAAGTCCGGTTCCTCGGGGCGTTCGTACTCCATCTGGTCGATGGTCGCCGCGAAGTTTCGGCCGATACAGTACAGCGCCGAGGGCTCGCAGGGCGGCAGGAAGTCGGCGTCCGTCCCCACCTCGTAGACCCCGTCGTCGGCGTGAACGACGCCGTCCTCGTACCGTCCCGATACCGGTCCGTCGTCGGTCGCGATCCGCGCGAGTTTCATTACCGGCGGTGTCGGTTCCTGCCGATTAGTCGTACCGGTTCCATTGCGGAGCGGGTCGGGTCGATCGACTCGGCGAGGCCCGGGGTCAGCGCTCCCGGGCCGGAACTGCGGACTCGAGCGCAGTTCCCGGCCGAGAATCCACCGCCGGCGAGTTCGCCGCGACCGCCGGGCAGATGCAGGGCCAGTCTATACCCTTCCCCCCGGCGGAGGGGAACGTGCATGTCCGCACACTTCACCGACGACGACGAGGGAAAACGGGTCGTCAACGCCAACGGCGACGAGATCGGGATCGTCCAGTCCGTCAGCGGCGGGACCGCCCACATCGACCCCGATCCGGGAATGACCGACACGATCAAATCGAAACTCGGTTGGGGCGACCGCGACGAGGACACCTACCCGCTCGACGACGACCACGTCGAGTCGATTTCCGACGACGAGGTCCGCCTGCAGCGCCTCTAAGGAGTCTTCTTCCGGTCACGCCGAGACTATTTATACGGGGCGACAGCGGCCGCTCGAGCGACGCGGGTCGCGACTCCCCGAGGTCAGTCCTCGAGCAGCAGGTAGGTCCGACCGCCGCGGTGTTCGAGCGAGACGGCGTCGGTGTCGACGTTCGTCCGGACGAACTCCTCGAGGCCCGCCGCGCGGCGGTCGGTGACGTCGATGCGCCGTCGCTGCCGGCCGGCCGGGTCCGCGGCCGCAGTGACGGCGGTGTCGGCCTCGCTGCGCTCGGTTCGGTCGTCGGTCCGCTCGAGTGTCAGTTGCATACCGTACAGTGAGACCGACTGTTCATCAAACCGATCCGTCCGGAGTGGAAGTGAAAGTGCGGGACGGAGCGACGCTCGAGGCCGAAGGCCGCGCCTCGAGTCGGACCGGTCGGCGGACGCGGTCGCGCCGCGTCACCCCACCGTCTTGATCTCGACCCGCCGCGACCCCTCGTCGGTCTCGAGGGCGACCGTCTCGACGATCGCCTCGCGGGCGCGCTCTCGCCACGCCGCGACCGACTCGGCGTGTCGCTTTCGGATCCGCTCGGCCGCGTCGGAGTCGGGGTCGGCGTCCGCGTCGGCGAGCGCCGACTCGAGGTCTGGGTAGTCGGCGACGACGTCGTCGGCGATGACGGCGGCCGGCGAGAGGTGTACTGCACCGGTCAGTTCGGCGTCGTCGCGGCGGTAGACGTGAATTCGGGCCCGCATCCGGCCGTGGAACGGCGGCGTGACTCGGAGGACGGCGTCACCGGGGTTCTCCCGGCCGTAGACGTAGGCATCGACGGCGTCCTCCGGCGACAGCGCGATCGACCGGATGGCCCTCGGGTCGTCCTCGCCCGGTTGGTCGTCGGTCCCTGACGGATCGTCCATCGGCCGACGGTTGGGCTCGAGACGGGTTAACTGTCGGGTTGGAACCGCCGCGGTGTGGCGAACCGACGTCGTGGGTTCGCGCTCGGAACCCGACCGAAGATTGTTGTGACTAGAATCACATTTTCCTGCATGGACTGGGCCCTCCGAATCCGGAAGGACGTTCCGCCCTGGCTGTTCAAACTCGTCTTAGTCGTCGCGATCGTGCTGATCGCGGGCCTGCAGTACGTCGGCGTTCTGTAGCCGTCGCCGAACCGTCGATGACCGTCGCTCGAGAGGTCACTCGAGCGGGGGCCGAAAGACCGCGGCACGGCCGTCGGTGGAGACGCCGTAGGTGGCGTCGATGACCGAGTCCGGGGCGTCCGCGTCGCGGTCGGCGTAGTGGGCCCGGAGCGACGCCCGAACGGCGTCTCGAACGCAGGCGCGGGTCGCGGCGCCGACCTCGGTCCCGCTGCCGGAGAACTCGGCCGGCCGGCCTTCGGGGTCGTGGCCGACGACGATCGCGTCGGTCGTAGTCCCCGGAAACCCGGTTTCTGCTAGCAAGGTCGCGGCCTTGGCCTCCGCGGCGACGGCGATCAGGTTCTCGAGCGCGCCCGGCGCGAGCGACCGGGTCGTACCGACGACGACGTTGACGGTCCCCCGACCCTGTCCCTGGGCCGCCTCGTCGGGTGCGAGGGGGTCTGCATCGCCCCCGTCGGTTCGGTCCGCCGCCTCGCGTGACCGCTCGATCGGTAACGCGGCTGGGTTCGAGATCCCGGCAGTCGCGTAGACCGTGACCGGCCCGCGGCACGCGCCGCGCGCGTCGTCGATATCGACGCCGGTCAGCAGAGCCGGCCCGCGGCGCATCGTACCCGCCGGGTCAAAGCCCGCTCGCTCGAGGCGTTCCCCGACGTAGGCGGCCAGATCCGTCCGTTCCCAGCCCTCGGGCACCGAGATGTTGTAGGCGTGATCGGCCGTTTGACGCCCGCCGTTCGGCCCGGTCGAGAGCCACTCGGTGGCCGGCCGCCCCACGCGGAGGACGCCGTCGCGTCGGATCGCGCCGTAGGCCGGGTCGGGGTCGGACATCGTCAGTCGTCGCCGCCCTCGTCGGCGTCGCGAACGCCCAGCGCGGAGAGCAGTTGGTCGTTCGCCGCGCGGTCCTTGACGGCGACGCGGACGTGTGAATCCAGCCCACGGAACGTCGTCGCGTCCCGGACGGCGACGCCGGCGGCCCGCGCGTCGGCGATCACCGTCGCCACGTCGCGGTCGCCGACATCACACAGCAGGTACGGGGCCTCCGAGGGGTGGACGTCGAACCGAGTCTCGAGGGCCTCACGAAGCCGATCACGCTCGTCCGCGACCCGCTCGCGCGTGTCTCGGACGAAGTCGTCCTGTCGAAGGCAATGCGTCCCGACGCGAGCCGCCGGCGTGCCGAGCGACCACGATCGGCGGGCGGTCTCGAGCGCGTCGCGTCGGTCCCCGCTCGCCACGGCGAACCCGGCTCGTAGCCCCGGCAGGCCGAAGAGCTTGGTGAGCGAGCGGGCGACGACGACGTTTGCGCGGTCCAGCCGACCCATCGACGGCCGGTCGGTGAAGCCGAGGAACGCCTCGTCGACGAGCAGCGTCGTGTTCGCGTCGGCACAGCGGGCCGCGAACGCCTCGAGCGCGTCCGGGTCGACGGCGTCGCCGGTCGGGTTGTTCGGCGTACAGACGACCGCCAGCGCGCACGGCTCGAGGGTGGTCGGTCCGAGGTCGAGCAGGTCGTCGTAGCGGACGAACCGCGGCGTGGCCCCCTGCAGCCGGATCTCCCGGGCGTACTCGCCGAAGCTCGGGTACGGCACCAGCGCCTCGTCGCCCGACTCGAGGACGGACTCCATGGCCAGCCGGATCGCGGCGAGCCCGCCGGGGGACGGGATCACCCGCTCGGGGGCACAGCCGACGAATTCGGCCGCGGCGGCCCGGAACTCGGGATAGTCGTCGTCCGGATAGCGTCTGGAGTCCTCGAGCGCGGCCGTGTAGACGTCCGCGACCCCGTCGGGAGTCCGCGGGTTGGTGTTGGCCGAGAAGTCGAGCAGGTCCCGGTCGGTCTCGCCGCCGTGAGGGACCCGCTCCCCGCGTCGGATCGCGTCAGGCTCCACGGGGCTCCTCCGTCGCTTGACGCTCTTCACCCGACCCGTCGATTCCGAGCCGGGCACAGACCGCCTCGAGCCGGTCCCTGACCGCAGCCATCTCATCGTCGGGGACCAGCGAGAGCGCGCCGCCCATGGCGACGCCCTCCTTGGCCTCGCCGGCGCAGTAGCGTTCCATCGCGACGTGGTCGCGTCCGTCGAAGCCGGGATCGGTGACGGTGAGATCGCACCCGACCTGCTCACAGGCCGCCTCGAGCCGGTCGCCCTGCTCGTCGGCCACGAACGACGTGGTCGCGATCGATAGCGGGGCGTCGATCCCGGCGTGACGCAGGACGGCGGCGACGGCGATCATCTGCGTGCCGCCGGCCAGCGTCACCGCGGTGCCGGCCTCGAGCGCGCCGGCGGCGATCCCGGCCACCGTCGGCTGGACGGGGTCCCCGACCGCTTCGATCGCCGCGAGCGGGCGGCCCTCGCAGTCGCCGGGCTCGAGGTCGCTCGCGGCCAGTGCCTCGTCGACGACGCGGCGCTTGCGCTCGATCGGATTCTCCGGCAGCGACGATGAGACGGCGGTCGGCTCGCCGAGCGCGGTGAGGACGCCGAGCGCGGTCGTCGTGCCGCCGGGGACCGTCTCGCCGATCAGCAGTTCGTCGTCGGGGAGGCTCACGCCGTAGTCGTAGGCGCGGTCGAAGACCGCGTCCGCCGACGGCACGGCGACGGCCTCACGTACGTCGGTCCCGGGTTCGACGCCCAGATCGACCGTCGGCGCGGCCGTCGACTGGGTGAGCCCCGCGTCGACGACCGCGACGTCGAAGTCGATGACCTCGCGAACGGCGCGGGTCACGGCCGCGGGCGTCGGACAGCCGTTCGGGCTCACCGGCGTCACCGGCGACATGACGGGTTCCCCGTACGCGAGGATCTCGACGTCCGCGGAGGGCGTGTGTTCCATCAGCTCCGGGGCGGCCCCGGCGGCGCTGATGCCGTCGATCAGGGCAGTCTCGGTCGTTCCGGCGGGGAGGACCACACGCATGGTCAGCGACCCTCTCCGTCCCGGGTCCGCAGCCGGCCGGCCGCGAGCCGTGCGTCTTCGCGTCGGTTCACGTTCACTGCGAGTCGTGGATCGTAGTGGATGTCGGTCATGGATGGTGAATCGTCGGTCGCGCCGACCACGTTGACGCCGGTCGGCGAGAGGTGGTCCTCGGGCTCGAGCCGCGAGTCGATGCTGACGCCCAGCCGGCGCTTGAGCGCCGCGGGGACGCAGACGGTCCGCGAACCGCAGTCGTCGCCGTGGGCCGCGAGGACCCGGTCGAGGACCGGTGGCTCGAGCAGCGGCAGATCGGCGGCGACGGTCAGGATCGGCGCCTCGAGGGCGGGTCGATCGAGGACGGTCATCAAATCAGCCACGTAGCCGTCGCCGGCCGTCTCGATCGTCCGGATGCCATCGCGGTTCTCGAGGTGTGCCCGGGTTTCGGGTGCGTTCGGCGAGACGGCGGCGTAGACGGTCTCTATCCGGCTCCCGCTAAGCGCCGACAGGACGCGATCGATCATGGGAGTCCCGGCGATCGGGTGCAGGGGCTTCTCGTGGGGGCTCTCGAGGCGGGTCCCCTTCCCGCCACACATCACGACAGCGTCCACGCGATCACCCCCAGATGGACGCCGGCGACGCGGCCGATCTCGTTGGCCGCGCCGAAGATATCGCCGTTGATGCCGCCGAGGTGGCGATCGGCCCAGTACCACGGGAGCGCGAGGCCGGCGACGGCACCGGCCAGCGCGACCGCGACGGGGAGCGGCCGGGCGAGCGCAGTGCCGACGCCGGCGGCCGCTGCGACGGCGATCGTGAGGGGAAGCAGGAACGATCCCGGCGCGGCGGCGTCAGTGAACCCCTTGCCCATCCCCTCGTACGCGGCACGGCCGAAACAGGCCATCGCGGCCATCCCGAGTTTCGTGCCGATCTCCGCACCGATCGCGACGCCGACCGCCGCGGGGACCGACAGTCCGGCCAGCCCGAGACCGCCGAGCGCCAGTACAGCGACGGTGATCGCGACCGCGAGCAGCGCGCCCACGCCAGTCGTCGTGTCCTTCAGCACCTCGCGGCGGCGCTCGGCATCGCCGTGGACGACCAGCGCGTCGCCCAGGTCCGCGATCCCGTCGAGGTGATGGATCCCCGTCACGGCGTAGACCGAGAGCAGATACCCCACCGCGACGGTCGGTGCCGCGAGCGTCCCAACGGCAAGCAGCGGCAGCGCCGCGAGCGTTCCGGCCACGAGGCCGACGACCGGGAACGCCGCCGGCGTCGTCCGGAAGGCCGTCCAGTCCCCGTCGCGGTAGCCGACCGGCAACCGGGTCAGAAAGCCCAGCCCGCCACGGAGGGCACCGATCCAACGACCGATCAGGCCCATCGGACCACCTCCGCCGGGGCGGCGTCGCCGGTCGTCAGTATCGCTCGCAGCGGCTCGAGTCCGGGGGCAAACGGTGTCAGCACAGTCGTGACGATGGCCGCCAGCGCGACCGCGACGGCGATCGCGACGACGGCCGCGCGGCCGACGACGGCGACGGCCCGCTCGCCCTCGGCCAGCGTCGGGAGGTCGGCGTCGGGGTTGAGGTCGTAGACACCGACCTTCTCGAGGCGAACGCCGAGCGCACAGGCTAGCGTCGCCATCGGCCAGCCGGAGTTGGGCGACGGCGGAGTTTGCGCCCACGCTCGAGCGCGGGCGAGCGAGAGCGGGTCGACCGCGGCGACGGCGATCGAGACGGCCGCGAGACGTGCGGGAAGGAACATGACGAGATCGTCCAGTCGGGCGCTCGCGGTCCCGATCGGCTTCGAGGGATAGCCAAGCATCGAGTCGAGCGTGTTGATGCCCTTGACCCACGCGGCGGCCGCCGCGGCGGCCGGCAGCGACACCGGCGCGAGGACGGCGAAGGGGACCAGCGTCGCGACCAGCCCGTCGGCGAGGTTCTCGGCCGCGCTCTCGACGGCCGCGCTACGGAGCCCCGCCGGCGAGAGGGTGGACGTGTCCCGGCCCACCAGCCCGCGGACCCGCTCGCGGGCTCGATCAGGGTCCCCGTCGGTCGCCGCCACCACGTCCCGGGTCAGCTCGAGCAGCGAGCGCAGGCTGGTCGTCAGAAAGAGGACGAGCGCGGCGGTGACGGGACCGGCCATCGGATGCAGCGGCGTCGCCACGAGGACGAGACCGCCCGCGACGGCGGCGGGGACCAGCGGTGTGAGGACGGCGACGGCGACTCCGACCAGCCGCTGTCCCCGCTCGCTGCCGGCCCAGTTCCGGTCCGCGACGTCGACGAGTCGGCCGAACCAGGCCACCGGGTGGACGGCCGTCGGCGGCTCCCCGATCAGCAGGTCGAGGCTGAACGCCAGCCCGAGGACCGCAAGCGTCGTCAGCACACCGGCGTCGCCTCCATGCTAGTCGGAGCGGGGCAGCGTTCAGTCATTACTGCTGTGTTCGTCGGCCGACACCGTGGCCAGCCGGTCGGGAACGTCCGCGAGCGACACTTCCTCGAGGAGCAACGCCATGCCGCCGACGGCCTCGACCCCGCCGTCGGTGCCGGGGTCGTCGCCGACGTGGACGAGGTCGGCAGGCGCGACGCCCAGTTCGTCGGCGGTCAACTCGAAGATCTCGGGGGCTGGCTTGCGCCAGCCACAGCCCACGCTCGAGACGACGGCGTCGAAATCGTCGCGGTCGAACGCCGAGCGGACGAGCGTGCGACCGACGAGTTCCGGGACGCTGCAGTTCGAACAGATCGCGACGGGACCGCGCTCGCGGGCGGCCGCGACCGCCTCGCGTGCGCCGGGTCTGGTCTCGACGTCCGGATCGAACGCCGCGACGACGGCCCGTCTGGCCGCGTTCCCCTCGTAGTCGACGCCGCGGCTTGCAAGCGCCCGCGAGACGTGGGCCGGTAACGGGATCTCCGCACCCTCGGGTGCATCGATGTGTGGCTCCGCGTAGGCGTCGGCCCAGTCGTCGGGCACTCGAACGTCCCGCTTCTCGAGTTCGGCCGCGACCGCGGCGGCCGGGTCGGTCGGTCTGTCGGCGTCTACCAAGGTCCCGAAGAGGTCGAACGATACTCCCACAGTGGTGTGACTAGCACAATCTGACTTTAATTTCGCGGTCCGTCGGTGATGGGTCACGACCTTTTGGATGGTTTTGTGCATACCCCTTTGAAACCGTCGCGGCCAGTCGGACGTACGATGTCCCAACGACATGTGCCGATCCGATCCCAGATCACGACGGCCGTGGGCCGGACCGTTCGAGCCTGTACCGACGCGTTCAGTGCGACCGGGATCGTCGACCCCGACGATGGGCCGACCAGCAGGGGCGACCTCGTCGCGTACGGTCTCACGCCCGCCGAATACGTCAGGGCGGTGCTGGTCGAACACGGCGGTCGGATCAAACAGCACCGATTCGCCGACCGGTACGGCTGGTCGGCGGCGTCGCTCAGCCGCCTCCTGACCGAACTCGAGGACGAAGGCGTGATCGCCCGCTACCGGGTCGGCCGCGAAAAGGTCGTCTGTCTGCCGGAGGCGGTCCCCGAGTCGGCCCGCTGACTATCGTCACGCTGGGTCGTGTCGTCGAAACCGCGAGTGCGGCGAAAAAGGGGTACTCAGTCGAGCCGAGCGAACGCGAGGTTCCCGGAGATGTTCTTGATGTAGATATCGACCACGTCGCCCTCCTCGGCACCGGGGACGAAGATGGTGTACTCGCCTTTCTCCGCGACGCCGTCGCCCTTGCGGCCGGTGCCGGTGATCTCGACGGTGTAGGTCTTGCCCTCCTCGACTGCCTCCTGTTGTTGTTGCTGCTGGCTGGCCGTCGAGCGCTTGGTCACCGGCCGGAAGGCACCACAGGCGTCACAGCGCAGCATCGGCGTGCGGTCCTCGCGGACGAGGCGGGTGTCCGGCAGGCCACACTCCGAACAGAGGACGTACTCGTCGACGTAGGCGTCGATGGCCGCATCGAAGTCCTGCTGGGAGAAGGTGCCGTTGTACCGGCCTCGGCCGTCGTCGAGCTTGCCGCTGGTACCGAGTTCGCGCTGGATGAACCGGTGGACGTGTTCGGTGTCCCGCGAGAGGACGTCCGCGATCTCGTCGAGGTTCGTGACGCGGGTGAACGCACCGTCTTTCTGTGGCTCGGGATCGGGGATCTGCAGTCGCTGTTCGTCGCCCCCGATATCGGGGACGTCCTCCATCGCGCGGTCGAGGCTCGATTCGTAATCCATACGCGAAAACAGGCGACGCGAACGTAAATCCGTTCTGCTATCGCAGCCACTGACCGTCAGTGGACACCCTGATCGCACGACCGTATCGCGGTCGGCGTGTCCATCCTTTCAGCGGCTACTATCTCTCATGATCCGACCGACGGCGCGGCGGTCCGTCGATCGGCCCGCGACGGGGCACGATCCCGCCGTCGGGTCAGTGGTCGTCCCCGCCGCTCTCGGTCAGCGAGTCCCCCTTCCCCTCGTCGAGTTCTCGGAGGTCGCGTTCGGGGTTGGCTTCGTTCGGGCCGCCGGCCTCGCCGGTGATCTCGCCGTAGGCCGCCTCCCGGACCGCTTCGGGGGAGTCGAACTGCTCGCCCGCCAGCCGGTCGAAGACGCTCCCCAGCGACTCCGTCTCGTTTGGCATGTCGATCGGCTCGTCGGCGTACTCCGTCGCCAACTCCTCGCTGGTGACCGGATACTCCAGCTCCCCGAGATCGCGTTCGACGGCCTCGAGGATCGACTCCGTGTTGTCGGCCCGCTCGGCTTTCCGTCGTTCCGCGCTGTCCTGTGCCCGGTCGCGGCTGGGTCCGTCGCTCATGGCTCGAGCTATCGCTACCCGACCCAAAAGCGGCGGGCCGGCGATGGCGTGGCGGACGTGTGTGATCCGTACTCATTACTGACCGTCTATAGTGCTGTATTGGTCACTTATACACGGCTAAGTCGTCCCGTTCCCGACGATCAATCGGCGTGTCACTCACCCCTCGTGCCAACTCTACAGCCACCCGGGCACGCCCCCGTTCCTTTCGGTCGACGCCGTCGGCTCAGGCGGCCGTCTCGAGCGCGGCACGGAGTTCGTCGACGGCGTACTGCAACTGGTCGCGCGAGATGGTCAGCGGCGGCTGGAACCGCATGACGTTCTTGTAGTAGCCGCCGACCCCCATCACGACGTTCGATTCGTCGCGGAGGTAGTCGCTGACGGCGGCCGCGAGGTCGCTGTCCGGGGCCGGCGACACGTTCTGTGGTCCCGTCGTTTCCGGATCGACGAGTTCGACGCCCCACATCAGCCCGAGCCCGCGGGTCTGACCGACGACGTCGTACTCGTCCTCGAGCGCGCCGAGTTCGTCGGCGAGCCACTGGCCCTGCTCGCGGGCGTCGTCGACGATCCCGTCCTGCAGTTCGTCGATCGTCGCCAGCGCGGCCGCACAGGCGACCGGATTCCCGCCGAACGTCGAGAGGTGGTCGCCGGACTCGAAGGCGTCCGCGATCTCCGCGGTGGCGGTAAAGGCCCCGAGCGGCAGCCCGTTCGCGATCCCCTTGGCCTGGGTCAGGATATCGGGTTCGACGTCGAAGTGGCTGCTCGCGAACAGTTCGCCGGTCCGACCGTAGCCGGTCTGGACCTCGTCGGCGATCAGCAACGCGCCGTGGTCGTGAGCGATCTCTTGGACCCGCTCGAGCCAGCCCTCCGGCGGCACGACGATCCCAGCTTCGCCCATGACCGGCTCGACGACGATCGCCGCGAGGTCGCCGCTCGTATGCGAGCCGATCACGCGCTCGAGTTCGTCGGCACACCCCGAGTTACACTCCCCGCCCTCACAGCGTGGACACCGGTAGCCGTAGGGCGGCGCGGTGTGGGCGACGTCGTTGAGCGTCGGGGCCATCCCCTGCTTGTAGGACTTGTTGCCCGTCAGTGCCAGACTACCAAGCGTCCGGCCGTGAAAGCCCATCTCGAGGGAAATGACCTCCTTCGATCCGGTGTACTTCCGCGCGAGCTTGACCGCGCCCTCGACGGCCTCCGTCCCGGAGTTACAGAAGAACGTCTTCTCGAGATCGCCCGGCGTTACGTCGGCGATCCGCTCTGCGAGATCGGCGACCGGCTCGTTGGGATGAACGTACGAACAGCCGTGGACGAACTCCTCGAGCTGGTCTTTGGCGGCGTCGACGACGGCCTCGTTCCCGTGGCCGACGTTCGTCACCGCGATCCCCGCGAAGACGTCCAGATACTCGTTGCCCTCGACGTCCTCGAGCGTACAGCCCGAGGCCCGTTTGACGGGGACATCGAGCGACTTCCAGATCGGCATCATGTGGTCTTCGTAGGCCGAAACGACGGCCGCGTTCGATTCGCGATTGGCCGCTCTCCTGGGCTCTTGTTCGGACATACTACATACTTCTAGACTGGGTCCTAATAAACTATAGTATCTAGAACTCAATACACAGATCTGGCCCCGCCTCCGCGACGCCGTCGGAGCGATCGGACTCTGCGCCGGGCCGAGCCATCGAACGCCATCCGATTTTCGTCCGGTGACGGACCCGATATTCGAATGTTGTTTATCGGAGTGGACGAATATCCGTGACATGGACGAGCGAAACGTTCGCATTCTACAGGCCGTCGCGGAACTCGGAACGGGAAGCCCCGACGAGATCTCGGAGTACACCGATATCCCGAAATCGACCGTCCACTACCGGCTCACGAAACTCAAGGAGGACGGCGTCGTGACCAACGACCTGTTGGACGTCAACCTCGAGGCGTTGGGACTGGAGATCACGGTCGTCACGGAAGTCATCGCGGAGTACGACGAACAGTATCACGAGGACGTCGGGGAGCAACTCGCCGCCATCGAAGGGGCCAATCAGGTGTATTTCACGATGGGGGACACCGATTTCATCGTCATCGCACATCTGGCGGACCGGGAGATGGTCAACCGTCTCATCAGCGATTACGAGGCGATCGACGAGGTCGTTCGCACGAGTTCGCAGTTCGTGGTCGAAACGGTCAAGGACGAACCGCATCCGCTGAACGACTTCGAACTCGAGACGTTAGTCGAGTCGACCGCGGACGAGGACTGACTCCCGACGGACTGTCGCAGCACTCACTCGAGTTCGCTCGGCTCCAGATCGGCCAGTTCGATCTCCGAGTCCGTCGAGGTGATTCCATACAGCACCACGCCGAGCAGCGTCCAGCAGAGGACGATCGCCCACTCGTAGGGCCAGACGAGCGCCGACGGCCCGCCCGGGAGATAGAGGCCGATGAAGCCGAGCGTCAGGACCAGCCCCGCGGCCCCGAACGCGTATCCGAACGGGAGCTTCAGCGGGCGGTTCAGGCCGGGCTCTCGGTAGCGGAGAACGAGGAACGAGACGACGACGAGGAACCAGGCGACGACGAGGCCGAGCCCGCTCGCGTTGACGATCCAGACCAGCATCTGTTCGCCGAACAGCGGCGCGAAGATCGAGAGTCCGCCGATGAGGACGATCGCCGTCGAGGGCGTGTTGTACTCGGGGTGGAGCGCGTTGATCCGTCGCGGGATCATCCCCGAATCGGCGAGCGCGAAGACGGCGCGACTGGCCCCCAGCAGGAAGGAGTTCCAGCTCGTGAGGATACCCGCGATGCCGGCCAGTGCCATGATGCGGCCGATCAACTGACTGCTGAAGATCGTTTCCATGGCCGCGGCAGCCGGCAGCGGGCTCTCGACGAGTTCGACGCCGGGCATGGCCTGCCCGGACGCCCAGATCACGCCGACGTAGAACAGCGCGGCCAGCGAGACCGCCGCCGGAATGAGAAGCCCGATGACACGGGGCGGGACGTCCGCTTCCTCGGCGGATTGGGGAATGACGTCGAAGCCGACGAACATGAACGGCGTCATGATCGCGACCGTGGCGACGCCTGCCGTCCCGACGTCCGACAGCGGCGGGTTCGGCTGGGTCTGTCCGTTGAACAGGGACCCAATGACGAGCATGACGCCCGCGAGGGCGATGACGAGCGTTAGCAGCGTCTGGAACTGTGCCGCGGGTTTCACGCCGCGGTAGTTGAGCCCCGTCATCACGATCGCGCCGATCCCGCCGACGAGGATCCAGGACGCGTACACCGGTTCGCCGGCGACCGTCCAGAGTTCGAGGACGTTGAACCCGGGCACGATAAACGCCATTGCGGACGGCAGCGCCACGACCTCGAAGACGACGACGCCGACGTAGCCGAGGACGAGCGACCACGTACACACGAACGACCAGAGCGGGCCGAGCGCCCGGAAACTGTACACGTGTTCGCCGCCGACGAACGGCATCGCGGACGTGAGTTCACCGTAGATCAGTCCGACGACGCATACCATGACCGCGCCCACGACGAAGCCGAGTACCGACCCGGCCACACCCGCTTCGTCGATCCAGAACCCGGTCTGGATGATCCATCCCCAGCCGATCATCGCGCCGAACGCGAGGACGAAGAGGTCTTTTTTCGTCAGGATCCGCTCGAAGTCACTGTCGTTTCCTGCCATACCACGCAGTGCCAAATGATGGGTGTTAAGTCTAACCATTCAAAAACGATCAAAATAATATCCTATATGATCACCAAATATTGGCTAATCTATGACTTCTATCGATCGTACCGGCAATCGAAGGCGACGGACCGGCCGTCGTCTCGCCAGCAAAGTCGTGGCCGTCCGGCTCGGGTGTCGGAGCCAGCAGTAGGTGTCGGTTTCGACGGCCACCGATCATTCAAACGACCGCCTACGCCTCGTAACGACCTGCTACCGCTCGAGTACGCGGCTCATATATAGGATAGCCGATCCGGTACGGCAGGTCGATGACATATAGAAGTAAACGACAGTCGTCGACGCTGATCGATCGCCCGCTCGACGCCCGGAGAATCGAGCCGGAGAGGGGTGCATAACCATGGCCGACGCACGCGGTACGGACGGCCCGAAGCGGTGGCAAACGCTCCTCGCGCTCGGGCTCGGATTGGCCGTGATCGGCAGCCTCGTCGCGGCGGGTTCCGGGGCGGTCGCCGCGCAGGCCGATCCGGACGACAACGGGACCGTTTCGGAGGCGGCATACGTCGACCCCGCACCCGAGAAGGGAGATCCCTACTTCGAGGCGGCGGCCGACGACGGCAGCTGGGTCAGTTACGAGAACCCGCGCGACGAGTACCGGAGCCCCTATCTCGGGGACGGCTCCGGGAAAGTCTGCGTCTCGCTGGTCAACGAAAACGGCGAGCCGGTCATCGGCGAGTCGGTGCCGAACACGTCCGTGACCGTCCCGACCGGCGGCGCGACGACGTGGCACTCCGACGCCGATCCGATGACCGTCCAGTTCCCCATGGACGACCACTACGAGTTCCCGCTCGACGGCGATCAGTTCGGAACCAGTCCGGACGTCGCACAGGGCGACGGCTATATGGACTCCCACTGCCTCGAGTTCCACGGGAACCCCGAAGACGCGACCCTCACCTACGGCGAAGCCGAGATCAGCGGCGAATACGCCGACCGAATCGACGTCGCCGGCTATATCCAACAGGAACCGGCGGGCGACGGCTGGGACACCGATATCGACCCGGTCGCCGCCGCGGAGTCCTACGAAGAGGCGGGCGGCGGCTGGACATACAACGCGGCCGAGAACTCGACCCACGGCCAGGTGGTCGTCGTCCTGCAACTCGACGCCCCCGCCGACGAGCGGTTCGACCCCGACAACTCGAGCGATCCACCGAACGGGTCCGACCCGGCATCGGACGGCGAAACTGGTGACGACAACGGGGATGCCGAGAGCAATGACAGGATGCCCGGCTTCGGCGTCGTCAGTGCGCTCGTCGCGCTGTCCGTTGCCGTCCTCGCTCGCCGTCGCGGTTAAGGCGGGCGGTTACCGGGATGCGTCGCTTTCGAACCCGAGGAGACGAAAGACAGGGAACGGCTACCGGATGTAGCCGGGAACCATGGAGCTCCGTTGTGTGACGACGGGGTGACGATCGAGTGGGTGGCCCCACCGACAGACTGTCGTACCCCCGTCTATCGGACGATTGGTTCGAACCACAATAATTCTGCTGGCCAACGCGTCGGGAACGACGCGAAAATCGCCGGTAGAATCCGTCGAACGGCCGATATGGTATGGTATTCCATGACGGTCGACTACCCGATCCCGACGCCTGTCGTTTCGGGGTGGCGGCCTCGCGACGCAGTCGGTCCCGAGTGACGGGTTATAGTCGGCCGCCGGAACCAATTAGGTTTTGACGGTCGACGCGAGACACCCGGGAAATGACGACCGCGAACGATTCGGACGAGACCCCCCGCGTTCCCATCGTCTGTCCCGACTGCGAGACGACCTCCCGCGTCCCGCTCTCGGACGTGGCCGACGCGATCGAACGACACAACGACCAACTTCACGACGGCGATGCCGTCGCGGAAGTCGACCCGGAAATCGCCGATCGGATCGCGGACCTGGTCGCGGACGAACTCGGACTGCTCGAGAACACGGAGTGACGGCCGGTGTCGTCACCGGCCGAAGAATCGGCGGAGTCTGTCGACGAGTGAACCGGACGATCCCTCGTGTTTCCGTGCGGTAACGCGTCCTTCTTCGTCGGGCGCGTCGTCGAGTCGAACGTCGGGTCGTTTCGAGTCCATCCCTCTCGAGTACGGCGGCTGGTATCACAGTCGTTCCCCCTGCACGTTCACCCCGATGCGCCGACCGCCGACGGCGTCCCGTTCCGGTAGCCACACCGACGCGCCCGATCACAAAACGCCGCTCGTTTCCGGCTCGAGCGGTTATATTTCGTCTTTGCTTACCGTTAGTTCAGTGGGAAGGTTTATGCGTCCATCCTCGACTGCGTTCACTAGATGACACGCCAGAACGCGACGGTCGACCAAGAGGGACGTCCCACCGAGACGGACGAGGGAACGCGGCTGCCGGCCGAAACCGAACCGGCCGCGACGATCGCGGCGACGCGAACGCCGTCGGACGCCGGCGCAGTCGGTCATCCGAACACGCTGACGATCATCGGGCAGGGAACCCCCTCGAGTTTCGAGATCACCGTCGACGGCGGGATCGAACTGGCCGCCGAATCCGGAACGGCGGACGTGACCGTCCGCTCCGGCACGAGCGTCGAAGGGACCGTCGAGTCCGAGACGGTGACGGTTCGGTTCTCCGGCGACCTGACCGACGTCACGTTCGTCGATCGCGGGATCACGGGCCGGGAACCGGCGGCGACCCCGAACGTCCACGTCGATTACGGCGTGCCCGACGGGCGCGGGTCGTAGCCTGCGGTCCGTCGATCCCGTCGCCGATGCGGACGGACCGGCGGGGCCGATCCCGTCCGAACCGGTGGGACGGCGCGATCCGGTCGATCGATACGCAAACATACTCCCGGACTGGAACCGTCACGTACGCACATGGACGACGCAACTCCCGACGCCGACGCCGACCCGTCGGTCGAGACCGAGAGTGACGCGTCCGGCGCGGCCGACGAGGAGACCGAGCCGGACGAGGCGGAAACCGACGCCGAGTGGATGGACCCCGCCGACGAGCGGATCCTCGAGTTCATGCAGTCCGAAGACGTGTTCGAACCGAACCAGTTCGACGAGGCAGGGATCTGTCCGGCGAACTTCGCCGCCTATCGGTGCCGGGAACTGGCCAAATACGGCCTCCTGAAGCGGCACATGCCCGGTGTCTACGAGGTTACCGACGCCGGTGAACGCTACCTCGCGGGCGAACTCGACCCCAGCGAGTTAGCGCCCGAGGAGTAGCCGCTACGAGATCGACGCGGGCGGGCGGCGCTCGTCGCGGTCCTCGTCCGCGAGGTCGGAGCGGTAGTCGGCGCTGCCCTCGTCCAGCAGCGCCTCGAACACGTCCCGCGCGGCGGGGCCGTACAGGGGCCGGTTGTCGTTCCCACAGCGATCGCTCATGAGACAGGCGGGACAGCCCTCGTCGCGACCGCAGTCGCAGTCGACCCAGAGATCGCGGGCCCGCCGTGCGACCGCCTCGTACTCCTCGTAGATGCGCCGGGAAAAGCCCAGCCCGCCCTCGATCCCGTCGTAGATGAACCAGCCGCTCGCGTCGGTCCCATCGGGGAGCCGGTTGGTCGCGAGCCCGCCGAGATCCGCCGCATCGACGGTCAACTCGAGCGGGGTCACGGCGATCATCGCGTGTTCGACGGCGTGGATCCCCCCGAGGTAGCCGTGGAGCCGCGGGGGCAGCTCCTCGCACTCATCGTTGTGATAGTCGCTGTGGGCGGCCGTCACCGCTCGTTCCACGTCCGCGGGGACTTCGGCCCAGCACAGCTGGGTGCGCATCTCCAGGGGTGGAACGCCGGTCTCGAGGCCGACCGCGCGGACGTCGCCCGACTCGAGGTCGCGTTTCGAGAACGTCTCGTGGTGGACCGTGACCGTCCCGTACCCCCAGTTGAGCCGGAAGTCCCCAACGTCGCGGGATTCCCGAATCTCCGTGTCGTAGATCGTCGTCCGGCGCTGGGACTGGGTGTAGTAGTCGAGGTCGGCTGCCTCGAGTTCCACGTACGGCCGGGGGCGGTCCTCGCGGAGTTCGACCACCTCGTACTGGTCGCCACGGTATAGCACCGTCGCGCCTTCGTGATAGTCCCGGTACGCGCGTGCGCGGCCGATCGGCTGATGGTCGATCGAGCCCTCGCCGGCCAGTCGGACCTCGAAGGAATCCCCGCCCGAGGCGTAGAGGCTGATCTCGTCCTGTGGCCGGTCGCGGTGGGCGTAGGTGATCCCACCCGCGAGCGAGCCCTCGAAGTCGCCCGTCCGGCGGCCGTACTCGACGGCCTGCTCGAGCCGATCGCGCCCGCCGAACCGGGCCGCGTCCGCGCGGCGCAGGGGTAGCTCCTGGGCCGAACACCGCAGGTGCTGCAGGTAGACCGGGTTGTTCTCGAGGTCGACGACCGCGCTTTCCGGTTCCTCCTCGAGCAGGTATTCGGGGTGATTGCGAACGTACTGATCGAGCGTCGAGTGGCTCGGGACGAACACGGACAGGGCCTCGCGCTCGCCACGTCCCGAGCGGCCGATCCGCTGCCAGAACGACTGTCTCGAGCCGGGATACCCCAGCAGGACGGTGCCGTCGATCCCGCCGACGTCGATGCCGACCTCGAGCGCGCTGGTCGTCGCGACGCCGTCGAGGTCACCGCTCTTGAGGCGGTTTTCGGTACCTCGCCGCGATCGTTTGCCGTGGCCGGCGTTGTACGCGGCGAAATCGGCGATGCCGCTGTAGGGAAGCGACGGCGTCTCGAGGAACTCCTGTGCGCGACCGACGGCGAGTTCCGTCCCCTTCCGCGAGTCACAGAACAGCAGCGAGGGAACGCCGTGATAACAGCAGTGGGCCCACACCTCGGGGGCCTCGACGGTGGCGGGGCGTTTGCTCGGTCGCCGGGCGGCCCCCTCGTCGTTCCCGTCGCCACTGCCCTCGCTGGCGTCGTCGGCCGGCGGATCCCAGAAGACGAGGTGGCGGCGGCCGCTCGGGGAGCCGTCCTCGTCGATCACCGTCGCCGGCTCGCCCGTCAGCGCCTCGGCGTGGTCGGCCGGGTTGCCGATCGTCGCGCTCGTCAGGACGTACTGGGGGTCGCCGCCGTACCATTCGATCACCCGCTGGGCCCGCCGAAGGATCCAGGCGGCGTGCATCCCGCTGATCCCGGTCCACGCGTGGGCTTCGTCGACGACGAGCAGGTCGCAGTCCGCGTGAAACGCGGCCCAGCGGTGGTGGCCCTCGAGGTACTGGTTCAGCCCCGCGAAGTTCGTGATGACGACGTTCGCCTCCTCGCGGATGCGGGACTTCTCCCGCTGTTTGGTGTCGCCGTCGTAGACGCCGACCGTGACGTCCAGCCCGAGGTCGTCGAACAGGTCGTTGAGTTCCCGCTCCTGATCGCGGCTGAGCGCCTTCGTCGGGTAGACCAGCAGCGCACGCACGTCCGGGTCCTTCCGGAACCGCCGCGCGATGTCCAGCGCGTAGACGTAGGTCTTCCCCGAGGACGTCGAGGTCGTGACACAGACGCTCTCGCCGCGCTCGAGCGCCGCGAGCGCGTCGGCCTGATGGCGCCAGGGATCGACGGCGAGCTTTGCGGCGAGGTCGGGCGGCAGTACCTCCCTCGCGGGGACGTGATCGGCGGATTCGGCCGGCAGTATGAACCGTTCGCGGCACTGTCCGCCGTAGCGGGCGTCGGGATACGTCTCGCGGAGTTGCGCGGCGGTGAGCGCGAGGCCGTCCGAGCCGGTGTCGTCCCGGCCGTCGATCGGTCCGTCGGTGTCTCTTGGCATGTTAGAAGTCGGTGAGTCCGGTCTGTGTCGTTTCCGCTGTGGATCCGTCCGCATCCGGCGATGCAGTCGCAGTCGGGGCCGCCGCGATCGCCTCGTAGACCGCGGCCAGTTCGCGAACGTCCGCCTCGCAGTACCGGCGGGCGGCCGTCCAGTCGATGGTCGCCCCCTCCGATCCGGATCCCCCGTCCGCACTACTCGAGCCCTCGAGCAGCCGCCGGATCCGCTCGGCCAGCGTTTTGCCGTCGAGCGCGGCCGCGGCCCCCGTTCGGTCCCGACCCAGTGCGGCGGCCACGTCCTCGAGCCGGTTCGTTCGGCCCGGCAGGACGGCATTGTCCCGGCGGACCGCCCAGTCGTAGGGGTCGTACGTCGAGACGTGATCGCGCCAGTACGCGCGGTACTCGGGCGCGTAGCGGGCGATAAAGCGCTCGAGGTGGTCGTAATCGAACCCGTGGCCGTTCCACGCGACCAGCGAGGGGGCATCGTACTCGGCGGCCAGCCACGAGACGAACTCGCGGGTCGCTTGCCCCGGGTCCTCGCGGGACGGCTCGGTGTCCACGAAGTCGACGTACGCCTCCCGGTCGGGGTCGTAGACGCCGATCAACCAGACGATCGTCGGCCGGAGCCCGTCGGTTTCGATGTCGACGAACAGCGGCGTCGCGTCGTCGGTCGGCGGGAGCGGATCCGCCGTCGTCCGGACGACGCGGCCGTCGGCGAGCGCTCGCGCGCTGTGGACGATCTCGCGGGCGGTCGACGGGCCGATCCCGTCGATCGAGGACAGTTCCGTCGCGGACGCCGTGGCGACGGCTGCGCGCGTCCCGTAGCCGGTGTCCCGGAGCCGCCGGGCTATCGTCGGACCGACGCCCGACAGCGCCCCCAGTCCGAACCTGTCGGCCGGGACCGACGACACCGCGACCGAGCCGGTTCGGCCGCAGGTGAGGCAAGCGAGTTCGACCGCTCCCGACCGTTCCAGCGGAGCGACCCCGCGGATCGGCAACCGGACCGGATCACCGTCGACCGTCGTTTCCCAGACGTGGTCGTAGCTCGCTGTGAGCGCGCCGGTTAGAAACGTCGTCTCTCGGCTCGAGCGAGCGCGATAGCGGCCGATCGTCTCACGGCCGGCGAGCGTTGCCTCGAGCGCGACGGCGTCGGTCGTCGGCTCGAGGTCGTCACAGACGACGTAGTCGGCGGGTGGCGCGTCCGCCAGCAGGGACGCCGACGATGCGAAGACGAACGAGGTCCCCGCGACGGTTTCGGCCCGGATCTCCGCGGGGCCGGCAGCGGCGACGACGGGACAGTCGGCGGCCCGTCGGACCCGGCTCACGACGCGGACGTCAGACGACTCCCGAACGACGTAGACGAGGTCCGGACCGAAGTACGCGAGGGCGTCGCGGACCGCCGCCTGGTCCAGTTCGGCGACGGCGTTACAGCGGAGCGCGAGCAGATCTGCCCCCTCGTCGTCGGGCATAGGAAAGGCATGCGAGCGAGCGGGCATAAGGGTTCTCGGACGTGCGGCGGACCTTGGGAGCCGGTCAGTCGGCGTCGACTGCTTCGGGAACGTTCGACTCGAGGAAGTCGGTGACTGCATCGCCGCCCTGGAATCCGTCGGCCAGCCGCGCGACCTCCTCGCCGTCCTCGAACAGGATCAGAGTCGGTACCGACCGGATGTCGAACCGGTCGACGAGGCCGATGTCGTCGCCGGGATTGACCATCCCGATCGAGACATCGGTTGCGCGAGCGACGTTGCCGAGGACCGGTTCCATCGCCTGACACAGCGCACAGCCGCTCGTGTAGAACTCCACGAGCGCGACGTCGTGACTCGCCACGAACTCGTCTACGTCGTCGCCGGTCTCGAGCTGACGCGGTTTACTGGTCGCGGCCATATCCCAGGTACGACTCGGTCGCTGAAACCCCTGACGGACGGTGACCCTCGAGCGACGGTCGCGTCGGATGGCCACGCGATTGTCCGGTGTGAACGCGTCTCATTTCGAACATGTGGAGACGTTGTCGCGGACCGGATTCACCGTTTCGCTGTATTGTGTGAACGCTGCACGGAGTGTAACTTTATGCGTCGGTCCTGTACCCACGCTCGATGACCCGGCCCACAACTGCCCACGACGACGGCACGTCGACACTGAGAAAGGTGACGCTGTTTTGCTGGGAGTGTGATCACTCGAGTCCGATCGACGGCGACTGGGTGTTCCAGTCGCGAAAGCGTTGCGTCGCGTACGTCTGTCCGGAGTGTGAGACGACGCTCACGAAGCGCCCGCGCCGGACGGAACGGTCACGTGAGCGGCCGTCGTCCGAACCAGTGGCAGCGTGGGAGCGGGCGGTTCGAACGCCGGTGACGGTCCGGCACCTGCTCGAATCCAAGCAATCTACCTTCTGATATTTCTCGATCCAGGTACCCGATCTCGGTGCTGATTGCCGGCGGCTGGGACGCGGCCGCTCCACAACTATTCAATTTCATCGCCGTCTTCCTGCCGATGTCAGCCACCCACCGAATATTACCTATTATAATCGACGTACGGCCACTTTTTGCTACATTTGCGTATATTCGCCCACAACAGTAGAGCTTTAATAGTAGAATCCGTTGGCATAGGCGAGCAGAAGATGACGAACGGGAACCTAACCGCTACCGAAGAGGAGGTACTGGACGAAATCGAGGCGAAAGACATCGACTTCCTTCGCCTGCAGTTCACGGACATTCTGGGAACGGTCAAGAACGTCTCCGTGCCGGCTCGACAGGCCGAGAAGGCCTTCACCGAGGGAATCTACTTCGACGGCTCCTCGATCGAGGGGTTCGTCCGCATTCAGGAATCGGACATGCGGCTCAAGCCCGACCCTGAGACGTTCGCGGTCCTGCCGTGGCAAAACCGCGAGGACGGGGCCTCGGCCCGGATGATCTGTGACGTCATCGACACCTCGACGGGCGAACCCTTCGAGGGCGACCCGCGCCGCGTCCTCAAGAACACTCTCGAGCGCGCCGACGAGATGGGATATACCGTCAACGCTGCGCCCGAGCCGGAGTTCTTCCTGTTCGAGGAAGACGAGGACGGCCGCGCCACGACCGAGACCGGCGATCACGGCGGCTACTTCGACCTCGCGCCGAAGGACCTCGCCAGCGACGTTCGCCGCGACATCATCTACGGCCTCGAGGAGATGGGCTTCGAGATCGAAGCGAGCCACCACGAAGTCGCTAAGGGCCAACACGAGATCAACTTCGAGTACGACGACGCGCTCGCGACGGCCGACAACGTCGGGACCTTCCGCACAGTAGTCCGCGCGATCGCCGCTCAGCACGGCCAGCACGCCACCTTCATGCCCAAGCCGATCCCGCGCATCAACGGCTCGGGAATGCACACCCACCTCTCGCTGTTCGAGGACGGCGAGAACGCCTTCCACGACGAGGACGGCCAGTTCGACCTCTCGGAGACCGCACAGTCATTTATCGCCGGGATCCTCGAACACGCACCGGCGATCACGGCCGTCTCGAACCCCACCGTCAACAGCTACAAGCGACTGGTGCCCGGCTACGAAGCACCGGTCTACGTGGCGTGGTCCGACCGCAACCGCTCCGCACTGATCCGCAAGCCGGCCGCGCGGGTCCCGGCGGCCTCCCGCATCGAGGCCCGCTTCCCCGACCCGTCCTGTAACCCCTATCTCGCGCTCGCCGCGCTCATCAGCGCCGGCCTCGACGGGATCGAACGCGACCTCGAGTGTCCCGACCCGATCCGGGAGAACATCTACGAGTTCGACGAGGCAAAACGCGAGGAGTACGGCATCGACACGCTGCCGACCAACCTCGGCGAAGCCGTCGAGGCCCTCGAGGAGGACGAGGTCATCTACGAGACGCTCGGCGACCACGTCGGGCCGAAGTTCGTCGAGGCCAAGAGCCAGGAGTTCGAGGACTACCTCGTCGACGTCTCCCAGTGGGAGATCGACCGCTACCTCGAGACCTTCTGAGACGGTTTGCTGTCCCGATGTCCCGGTGGGACCGCGACCGTCCTGCGGTCCCACCAGTACTGACGGACAGGAGACCGTATGAACCGGCGACCGCGACGGCACGCCGAGAAACCGATTTCCGTCCCGCCAGTCGTCAGTCAGCCGACGCTCCCGTCTCCGCGGCTCGTCGTCGCCCGCTCAGTTCGCAACGATGTAGGCCGACTCCCGTTTTTCGACGTGGCCGGCGTCGACCAGCGAGTGCAACACGCTCAGGACGTTGATCTTCTTCATCGCCAGTATCTCTCCAACTTCCTCGATCGTCGCGCCTTCCGCCACCTCGAGGTAGAGGTACACCAACTTCGCACGGGCCGACTCGAGGTCGTCCGGAACCGGATCGAACGCTTTTTGCTGTTGCTTCTGTGAAACCATTGTCACTCCCAGCCACCCCGTTCGTGTATATAAATTCACACGTAGTTGGGGTACTAATGGATACTAGGACCTGATATGGCCCGTGATACCGCGTCACTGAACGGTCCGTGACCCGCTCGAGCGGAACGACGAGTTTTAGGGACCGTCGGTTCCCAGCAGCGAGTATGACCGCGGACGAGCGACCGAGCCCCCCGACGGAGCTAGACCGCGTTGGCCACGAGGCGCTCGACGAACTCGCGACCCGGGAGCCGGCGGCGCTCCGCGCGGCGAGCGAGTACCTCGAGGAACTGGCGGCGTGGAAAGCGGGCGGGACCGACGGGGAAGACGAACCGTCCCCGGCGGACGGCGAGCCGGCCGCGTATCCCGACGGCGTCCCCGAGCGGGCGAGCGTCTCGGTGACCGAGATCGCCGGCACCGAGTACTACTACTTCCAGTGGCGCGAGGGCGACGAGATCAGATCGGAGACGGTCCGACGGTAGGCGGCGTCCGCCGCCCGACACGGTGGAAGGGCGTCAGTCGGCCGCCGGTGCGGACTCGAGGACTCGCCCGAGCGCGTCCGCGACCCGCTCCGGGCGGGCCATCGTCGCCGTGGCACACCGGATCGGGAGCGGCCACGGAAGCCCGCGTCCGATCTCGAGTCGGTCGGCGGCGAGATCGACCGCCCGTAACTGCGATCGGGGAACGAACTGATAGTTGATCGTCCCCGACCGGTGGACGCACAGCCCGCTCTCGAACAGCGTGTAGGTTCGCGGTCGGCCGGCGGTGATCGCCTGTCCGATCAGGGCACCGCCGAACGCGGGCAGCGGATTGACGCTCGGCTCGAGGACGAAGACGAGCGCGAACCCGACGACGAGGAGGCTGCAGCCGAGAACGAGCCCGCCAGCGCGAAGCAGCCACCGATACCGACGGTCCGGCCGCGCATGCCACTCGGCCAGTACCGACCCCCGTTCGCGGAGCGCGGTGACGTGGCGGTTTACCGTGACCAGATAGACGGCCGCGCCGCCGAAACTGAAGACGACGATCTCCACGAACCACGACCCGAGCCACGGCTCGAGGCCGCGCACGCCGACCGCCGGGAGGACCGGGACGACGGCGGCTCCGGCGACGATCACCGCGACCGGGAGGGCGTACAACCGCGTTCGGACGAGTGTCGTCGCGAGTGCGGACCGCGTATGGCACCAGCCGGCCGCGATCAGCCCGGCACACGCACCGATCGCGACGGGCCACAACGCCGTGTACGCCGCGCCGAGGACGCGGCTGGTCGCACACAGCGTGAGTGCCCCGACGTATCCGCCGAGGACGATCGAAAAGAACGCAGCCGATGGCTTCCGGAGGGACATATCCCTCGTTGGGCCTCTCTCGCCAAAATAGTTTTTAATTGAAACGTTTCGATCGGATCGTAGGGGTCCCGCCGTCGAATCAGACCGACTCGTAGGGACCGAGCCGGGTCCCGTCGAGCAGGTACGCCTCGCCGTCGGCCAGCCCCGTGGGAAGGAACGGCGAGAGAAACGACTGGCCGGCGACGTTGGTCCACGTCCCGCCGACCAGTTCGTTGAACGCGGGGATCACTACGGCTCGCGGCGGCTCGGCCGCCCCTTCGAGCCACGACACGCCCTTGTATTCCGACCGGTCGCGAAACGGCTCCGGAGCGAGTCGCCCCCGCAGCCACGCTCGCTCGACGCGGCTCCCGCCGACCTCGTCCTCGAGTCTGACACAGGGGTGTTCGTGTCCCAGACAGACCACGTCGCTCTCGAGGACGGCCCGCGAGGGCCAGGTGTGGCCGTGACAGACGCCGACGTCGCCGCGGGCAACACCCGCGCCGGCGACAACCTCGACCGTCGCACTGATATCGTCGCTCTCGCCGAGCCACGTCTCGATCCGGCCGTCGTGGTTGCCCTTGACGACGGTGACCGCGAGGTCGCTCGGGAACGACTCGAACAGCACCTCGAGTTCGCCGCGTTCGGCCCCGCCCGGATCGCCGATCGAGTGCATCAGGTCGCCACAGACGACCAGTCGGTCGGGTCGGATCCGCTCGAGCAGGGCAGCGAGGCGCTCCCGGCGGTCCGGGGCCTGACTGGGGACGTCGACACCGCGCTCGTACCGCAACGCCGCCTCGTAGCCGGCGTGGTAGTCGGCGACGAGCAGGGCGCGGTCACGGCCGATCGTCGCGGTCGCGGCCGGTTCGTTGGGGACGGGTTCGACCAGCGGCTGCCTCGACGGTGCGGCCCCGTCGCGCCGGCGGGAATCGTCGCGCATCCGTTCGCGATCAGATCGCTTTCAGCGTCTCGTCGTCGGGTTCGTAACACTGCCCGCCCATCAGTGCGTCCTGAATAGCCTCCTCGACGTCCTCGGGGGCGGCTCCGGTGTCGTCGGCGACTGCCTCGACCAGTTCCGTCCGGTCGGCCCCGTCGCCGTCGTCGAGTTCCTCCATCGTCTCCACGACGTAGTCCTCGAGGTCGACGTCGTCGGCCGGTTCCGCGTCGCTCTCGGTGTCGTCCGTCTCGGCTGCCGCCTCGTCGGCCGACTCGTCCGCCGTCACCGCCGCCTCCGGCTCGGCGTCGGGCTCCGACGCGTCGCTCGCGCTGTCGGCCTCGAGACCGGATTCTGGCGGTTCCCCGAGCCCGTCGTCGTCGGAGTCGCCCGCAGCGGCGGCCGCGGACTCCGTATCGGCGTCGTCGGGTTCCGGCGCGTCCGCGGGGTCGTCGGCCGGTTCGTCCGGCTCGGGAACATCGATCTCTGCCTCGCCGGGCTCCTCGACCTGGCTACCGGTCGTAAACTCCGCGCCGAACTCCTCCTCGAGCTGTTCACGCTCCTCGTCGTCCATCTCGTACATCCCGCCGTCGTCCATCTCGCCGGCGTCGAAGTCGCCGAGGTCGTCGTCGGCGTCACCGTCGTTGGATTCGGGGCTCGTCGACTCGCCGGTGTCGTCGGGAGTCGGGGCCGCGGTATCAGCGGCCGCCGTCTCGGTTTCGGGTTCGTCGGCCTCGAGGGACGCGGTCTCGGATTCGGCGTCCTCGACTGACGAGTCCTCGGTGACCACACCCGCGGTCTCTCCCTGATCGGTCGTCGTCCCGTCGGCGTCGACGTCGATCGCGGCGTCTTCGGTCCCGGAATCGGTCTCGGTGGCCGTCCCCGCCGCGGAGCCCGAGTGTGCGTCGTCGGGATCGGTTGCCGCCCCGCTCCCGCCGGCCGTCGCCGCCATCGGTTCCGCCGGCTCGGACTCGAGCGCGTCGGCGTCGATGCCGTCGAGATCGGCCAGCGACGCGAACGAGACGTCGTACTCGGGACTCGTGGCGTCGGGCGCGAGGTCGAGCCCGCTCACCTGATCGCGCTCGCCGGCGACGACCTCGCAGGCCTCGCGGGCGCACTCACGCAGCGCCGCCAGATACGCCGGCGTCGTGCCGTAGTGATCCTGTGCGAGCGGGATCCCCGCTGCCAGCCCGGATTCGACGCCGGCCTCGAGCAGCGCGTCGGTCAGGTCCTCGCCGTCCGCGTCTAGGTCCGCCGCGCCGGCGTAGGTACCGATCCGTTCGAGGGTCTGTTCGGCCGCGCTGACGACCCAGCGGTCCCGAGTGTCGGCGTCGACCGTGGCGATGCTCTCGGGGCGCAGGGAGGTGTAAACCTGGTCGCCGTCCTCGGGCTGGAAGGTCCGTGCTTTGCCGGTTACCGCGACGAATTCGGGCGGCTCGACTCCCTCGAGGAAGGCCAGTTCGTCGGGCTGGTACTGGCCGGCGTAGACGACGAACGCGCCGGTCGGGTCGACGACGCGGGCCCGGACCATCTCCTCGTTGACCGACGTGACCTCCGTGAGAGTGCCGACCGCGAAGACGCGGTTGAGCCGCGCGCCGGTCGGCGAGATCACGTAGTTCGGAGCCCGTTCCTCGTCGCTCTCGGCGTAGGACAGCGAGGCGTCGTCGTACTCGGCCGCGAACAGGCGGTAGGCGATCTCCCGTCCGGGGACCTCCTCGTCGTCGTTCGCACTCATGCGTCCACCTCCTCGAGGAAGGCCGTCGCACGCGCGGCCGGATCGTCGTCGCTCTCCTCGAACGTCTCGGCGTCTAAGTTCGCGCCGTACTCGTCGACCGAGAGGTGGCCGCGTACCCGATACTCGCGGCCGACGATGTGTTCACGGATCCGGTCGGCCACGACTTCCTGATCCATGGCTTCGCGGGCCTGTTCGAGGGCGTCCTCGAGGGTGCCGCCGTAGACCCGCTCGGTGAGTTCGTCGTCGAGAACGACGGTGACGGTACCGGTTCCGTCGTCGAGGATCGCCTTGACGCGCAGATCGTCGATCCCGTCGACGTCGCCGTGGGTCCGGCACTGTCCCTTCTGGACGACCCGATAGCATTCGGGACAGCGCTGGATGAGCCCGGAGCCGTCACGGACCGCGAGCAGGTTCCCCACGACCTCGACGTCGTAGATACCGCCGGTTCCGACGGCGTCGGCGACGTCCATCGTCGAGGTATCGCTCCCGACCTCGATCCGCCGGTCGAGTGCGGTGACCGTCGAGAACTCCGAGACGTTGACTTCGGGGACGCCGCGGAACTCCTGAACGTAGGCGTTCTCGATACGAACCGTCCCGCCGTCCTCGATCTCCGGCGCAGGGTCCCAGTTCGTGAACGGGAGGCGGCCACTCTCGTCGCCGAAGACGCCGCTTAGGATATCGGTCTCGCCGTCGCGGCCGTCGATCGTCTTGCGCTCGCACTCGAGGACGTCGACCTCGATACTGACTGCGCGATCGCCGGTCCGGAGGTCGGCCAGTTGTGCCTCGCCGCCGACCTCGTAGGGGACGTCGAGCGACTCCGAATCGACCGACAGCGAGGTACTCTCGCCGAGGTTGAGTTCGGGTTCGCCGTCCCACTCACGGACCCCGGCGTTGCCCGCCGTGATCGTCTCGCCCGGCTCGAGGCCGAAGTCCTCCCAGGCGGTGTAGTCGATGACGCCGGACTCGTCGGCCAGTCGCCCCTCTACGATGACGTGGTCGTCACCCTGATAGCGGATCGACCGCTCGCCGGCCGTCAGGACGACGCCCGTGACGGTGACGTTGCTGTCGTCGGGCGTGATGTCGGCGATGTCCTTCGCCGATGGCGTCCCGCCGCCGCCGCTCTGCCCGTCGCCGTACTTCCGCCGGAGGCTCTGTTTGGCCTCGTCGACCGGCACGCTGTACTCCACCAAGTTCTGCAGGTCGTCTTTGACCTCCTCTTTGTCGACACCGAGGTCGGAGGCGAGATCCTCGGCATGATCGTCGAGTTCCATCGTTTTCCTTTGGAGGTGGGGCTTAAAAAGCGTTCCCGGAGGAGGGCGGAAGTGAACGAGCCGGACGCCGAATCGAGCCGTTCGTGAGTGTCGAATAACTCCCGAAATGGACGGTCAGTACGGGAGATGCTGTCTCACTTCGAACCAAGCAACCGGCATGCGGTGGCGCGCGCTGTCGGCCGACCGAACGATAGTGAGGGCGGTCGATAACACTGTGCGAGGGATGAGCGAGTGCCGGAGGCACGAGCGAATCGGCTGGGGAGGGCGTGGCGACTCCCCGTTGCCACAGTAGCGGGACGCTTCTCTTCTCGCCTACTCTCCCGTCAAACCACTTCAGGAAATGGGCGCACGCGGTATAATCGTTTCATCAGGGCCGCGGAGCGGCCTTCTGCAGCGCCGTCTCGGCGATGTTCCCGCCGTAGTCGGCGCTCCGCGAGAGCGAGTCGACGATCAGCCCCAGCGACTGGGCCTGTACCGGTTCCAGATCCCGTAGCATGTCGTCGATCTGGCGGGTGTGTTCGTCGATCTCGAGGACGGCCTCGCGGGCGTCGTGGCCCAGTCGGTTCGCCTCCTCGGTTCCCTCGGCGAACAGCGCGTCCATCGCCTTCTCCAACACCGTCGCGGCGTCGGTTCGCAGTTCCTCGAGCGCCTCGGCGACCGGTTCGGGGATCTCACCGAGTTTGAGCGCGATGTTGCTGATCTTGGCCGCGTGGTCGGCGACGCGCTCGAGTTGCCGGGCGCTCGAGTGGAAATCGAAGCAGTCCTCGCGGGGGACGCCGAGTTCCTCGGCGGCCCGCGGCGATCGCAGGGTGGCACGGAAGATCCGCGAGACGACCAGCCAGAGCCGGTCGACGTCGTCGTCCCGTTCGATGACGTCGCGGGCGATGTCGTCGTCGTTTTCCGTCAGCGCCGTCACCGCGTCCTCGAGCATCGACTGGGCGATCAGCCGCATTCGGGTCACGGCGTTGACGATCGAGAGTTCCGAGGAGTCGAGCAGGTCCTGAATGACCACACTGTCGGTCGTCTCCTCCAAAACCTCGACGCCGACCAGCCCCTGCGTGGCGTCCCGGATCGCCCGCCGCTGGTCGGTCGTGATCCGACCGGCCTCGAGCCTGATGATGTCGAAGCCACTGACGTACATCGTCATCACGGCCCGGGTCAGCCGCTCGCCCTCGAGACTCGAAATGTCGAGGCTCCCCTCCTGTCGTTCAGTGTCGCTCTGAGGGGTCAACAAGAGCGCGTCGTCTTCGGGGTAGAACTCGACGGTCGTCCCGGCGCTGACGTCGTTTTCCGTCGCCCACGTTTTGGGGAGCGAGACCGTGTACGTCGAGCCGCCGGTCACCTGGACCTTTCGCGTCTCCATACGGTGGGCTTCGGCCGCTCGGGCATAAATATACGCGGGTCTATAGAGCGCCGTTGGTTGCCCATAGAACGGCGATTCAGCGCCGTCTAATCCCGGGATACGAACGACATATGGACACGAACGGGACTACCCGGTAGTGAACGAGATCAGTATATAGATACAGGTGGCAGCCGGGTCGCCGCTCCGTGAACGGCGTACCCTCGAGCAGGTCGGTGGGATCGGTGGGGACACGAGTCGATCGCGGTGGTCCCAGCGGGCCGTCACACCGACCGTTGCCCGACGAATCCTGGACTGCTATTCTCCCGGTCCATATGCCCGCAGCGACGAATTCGCGTCGATGGCTGCGATCGTTCGATGACGTGATCGACTGCGGTTCGCCGCCTCGACACCGCGCTCCGACCCTCCCGCTGCCGACGAAATAGGACTATATAGAGATATGTGATCACTGACGCATATATATGATTCATAGCATCCCTTTTTTATACCCCTTCGAATCACTCACGTGATGGCAGACAACCAGTTCGGACGCGACGCAGTATCGCGACGGAAGTTCATCGCCGCAACCGGCGCCGCCGGGACGGCCGTGATCGCAGGGTGCAGCGACACGAGCAGCGGGAACGGCGACGACGAACTCTCGGGGGAAGTCATCGTCAAGGGGTCAAGTACCGTCTTCCCCATCTCCGACGCGATGGCCGAACGGTTCATGGAGGAGAACCCGAAGGTCAACGTCACGGTCGACCCGACCGGCAGCGGTGGCGGCTTCGAGAACCACTTCTGTCCCGGTGACGCCGACATCAACGGCGCATCGCGCCCGATCAAGGAAGCGGAGCAGAGTCACTGCGCCGACAACGACGTCACACCGATCGAGATGCACATCGCGGGCGACGCGCTCACGGTTGCGGTCAGCCCCGACAACGACTGGGTCGACAGCATGACCTTCGACGAGCTGGCGCAGATCTGGGGCGACGACAGCGCTACCACGTGGTCCGATATCAACTCCGACTGGCCCGACGAAGAACTCGAGCTCTACGGCCCCGACACCACCTCAGGGACCTACGACTGGTTCAGCGAGAACGTCAACGGCGGCGGCCACCGGACTGAGTACGAGGGCACCGAGGACGACAACACCATCATTCAGGGCCTCGAGAACAGCCAGTACGCGATGGGGTACTTCGGCTACGCCTACTACAGCGAAAACAAGGACCGCGTCAAGGCCCTCTCGATCGCGGAGAGCGAAAGCGACGAGCCGACCGCGCCGAGCCTGTCGGCGGCCCAGGACGGTTCGTACCCGCTGGCCCGACCGTTGTTCATCTACCCCGCCGAGGGCGCACTCCAGCGAGATCCGGTCTACGAGTTCGTCAACTACTACCTCGAGAACTCGAGTGCCGACTGGATCGCCGACGACGTCGGCTACGTCCCGTCGAACCAGGACATGGTCGATGAGAACATGAGCGCACTCGAGGACGCAGCGGGCGAGTAACGCGAACGCCGACCGATTTTTCGGGGAAACCGAATAGAAAATGAGTGACACATCAATGGAAGCCGATCTCACACGATCGGCGAACGGACGAATTGCAAAGGAGCGGTTGTACCACGGGTTGTTGTTCTGCTGTGCGGCACTGACGGTCTTCGTGACGCTCAGTATCGTCGCTACGCTGGCGATCGACGCCGTCGAGTTCTTTAGCCGCGTCGACCCCCTCGCCTTCTTCACCGGCACGGAGTGGGTTCTGCGGAGCGAAAATCCGATTCTCGGTATCCTGCCGCTGGTGTCTGCCACACTGACCGTGACGATCGTCTCGGCGCTCGTCGCGATCCCGATCGGCACGGCGGCCGCGGTCTATCTGAGCGAGTACGCGAGCGATCGGATGCGATCGGTGCTGAAACCGGCCCTCGAGATCCTCGCGGGGATCCCGACCGTCGTCTACGGCTTCTTCGCGCTGGTGTACCTGACGCCGTGGCTCCAGCAACTGGGGCTCGACGTGGACCTGTTCAACCTGCTGTCCGCGTCGATCATGGTCGGGATCATGATCATTCCGATGGTCTCCTCGATCAGCGAGGACGCGATGAGCGCGGTGCCGGACTCGCTACGCCAGGCGGGATACGGCCTCGGTGCCACGAAGTTCGAGGTCTCGACGAAGATCGTCATCCCGGCGTCGATCTCGGGGATCTTCTCCTCGTACATTCTGGCGCTCTCGCGGGCGATCGGCGAGACGATGATCGTCGTGGTCGCCGGCGGCAGTCAGGGCCGAATGTTCGACCCGTCCCAGCCGTTCGCGAACCTCCTCAATTCCGGGCAGACGATGACCGCTGCCATGGTGCAGGCGGTGACGACGGACCTGTCGGGCGGAACCGCCGGCTACTACTCGATGTTCGCGATCGGGCTGACGCTCTTCGCCATTACGTTCAGCATGAACCTACTCAGCAACCGCATCGCCGCTCGATACAGGGAGGAATACCAATGAACCGAACGATTACTGCGAACGCCACGGCCACACCGGGGGTGCGTCGCTGATGGCGACGACCGACGAGTCGACGGGTGCCTGGTTCGGCGCGGACGGACAAGTGAGTCAGCTCCGCGGGCTATTGTTCAAAGCCAGCTGCCTCGGGGCGACGGTACTCACGCTGTTCCTCGTGTTCGTCTTTCTCATCTACGTGGCGGTCGACGCGGTCGAACCGGGGACGGCCGATCCGGCCTGGTGGGCGACGGTCGTCGCGACCGTCGCGCTCCCGGCGGTCGTCCTCTCGCTCTACTACTACCGCTCCGATCCACGGGCGGGTGAAGTCGCGTACACGGCGCTCGGACTGCCCGTCGCCGCGGCGCTGCTCGCCGGCGGCGTCGGTATCGTCTTCAGACATGTCGTCAGCCCACACGAGTGGCTCGCGCTCGTGATCGCTGCGATCGTCGCCTACGGCGCGCTCGAGGTCCACGAGCGAACGCGGGACGCCGGTGCGCTCGAGCGGGCCGCGGTCGGCGTGGTCGTTCTCGGACTGACGATCGTCGGGGTTCCCGGACTCGTCCCGAGCCTCCGTGCGCTGATCCTGTCGCTCCCGGTTCTCCCGATGGCACCCCTGTCGCTGCTGGGAACGTTCGTGGTGCCGGTCGGGATAGCGGCCGGCTGGTACGTCCGTCGCGCCCGCGAGAACGAGCGTGCGGGGTCGATCGCCGGCGGGGCCACGATCGCCGCGGCCGCGCTCGGCGTCGTCGCCGGGCCGCTCGCGGGCGTCTCCTGGACGACGTGGCTCATCCTGACGACGGTCGTCGGCGTTCCCGTCGGGCTATACGTCGAACGGGTTTTCAGAGGCGGCGAGGGCGTCTCCGGACTCGCGCTGCCGCTCGTCATCGCGGCCGGCGTAGTCGTCTGTGCCGTCGTCGTTGACGCGGCCGGGTTCGCCGGCCCGAACGTCTGGCTCGACTGGGAGTTCCTGACCGCCGCGCACAGTCGGACACCGCGGGAGGCCGGCATCTATCCCGCGCTCGTCGGGTCGGTGATGATGATCATCGTCGTCGCGATCGCGGCGTTCCCGGTCGGCGTCGGCGCGGCGATCTACCTCGAGGAGTACGCGCCGAGCGGCGGACTACTCGGGTCGGTCGTCGAACTCATCGAGATCAACATCGCGAACCTCGCCGGGGTCCCGTCGGTGGTCTACGGACTGCTCGGCCTGGCGCTGTTCGTCAAGGCTGGCGCCCTGCAGCCCGGGATCGTCGTCGTCGGCGGATTGACGGTCGCGCTGCTGATCCTCCCGATCGTCATCGTCTCCGCACAGGAGGCGATCCGGGGGGTACCCGACTCCCAGCGACAGGCGGCCTACGGGATGGGCGCGACGAAGTGGCAGACGGTCCGGACCGTCGTTCTGCCGCGGGCGATGCCCGGGATCCTCACTGGGACGATCCTCGCGCTCGGCCGCGCCATCGGCGAAACGGCACCGTTGTTGATGGTCGGCGTCGCGGCGGTCGTCCGGATCTCGCCGACCTCGTTCTTCGGACTGTTCAGCGCGATGCCACGACAGCTCTACTCGTGGGCACAGTTAGCCAAACCGGACTTCTACCACGGCGTCCTCGCGGCCGGGGTCCTCGTGTTGCTCATCGTCTTGCTGATGATGAACGGCACCGCGATCCTGCTGCGAAACAAGTACCAGCGACGCGATTGAAATGACTCGAAACGATACACGAAACGCCGACGACGGTGACGAACAGCGAACGAACAGCAGCGGAACGGCGGTCTCCGAACCGACCGCGGGATCAGAGGCGACAAGCGGATCACTACTCGATTCCTCGCTCGACGTCGAGGGTGGCTCCGTTCCTGCGGGCGCCGATACGGTGATCGAGGCGCGGGATATCGACGTCTTCTACGACGACGCCCAGGCGTTACAGGGCGTCGACATCGAAATCCCCGAAAACGGCGTCACGGCGCTCATCGGTCCATCGGGCTGCGGGAAATCGACGTTCCTGCGCACCATCAATCGAATGAACGACCTCATCGACGCCGCTCGCGTCGAGGGCGAACTCCGCTTCGAGGGGAAGAACGTCTACGACGACGACGTCGACCCCGTCGCGCTGCGCCGGAAGATCGGCATGGTCTTTCAGACGCCGAACCCCTTCCCCAAATCGATCCGGGACAACGTCGCGTTCGGACTGGACGTACAGGAGAAGGACGTCGACGTCGACGAGACGGTCCGAACCGCCCTCGAGCGGGCCGCGTTGCTCGAGGAAGTCGAGGACCAGTTGGACTCGAGCGGGCTGGACCTCTCGGGTGGGCAACAACAGCGGCTCTGTATCGCGCGGGCGATCGCACCGGACCCGGACGTGATCCTGATGGACGAGCCGGCCTCGGCGCTCGATCCGATCGCGACCTCGAAGATCGAGGACTTGATCGAGGATCTGGCCGAGGAGTACACGGTCGTCATCGTCACGCACAACATGCAGCAGGCGGCCCGTATCTCCGATAAGACCGCGGTCTTCCTGACCGGCGGCGAACTCGTCGAGTTCGACGACACGGACAAGATCTTCCAGAACCCCGAGCACGAGCGCGTCGAGGACTACATCACCGGCAAGTTCGGGTGATGACCCGCGAGGACTACCGGCACCGCCTCGAGCGGCTCCGCGAGACGGTCGTCTCGATGGGTGATCTCGTTCGCGAGCAACTCGCCGACGGGTTTTCCGCGCTGTTTACGAGCGATCGCGACCTCGCCCGCGAGGTGATCGAGCGGGACCACGCGGTCAACGACCGGTATCTCGAAATCGAACGGGAGTGTCTCGACCTGCTGGCGCTGTACCAGCCCGTCGCCGGTGACCTCCGGACCGTCGTCGCCGCGTTCACGATCGTCACCGACCTCGAGCGGGTGGGCGATCTGGCGACCAATCTGGCCGAGTACACGCTCGACGCAACCGGCTCGGATCCGGCGTTGCCGGACGTGGACTTCGAGCGGATCGCCGCGCTGGCACTCGAGCAACTCGAGACCGCGGTCGAGGCGTTCGTCGACGAGGAACCGGCGGCCTGCCGGGCGGTCGCCGAGCGCGACGCGGAACTCGATCGCCGCTGTGTGGCGGTCGCCGAGCGCGTCGTCCGGCGGCTCATCGAGTTGCGTCGCGACGCCGACGACTGCGTCGGGGGCCGATCGTCCGGGGCCGGAAGCGGCGGTCGCCCCGCCGGCCCCCTTCTCGCGGACGTCTCACGAACCCTCGTTGTCGTCCGCGATATCGAACGCGTCGGCGACCACGCGGTCAACGTCGCCGCTCGAACGCTGTATGCCCTCGAGAACGACGCGTCGCTGCTTGCCTGACGGTCGTCTCTATACGGCGATCGACCGAGAGACACGTCACGTCGCGTCTGATTTTGTCCGCTGTGGGCTCCCTGCTGACGTAGTTTGCGCAATTCGAACGAATTCATGGGGAATACCGCGACAACGCCACGGCCGACCGGATCGCCGCCGACATCGGCACCAGCGGCCCCGAGACTGCCCACCATCTCTCGCTCGGTTCTCGGCATGACTCGTCTATATATGTCACCTCGTCTTCAGCCGAATAGTGGACGGACCGAAGTACCTTCAGACACCACTAGATTGGTGGGTGACAACTGTTGCCATATGTATGCGTTCGAGACGCCGTCGCCGGCCCTGGGCTGGGACCCAGTGAATCGCCGCAGTAGTATATAGTGCTATATAGATCTCATAGTAGTATACTTACCTACTCTGTGACTTCGATCCGGTGATGTCGAGAGATTCCACGGCGTCTTTGCCGGCCGGACTCGGTCGGCGTGACTTTCTCGCCGCGGCGGGCGTTGGCCTCTCCGGCGGGTTGGCCGGTTGTACCGGTGTCTTCGCCGCGGAGGGCAACAACGTAAACATCGCGGGGAGCAGTACCGTCTTCCCCGTGACCGAGGCGATCGCCTCCTCGTTTTCCGAGGAAAATCCGACCGTTAACCTCTCGCTCAGTAAGACCGGAACCGGCGGTGGGTTCGGGAACTTCTTCTGTGCGGGACGGACCGACATTAACAACGCGAGTCGGACGATCGCTGACGCCGAGGTTGAACAGTGTGGGAACAACGATGTGACGCCGATCGAGTTTCCGATCGCGACCGACGCGCTGACGGTCGTCGTCAACCCAAACGCCGACTGGATCGACTGTCTTACCGTCGAACAGCTCCGAGAAATCTGGCGTGCTGACGGCGCGACCCACTGGAGCGATATCAACGACGAGTGGCCCGACGAACCGTTCGAACTGTACGGGGCCGCGACGACCTCCGGCACGTTCGACTACTTCAACGAGGCCATCATCGGCGAGGAAGCGAACCACCGCAGCGATTACCACGCGACCGAGCGCGACCGAACGATCGTACAAGGAGTGCAGGGCTCGGAGTACGCGATGGGGTACTTCGGCTTCTCGTTCTACAGCGAGAATCCGGACTCGATCAAGGCGATCTCGGTCGACGACGGTGACGGCTGTGTCAAGCCGTCGATCGAGACGGCGATGAACGGCGAGTACACGCCCCTCTCGCGACCCCTGTTCATCTACGTCGCCAAGGAGTCGCTCGAGAAGTCGGCCGTCCGTGACTTCGTCCGGTTCTACATGAAGCGAGCCGCGACGGACTTGGTCTCGGAGGTCGGCTACGTGCCGCTCACCGAAGACAAACGCGACGAGAACCTCGAGAAACTCGAGGCTGCGATCGAGGAGGTAACGGCATGAGCCAGCCGGACTTCTCCCACGACGGGATCCGCACGGCACGGGGCACCGCCTTTCGTTATCTCTTCATGCTGTGTGCGCTCCTGTCGATCCTGACGACCGTCGCGATCATTCTGACGCTGTTGCTCGACGCGATCGACTTCTTCGCACAGATCCCGCTCGTCGACTTCCTCACCGGCACGCGCTGGAGTCCGACGAACGAACCGATCGCATTCGGCGTCCTCCCGCTGATTTCGGGAACGCTGGTCATCACGATCGGGTCGGCGATGGTCGCGCTCCCGATCGGATTGTTGACCGCGATCTATCTCAGCGAGTACGCCTCCGATCGACAGCGGGCATATCTCAAACCGGCGCTCGAGGTACTCGCCGGCGTCCCGACGGTCGTCTACGGCTACTTCGCGCTGGTCTATGTCACGCCGGCGATCGACACGATCTTGCCGGTCGATCTCTCGACGTTCAACGCGCTGTCGGCCTCGATCATGGTCGGTATCATGATCATCCCGATGGTGTCCTCGATCAGCGAGGACGCGATGAGCGCCGTCCCGGACTCGCTGCGGCAGGCCAGTTACGGGCTCGGCGCGACGAAGTTTACCGTCTCAACGTCGGTCGTCGTGCCGGCGGCGCTGTCGGGGATCTTCTCCTCGTTTATCCTCGCGCTCTCGCGGGCGATCGGCGAGACGATGATCGTCGCCATCGCCGCGGGCCAGACGCCGCGGATGATCGACCTGACCGACCCGGCAGGGATGTTCCTCGACTCGATCCAGCCGATGACCTCCGCGATGGTCCAGATCGGCACCGGCGACATCGTCGGGCAGGGACCGGCGTACAAGAGCCTCTTCGCGGTCGGTCTGACCCTGTTCGTCATCACCTTCGTCATGAACCTGATCAGTGAACTCGTCGCGTCGCGGTATCGGGAGGTGTATCGCTGATGGCGGCCGACACCGGAGAGACGCCCGCCGACGGCTTCGGACGCATCAGCCGGACGAAAGACGTCGCGTTCCGACTGCTCGCGCTCGCGGCGACGCTCGTCGGCATCGTGTCGCTCGCGGCGTTGCTGCTGAACGTCGCCGTCGACGCCGTCGGCTGGCTCGACTGGCAGTTCCTCACGAACCCGCCACACCCCAACCCCTACGAGGCCGGATTCCTGCCCGCGCTCGTCGGCTCCATCGCGATCATGCTGATGATCGCGCTGGTCACCTTCCCGCTCGGCGTCGGCGCCGCGGTCTACCTCGAGGAGTACGCCGACGACGGCTATCTCACCCGCTTTATCCAGCTCAACATCGCGAACCTCGCGGGCGTCCCCTCGGTCGTCTACGGCCTGTTGGGACTTGGCCTGTTCGTGGGCCTGTTCAACATCGGCTACGGGACGGTACTGGCGGCCGCGTTCACCATCGCCTTGCTCATCCTGCCGATCGTGATCATCTCCGCCCAGGAGGCGATTCGGGCCGTCCCCGATTCGCAGCGACAGGCGTCCTACGGGATGGGCGCGACGAAGTGGCAGACGATCCGCAACGTCGTCCTGCCGCGGGCGATGCCCGGCATCATGACCGGGACGATCCTCGCGCTGGGGCGAGCGATCGGCGAGACGGCACCGCTGATCATGATCGCCGCGCCGACGACGGTGTTCGGACTGCCGAACAGCTTCTTCAGCAAAGTCAGCGCCATGCCGCTCCAGATCTACAACTGGGCGTCCTATCCCCAGACGGAGTTCCAGTACGGCGTCGTCGCCGCCGGCGTCGTCACCCTGCTGGTCGTCCTGTTAACGATCAACTCGATCGCGATCATCATCCGCAACCGCTATCAACAGCGCACCTGACAATGACTAACGAACAGATGACTTCCTCGGAAACGGAACCGACCGACGACCAACCGGCCCCGACGCCGGGCACCGACGGCCTCACCGACACCGCCGATTCCGGCGGGGAAACGACGACCGACCGAACGCTGCTCGAGGCCCGAGACCTGAACGTCTACTACGGGGAGGAACAGGCGCTCTCCGACGTCGACATCGAGATCCCCGAAAAGCAGGTCACGGCGGTCATCGGCCCGTCGGGCTGTGGGAAATCGACGTTCCTCCGGTGTATCAACCGGATGAACGACCTCGTCGACAGCGCCCGCGTCGAGGGCGAACTCCGCTTCGACGGGAAGAACGTCTACGACGATGACGTCGATCCCGTCGCCTTGCGCCGGAAGATCGGCATGGTCTTCCAGTCGCCGAACCCGTTCCCGAAGTCGATCCGCGACAACGTCGCCTACGGCCTGAAAGTTCAGGGGAAAGACGACGGCGACGTCGACGCGAAGGTCCGGACCGCCCTCGAGCGGGCCGCGCTGCTCGAGGAAGTCGAGGACCAACTGGACGCGAGCGGGCTGGACCTCTCGGGTGGGCAACAACAGCGGCTCTGTATCGCGCGGGCCATCGCGCCGGACCCGGACGTGATCCTGATGGACGAGCCGGCCTCGGCGCTGGACCCGGTCGCGACCTCGAAGATCGAGGACCTGATCGAGGACCTGGCCGAGGAGTACACGGTCGTCATCGTCACGCACAACATGCAGCAGGCGGCTCGGATCTCCGACAAGACGGCGGTCTTCCTGACCGGCGGCGAACTCGTCGAGTTCGACGACACGGACAAGATCTTCGAGAACCCCGAACACGAGCGCGTCGAGGACTACATCACCGGCAAGTTCGGATAGTCGGTGTCACCGGTCGACGACGGCGTTTCCCGTTGCTCACCGCGTTCGATCCGACGCTACCGCTCTCACTCGAGCGAGTAATCCTGCCGAAACACACCGTCAGACGAGGGAATGTGTCCTCCGCGCTGAGAATGCTATTTATTGTCTCACACGGTGTGGTACCGAGCGGAATGGTCGCAACCGGGGTCCACATCCTGTGCAGTTTGGCGCTGGTCGCGCTAGTCGTCCGGTCCCGGCGCGCGGCCCCGTACCTCGTGGCCGCGCTCGCCGCCGCCGCTCCGGACGCCGACACGTTCCTCTTTCGGCCGCTGGTCGAACTCGGTGCCGTCCACGGAGCGCTGTGGAGCCACCGGGCGCTGACCCACTCGCTGCTCGGCGGCCTCGTCCTGATCGGGGTCCTCTCGGCCGTCGGCCCCTGGCGGGCCGCCGTCCTCGGTGTCAGTTCGCATCTCGCGCTCGATCTCGTCAGCGGCGGCGTCCGGCTGCTTGCCCCCATCGACGATACGGTGTATGGCACGTCAGTCGACTGGCTGCTGCTGAACGCCGCCGTCTCGGCCGTCGCGGTCACCGTCGTCCTCGGCGGCTTGCTCGCGATGAAATACGACGTCCGACGCCCGGAGCCACTTCGTTTCCCGGCGACACCGCTCGAGTGGCTCCGGTAACGCGTCCACGATCGCCGACCCGGTCGCAGTGCCTCCGCGACCGGCAGCCGCCGACCCGTAGCAGTACTTCGCACACAGTATTTATGAAGGACGGACCGGCTTTGACTACTATGGCCAGAAAATCCTACCAGGAGAAGCTCACGGAACTCCGTGAGGACGTCCTCTACATGAGTGAGGTCGTCATGGAACGGCTGCGCATGGGACTGGACGCGTTAGAACAGAAAGACGAGGACCTCGCACAGGAAGTGATCGAGGGCGACGGCGAGATCAACCGGATGTATCTCGATCTGGAACAGGACTGTATCGACTTGCTCGCGCTGCAGCAGCCGGTCGCGAGCGATCTCCGCTTTATCGCCGCCTCGTTCAAGATCATCACCGACTTGGAGCGGATCGCCGATCTGGCGACGAACCTCGGCGAGTACACCATGGACGCCGAGCGGGACCTGTTCCCCGACGTCGACGTCCAGGAGATGGGCGAACTGACCCTCGACATGCTCGAGGACGCGATGATGGCCTACGACACCGAAGACACCGACCGCTGTCGGGAACTCGCCGGCCGCGACGACGATCTCGACGAGTTCGCCGAACGGGCCAGCGAGATCGTCGTTCGCGACCTCATCGAGCGCGAACTCGACTCGACCGAGGAGGTCGAGCGCATTCTGCAGGACGTCTCCCGACTCCTGTTGACGATCCGCGACCTCGAGCGGGTCGGTGACCACACGGTCAACATCGCTGCGCGGACGCTGTACATGGTCGAGAACGACGACGAACTCATCTACTGAACGCCCCGCTCGAGAACCGAGTTACTCGGACTCGTTGTCTTCCGTCTCGTTACTCTCGGTCTCGTTTTCCATCGACTCGTTACCGTCCGTTTCGTTGCCCTCCGTCTCGTTCCCCATCGACTCGTTGCCCTCGCTTTCGTTTTCAGCCCCGCCGTTACCGCCGCCACCGCCGCCGCTTTCGACTTCGATATCGGCGACCATCGTCGTCGGATGGACCTCACAGATGTACGTGACCATCTCGCTGCTGGCCTCGAACTCGAGCCACTGGTCTTCGGGTTCGGTGACCCGCTCGGTCGCGAGGTCGTCGACGACCTCGTCGTTCTCGTCGTAGATCGCGATGTTGTGTTCGGCGCCGTCGCCGGTCGTCCAGCCGATCTCGTAGGTTTCCCCCTCCTGGAGGGTGATCGTCGGGTTCTCCTCGTCAGCGATCGAGTCGGGCGCGATACCGACCCAGCCGGCCGTCTGTCCGTCGAACTCGATCTGGGTACCGGGTTCGATCGTCTCGCCCCCACCGCCCCCGTTACCGTTGCCGTTACCGTCGTCACCGTTACCACCGCCACCACAGCCCGCAACGACTGCCGTCGAAGCCGCGACACCTGTCAACTGAAGCATTCGCCGTCGGGATAACCGATCGTCTCGTGCCATCGGGCTGACTTTGCGCTCAACGGGAATAGTCGAATACCCGTCTACTGCGTGGGACTCATATACGAGCCGGTCTGCGCGGGATTTGTGGCTGTTTCCCGACTATAGTAGCCACTGAAAGTCATTGCACACCTGATCGAACGACGGCGTTGCGATCAGTGTGTGAATCGTTTCAGCGGCTACTATAGCTCCCGTTCGGGAGTACTGGCTCGGGTCACTACCCGGTCGGCGGCGACGCCCGGTCGCGTTCCGGAACGCGGGTCAGCAACTGGGCCGTGTCGACGACGTTTCGCGTCTCGAGCAGTAGTTCCGCCGCCTCCCGGACCGTAAACGCCGCCTCAAGGTCGACGCCGTGACACCGCGTATAACACTCGAGCCAGCGGTTCATCGCGGTCTCGAGGGCGGCCAGTTCGGCCTCGGTAAACGGGACCGTGCGGCCGCCAGTCCGGCCCTCGACGTAGAGCCAGACGGCCGGGCCCACGCCATCCCGAAGATAGGCGTCGGCATCGCCGGGGGCCGGAGAGCGGTTCGACGCCGTCGGGGAACGGTCGTCCCCGTCGAGCGCCGCCCGCTCGCGCTCGGCCCGGCGTGCGAGCGCGGCGATCCGCGGTCCGTACCGGCTCACGTCACCCCTCCCTGTATTCGACGCCCTTGCCACCGCGGGGGTGTTCCCACTCCGTGTCGGCGACGACCGCACAGGTGCCACACTCGACGCAGGGCTGGGTGTCGAGACTGACCAGCGTCTCCTCGGTGCCGTTGGTCTTGACCGCCTCCGAGCGGTAGCAGCCGCCGCCGAAGTCCTCGGCGCTGACCGGACAGGCGGTGACCGCCGCGCCGCTGGCGTCGAGCGACTGATCCAGCAACTCGATGTGTGGGTTGCCCACGTCGGTATCGTAGGTCAGGTCGCCGATGCGCTCCTCGAGCGTCGGCGGCTCGATCTCGCTCTCCCAGTGGATCGTCTTGCCGTGTTGCTCGGCGATCAGCGTCGGCAGGGAGACGTAGCCGGTCTTCGTATCCGGCAGCATCGACACCAGGAACGGCGAGTTGTACGCCCGCTCGAGCAGCCGGTCCGCGATCGGGTTGCCGACCGCCAGCGAACCGAGCGGTGAGTCGAGGACCCGCTCGATGGCCCCAGTCACGGCGTCGCGCTCGCCGACGGTCCGGGCGAGGTCGTACCGGCGGGGCCGGAGCTTGGCCATGGTGCCGGAGTCCTCGAGCAGTTTTGTGTATCGCCGCCCGGCGGCCGCCGGGTCGGCGTTGCCCCGAGTAACGGCGAAGGCGTCGGCCGCGAGCGCGCCAGCGGTGACGGCGTGGTTCATCCCCTTGATGATCGGCCCCTGGGCCTGCATCTGGCCGGCGGCGTCGCCGACGAGGACGAGCCGGTCGCGGTACGGCTCCCGGTGGGCGGCCTTCTTCGAGTCGGGGACGAGTTTCGCCGCGTACTCGCGTTCGTCGTACTCGTTGCCGAACCAGCCGGCGAGCAGCGGATGCGTGAGCAACGCGTCGAGCAGTTCGTGCGGTTCGGCCTCCCGCTCGAGGAGGCTATCGAGGTGGAAGACGGTCCCGATCGAGAGCGAATCCTCGTTGGTATACAGGAAGCCACCGCCCCGGACGTCGTCGAAGAGATCGCCGGAAAACAGGTGGGCAGCGCCCTCGTCGGGACCGATATCGAAGCGGTCGTCGATCGCGTCGGGATCGACGTCGACGACGGCCTTGACCCCCTGGAACCACTCCTCGGGCTCCTCCCAGTCCATCAGGCCAGCCTCGCGGGCGAGTTCGGAGTTGACGCCATCGGCCGCGACGATCAGGTCGGCCGTGATCGGCTCGAGTTCGTCGCAGGTGACGCCGACGATCTCGCCGTCGTCTTCGAGCAGGCCGTTCACCCGAACGTTCGTCAGCACGCCGCCGCCCGTCTCGCTTGTCTTCTCGTGGACGCGGCGCTCGAGCCACGAGTCCATCTCCCGGCGGAGGACGGCGTCACACCAGTCGGTGTCGTGTTCGTGGAGGTCGGTCAGATCGTACGTTTTGACCTTGTTACCGGCCACGTTGTGGATGTAGTAGTCCGTCACCGGCCGTTCGGTCGCTTCTTCGCGGAAGCCATCGAAGAGGTCCGCGAGCGTGTAGGGGGCGGACTCCTCGCCGTAAATCAGGCCGCCGGAGACGTTCTTCGAGCCCGCCTCGGTGCCGCGCTCCAAGACGAGCGTCTCGACGCCGTGGTCGGCCAGCCGCGCCGCGGCCGCGGCCCCACCGGGGCCACAGCCGACGACGATCGCCTCGTAGTGTTCGTACTCGTCAGTCATCGTCCTCACCCCCGTCGGCGACGGCTTCGGCCTCGAGCGCCGTCTCACCGGCCTCGACGGCCTCGGTCAGGCGCGGCAGTACCTCGAAGAGGTCGCCTTCGATGAAGTAGTCCGAGAAGTCCCGGATCCGGGCGTCGGTGTCGGTGTTGACGGCGACGATGGTGTCGGACTCGTCCATGCCGACCTTGTGCTGGACCGCGCCCGACACGCCGGCCGCGATGTAGACGTCCGGCGCGACGACCTGGCCGGTTTCGCCGATCTGGCGTTCTTCCGTCGCGTAGCTCTCGACGTGGCCCTCGAACTCGTAGGAGGAAGTGACGATGCCCCGCGTGATGCCGAGTTCGGCGTCCGCGAAGGCGTCGACCAGCTCGAGCCCCAGTTCCATCCCGCGGGTCGGATCGTCCGCGATCCCGCGCCCGAGACAGACCATCACGTCGTGGCCCGTGAGATCGATCCCGGCCTCGAGTTGATCGTACTCGGTGATCTCGACGCGGAACCAGTCATCGTCCAGTTCCATGTCGTGTTCGACGACGAGCCCGTTGCGGTCGTGGTCGGGCTCCATGGGCTCGAAGCTGCCCGGAATGACCGAACAACCCTGTGGGTGAAACTCCCGACCGGGGTTGTCGAGACAGAGGATCGTCGAGTACTCGAAGCCCGAGAAGTCCGGCCGCTTCATGTGCAGGACTTTCTCGAAGGTCTTCTTGACGCCCGGTTCGCCGGTCTTGACCGGGTTCGAGACCTCGTTCTCCTCGATGAAGAGGTCCGAACAGTCCGAGGCCAGCCCGGAGTCGAGTTCGGCCTGGACCTTCGCCGAGAGGTCGCGGCCGTTGTTCGTCGCCGGGAACAGGACGTACCGGGGCTTGTCGTAGTCGCGCCAGTCGGTACTCTCGATCGAGCCCTCGCCGCGGGCCATGTGTGAGGCGATCTCGGTGTAGGGCTTGTGTAGGAACCGTTCCAACCTGTGGTCGTCGTGATAGACCGCCACGTCGGCCCCGTAGGCGATCGACTCCTCGGCCAGTCCCTCGCAGTCCTCGCCCATCAGGAACGCGACGACCCGCTCCTCGTCACCGTACTCCTCGGCGAAGTCGTCCATCAGTTCGCGGGCCTTCCCCAGCATCTCCGTCGAGACCTCGAGCAACTCGCCGCCCTGGGTCTCACAGAACACCCACATGTCGGCGTAGTCGCCGTCCGCGAGCGCTCGGACGTGTCGCTTGTCGCGGGTGGGGTGGGAGAGGCCGTCGTCTTCCTCGGCCTCGGTCTCGGGTTCGTCGGCATCCGTCTCTGCGTCGTCGGATTCGGCGTCCGACTCGTCTTCCGGCTCGGCGCCCGCCTCGACGCCGTCGCTCTCGGCCCCGACCGCCTCGAGCCGGCCGTGGACCGCGTCGCGGGCCGTGTCGCGATCCTGGCCAGCCCGCTCGGCCTCGAGGATCGCCCGTAGCTCGTCCGCGTCGTCGACGGTCTCGAGTTCGTCGGTCAGTTCCGCTACCGTGTGGTCGTCCGGATCGATGGCCGGCATCTCAATCACCCGCCTCCGCGGCGTAGGGTTGGATCTCCTCGAGTACCTCGCCCATGCCGTCGCCGGCGTCGGGATCGAGCATCGTCGCCTCGCGCTCGGAGGGTGCTTTGGGGATCGGATCCACCGAGGAGACGATCGTCGGCGAGCCGTCGAGCCCGATGTAGTCGGGATCGAGGTTCAGGTCGGCGTGGTCCCACGTCGTCAGGTACTCCTCGTGGTCGGTGGCCCGCTCCTCGGTCTCGGCCCGGAGCCGCTTGCGGGTCAACCGCTGGGACGCCGTCCGGTAGGTCGGCTCGAACTCGGGATCGGTGACGACGAAACACGGCAGGGGCGCTTCGACCGTCTCGATCTCGTCGACGTCGCCCTCGACGAGTCGCTTCGCGCGCAGGAGCCGCTCGTCGGGATCGATGTCGAGCGCGACGACGTGGGTGACGATCGGCCAGTCCATCGCCCAGCAGGTCTGTGGGCCGGTCTGGCCGGTCTCCCCGTCGGCCGTCTTGAACCCCGCGAAGACGATGTCGATGTCGGCGACTTCCTCCTGGTAGGTCTCGAGGCCGGCCGAGAGCGTGATCGCCGTCGCCCACGTGTCGGAGGCTGCAAGCTCACGGTCGGACAGCAGGTAGCTGTCGTCGGTGTAGACCGTCTCCATCGCCCCCTGCAGGACCTCGGCATACCCCGGCGGCCCCATGCTCATCCCGCTGACGTGGCCGCCGTGGCGGATCTTCGTCTGGAGCGCGGCCTGCAGCGCGAACTCGTCGTTGGGGTTCATCACCGTCGGCGTCTTCCCCCGCTCTAAGTGGCCCTCCTCGTCGAACGAGACGGCCCCCTCGGAGAAGTCGGGGACGCCTTTCGTCAGTACGATCGATCGCATGAATACCCCCGTCGGTATATGACCATTGTTGACATGGCTGTGGCCTTCTATCATAGTATCAGTATTAAGAATAGGGGTGAAAATCGCCGATAGAGAGCGCTGATCGGCGGGTCGGCGCTGTCGGCCGCCCGTCGAGACGCTCCGAGGTTCCGTCCGTAGCGTCCGCTCGAGCGGAGACAATCAGTACTGCGAGGAGCGATCGGCCGTCCGCTTCATTCGCGATCGCGCTCGGTCGTCCGCATCGTGATCTCGCCGTCAGCGCGGATCGTCCCGTCGATCTCGGCGTCGGGGCCGAGTTCGAGGTCCGCACAGACGACGTCACCGAGGACCCGCGCGTCGGCGGCGACGTCGACGTCGCCCTCGCGCGTGGTCACGTCGCCGTGGATGCGGGTCCCCTCGCCGACGGTGATGTCGCCGCGCGCACGGAGGCTCCCGAAAATGTTGCAGTCCGCGCCGACGGCGATCCGTTCGGCACGGACGTTGCCGTGGAGTCGGCAGTCGTCGCCGATCGTCGCGGGCGTCGAGACGCGCCAAGCGTCGTCGCCGACGGTCGCGTTCCGGGGGATCACCAGCGGTTCGGCCTCGGAGTCGCCGTCGTCGTCCTCGACGAGTTCGGACACGAGCCGCTGGGCGGTGTCTTCCTCGCCGATCAACAGCAAGTGCTTGAGATAGACGAACAGGAAGACGATCGTCGGCATCGGGTTCCGGATGACGATCCAGCCGTTGGCTTCGAACCCCTCGTCGATCTCGACGTCGTCGCCGATGTCGAGATCGCCGGCGACTTTGAGCCTGCCGCCGATATGAACGCGCTCGCCGACGTAGGCGTCCTCGCCGACCAGGACGTTCTCGGCGACGTCACACCACATGTCGAGTCGGCAGTCGCCGTCGGCCTCGATCGCGCCGCCGAACTCGGCGGACTCGCCGGCCAGCACGTTCCGGCCGCGTACGCCGAACCCGACGGTCGAGCGGGCCCCGACGAGGACGTCCCCGTCGGTAACGAGGTCGCGCTCTTGGGCTTCCGTCCCGTCGGGAACGACGAGTTCGTCGAGCGGGTCCCTGCTGAAGGCCACACTCGGGCCCAAAGGGGGCACCACCTAATAAACCTCGCGCGTCGTCAGTCGTCCGTCGGACGCCCGTCTGCCGGTCCCGGCGCTCGGCCGTCGCGACCAGTCGCCTCGCTTTTACACCCCCGCTGCGTACTCTCGGCCATGACTACGCTCGCATTCGACGACGAGGGCGTCGACGTCGTCTACGAAGGCACCGAGTTCCGTCTCGAGAAGGACCTGATCGAGGAAGCCACCGAGAAGTCCTACTACGACGTGACCGACCACGAGGTGTTACAGATCGTCGCCGAACAGCCGAACCTGCAGGGTGAGCCACGACGCGTCGGTGACATTCTGGACTGAATCCGACCCGGTCAGTAGACCACGTGGAGTAACACGAAGACGACGATCCCCAGCGAGAACGAGACCAGCCACAGCGACGCCGCGACGCGGCCGATCCGGGCGTGGCTCGTCGCCGGGATCTCCGCGACCGGCCGCGAGGCCGCAAGCAGGAGGACGTAGTACAGCAGCGGGATACAGACGATCGCCAGCAGGATGTGAATCGCCAGCAGCGGCAGGTAGACGAACTGCTCGATCGTCGCCGGCCCCGGGAAGTCCGACGGTCCGCCCATCACCGTCAGTCGATAGAGATAGAGCGCGAGAAACGTCGCGAACAGCCCGAACGACGACAGCATCGCGACCCGATGCCGGCCGATCGCACCGCGGCGGATCGCCCGCCAGCCGACCGCGATCGTCCCGATCGCGACCGCACTGATCACGGCGTTGACCGCCGGAATCACATCGATGACCCACTCCGGGGCGGCGGGCACGCTCGAGGCAGGGATCCGGCCGCCGGCGGCCGCGAAGACCACCGCTAGCGACACGACGCTCAACACGCCGGTGAGCAGGCGCACGCGCTCTCGAGGGACGTATTCCATGTGCGATCGTTCGAGCGAAGCGGGAAAGCGGTTACCTTCCGCGACAGCCACGACGGCGTTTGACACCGAACCCGGTATCGAACGCTGTCATCGAGCCGAGTAGAACCGCTCATAGCGCTGTCGCCGCTCTCCTCGAGAACACGTCACATCGGCTCCGTACTGCTGTCGCTCGTCGGTGTAGCGTCGGAAAGAATTATGCGTGGGTGATGTCCACGAAGGGAAATCACCTGCATCGGTTTGGGGTGGAGCTCAGCCACCTGTGCGATGCGTGGGACCGGATTCGAACCGGCGGACCCCTACGGGACAGCGCCCTCAACGCTGCGCCGTTGGCCTGGCTTGGCTACCCACGCTCGCGGTCTCTGTCTGCACTCAATGGTATCCAGTGTGATTATAAAAGCCCTTTCCTTTGGATCGGCGACTGCGGCCGGATCACACGCGGACGACGGTCCCGCGTGACAGGTTCGCGGACTACTCCCCGACCGAGACGCCACGGTCGCGAACACGTGCGGCAGTTCCCGTCGCGCCCCACGAGACACAAAGGTTTCAACGCTCGAGCGAAATCTCAGATCGATGCAGTCGGGACGAACACGTGCGCTCGCAGGTGCTGTCGTGGCCAGCGGCATGGTCGCAGCGGGTCTGCTCGTCTCGCCGTCGACGGCAATCGGGGCCGTCGACTCGCTCGCCGCCGATCCGCTTTCCTTCGGCCTCGTCGTCGCCGGGCTCTATCTCGTGCGGCCCCTGCTCGCGTGGCCGACCACGCCGCTCGCGGCCGTCGTCGGCTACGGGTACGGTGTCGCCGTCGGCGTTCCGGTCGCACTCGCAGGCGTCGTCGTCACCGTCCTGCCGATCTTTGTCGCCGTCGGCTGGCTCGCTGGCGACGAGTCGACCGAGGATGTTACCACGGCGTCGAACGGGTGGGATGAGGGCGGACTCCTCGAACGCGCCGGCGACGCCGTCGGTCGTTACTACGAGACCGCGGGTCCGCTTCGGGGCGTCGTCGCCTCGCGGCTGGCCCCGATCCCGTCGGACGTGGCGACGTGTGCCGCGGCGGTCAGCGACGTTTCGCTCCGGTGGTTTCTCGTCGGGACGGCGGTCGGCGAACTCCCATGGACGATCGCTGCGGTCGTCGTCGGGGCCTCCGCGGCGACGGCGACGGCGGGCGGGATCGGCGACGCCGGGCTAGCAGTTTCGCTGGCCGGCCTTCTCGCGGCCTGTCTCTTGCTCGCCGGGCCCGCCTACCGCACGCTCCGGTCGCGAGACCCGCTCCGAACGGGAAACGGCCAGTCGACGGACAACTGAACGAACAGCCCACCGCTGCTCGTCGCTACTCGCTCTCGAGCAGCGACTCGCTCATCGCCGGGAGTTGCGTCTCGAGTCGGGCGTTCGGCTCGATATAACGAGAACGGCTCAGCGGAAGGGGTCGCTACAGTCGATGATGACCCCGTGTTGGGGGCAGACGTACTTGCAGTGGCGCTTGTACATCGGGGCTTCGCAGTGGGGACACCGCGGCGCGCCGGTACCGTCGCTCGAGGCCGCCGTCTCCCTACCACCGGCGGAGCCGTCCCCAGCGTCGGCAGTCATACGACGCCGTTCGCGCCGGCCGGTGCTAAGTGTGGTGTTTGCGGTGACGCTCCCGTCCGCTGTCCCGAAAAAACGACCGCGAAAACGGAACCGAACCCTCAGTTAGCGCTCAGCACTCGCTCCAGCCACAGGACTCGCAGGTCTTGCAGCCTTCGGAGAAGTACAGCGACATCGAACCGCAGTCGGGACACTCCGGCGACTCGCCGGCCTCGATGAGGTCCTGGGTCGTGTCGTCGGCGTCCGCGGACGCGGCGGCCGCCCCGCCGTCGGTCTTCGGCCCGTCGTAGACCTCGGCGTCGGCCGACTCCTCGAGGGTCTGCTGTTTCGGATACGGCTTGTCGATCTCACCCTCGAGGTACCGGCGCATCGCGGTGCCGATGGCGTCCGGAATGGACTGAATCTGTTCGCCCTTGTCCCAGGCGACTTTCGGCGACCGGGTCCCACAGAGTTCGTCGACGATCTCCTCGGGGTCGACACCGGAGCGCAGCGAGGTCGAGATGACCTTCGCCAGCGCCTCGGTGAAGGAGTTGGTGAAGCCACCCGAATGGCCGATGTTGGCGAACAGCTCGAACGGCTGACCGGTCTCGGGATCCTCGTTGATCGTCACGTAGATCTTCCCGTAGCCGGTGTCGATGCGCTGGCTGACACCCTGCAGGGCGTCGGGCCGCTCGCGCTTCTCGGTGAAGTCGACCTGGACGGGCTCGCCGTCCTCGTCGAGGAGTCCGCCGACGTCCGCCTCGAGGACGTCCTGGACTTCCTCGCTCTCGAGGAACGCCGTTAGGCCGCCGAAGATCTCGTCGATCTGCTCGACGAGGGCCTGTGCGGCCTCGGTCTCGTCGGCGAAGTCGGCGTTGTCGGCGCGGGTGGTCAACACCTGCTTGCTGCGGGTGCCGTCGCGGTAGTAGGTGACGCCCTTGCCGCCGTGTTCGTAGATGTACTCGAACACGTCCTTGGCGTCCTCGAGCGTGGAGTCGTTTGGCGCGTTGACCGTCTTCGAGATCGCGGAGTCGACGCCTTCCTGACAGGCGACCTGGACGCCGGCGTGTTCCTTCGCCGAGAGGTCGCCGGTCGTGACGAACAGTTCGCCGATGGCGTCGGGCACCGTCGAGAGTCCCTCGACCCCGTCGAACTGGTTGGTGGCCATCTGCTCTTTGGCCTCTTCTTTGACCGCGTCGACGTCGATGTCGTTGTCCTCGAGAACGCGGAGGAAGTAATCGTCGAACTCGACCAACATCTCGTCGCCCTGGACGTCGTCGGAGACGTTCTTGTAGTAGGCGACGTTGTAGATCGGCTCACAGCCGCCGGTGGTGTTGCCGACCATCGAGGTCGTGCCGGTCGGTGCGATGGTCGTTGTGTTGTGGTTCCGGATGGCGAAGCCGTCTTCCCAGTCGTCGGCGTCGAGGCCGGTCTGCTTCTCGAACCACTCGCGGTACTCGGTCGGGTTCGCGTACTTCGAGTTGTCCCACTCGTCGAAGCTGCCCCGTTCTTCGGCGAGTTCGTGGGAGGTCCACTTCGAGGTATGGTTAATGTGGCGCATCAGCTGGCGCGCGACCTCGTTGGAGGTTTCGCTGCCGTACTCCATGCCGAGCTGGATGTACAGCTGTGCCAGGCCCATGATGCCCAGGCCGATCTTGCGCATCTCCCGGACCTTCTGCTCGATCTTCTCGACCGGGAAGTCGCTCATCGTGACGACGTTCTCGAGGAACCGGGTGCCCATCTCGATGCGGCGGTCGAACTCCTCGAAGTCGATCGCCTCCGCGAGGAAGGCATCGACGGCCTCGGCTCGCGACTCGTACTCGTCGCCGTGGTCGTCGTACCAGACGCGCCAGTCGGGGGCCTCCAGATCGGCGAGCGTCGAGAGGTTGATGTGCCCGAGGTTACAGGCCTCGTACTCCTCTAAGGGCTGCTCGCCGCAGGGGTTGGTCGCGAGGATGCGGTGGTCGGGGTGTTTCTCGACGTCGAAGGAGTGCTGTTTGTTGATCCGCTCGAGGTAGACGACGCCGGGTTCGCCGTTCTCGTGGGCACCCTCGACGATGTCGTCCCAGAGTTCTTCGGCCGGGATCGACAGCTCTTCGCCGACCTCGACGTGGTCGCCGAGGCCGAACATCTCGTAGAGTTCCTTCGTCTCGGCCGTGGCGATGTGGGGTTCGCCTGTTCGGGGGTTGGTGAACGTGAACTCCTCGCCGTTCTTGACGGCGTCCATGAAGTCGTCGGTGATGCCGACGGAGATGTTGAAGTTCGAGAGGTGGCCCTCGACCGCGTTCCGGAGGTGCTTGGGGACCCGCCCGTCGTCGTCGATGAGTTCGCGGGCCTCCTCCAAGGCGTCCTGGAAGGAGGTGTGCGTGTAGTCGTCGGGGTCGTTCAGCCGCAGCGTCTCGGCCAGCGAGACGTCCTTGTTCTTGGCGTGGATGAACTGGATGACGTCCGGGTGAGAGACGCGCATGACGCCCATCTGTGCGCCGCGGCGAGCGCCGCCCTGGGCGATCGTCTCGCACATCTGGTCGTAGGTGCGCATGAACGTGATCGGGCCGCTGGCGATGCCGCCGGTCGAGCCGACTGCGTCGCCGTAGGGCCGGAGCCGCCAGAAGGCATAGCCCATCCCGCCGCCGCTCTGGAAGACCTGTGCGGCCTCCTTGGCGGTCTGGTGGATATCGTCGATGTCGTCCGCGGGGGAGTCGACGAAACACGCCGAGAGCTGCTGGAGTTCGTCACCGGCGTTCATCAGGGTCGGCGAGTTCGGCATGAAATCGAGGTTCTCCATCATGCCCTGGAACTCCTCGGCAATCGACTCGACGTGGTCGCGGATCTCGTCGGGGAGTTCGGGGACGACGGTGTCGTAGGCGAACTTGTTGACGTTGTAGATAGACAGCGTGGCTTCGGCATCGTCCTCGGCGGTGGTGCCCGCGCCGAACACGTCCGCGGCGAGTTCGTCCCGTCGCGGGTGGTCGGGCTTGAGCTGGTCGGGCGTAACCGTAATCTCAGTATCGCGGTTTTCGGCTTCGTAGACGGCCTCGGCCAGCGCGATGTTCTTGCCGACGCGGTCGAAGAGATCCTCCTGGGCCTCGATGAGGTTGCCGTCGGCGTTCTTGCGGAGATAGCGGGCCGGCAGAATGTCGTGATAGGCGTTGTCGGTCAACCGCTCCTCGAGGGTTTCCCCCTCGGTGCGCTTGATCGGGAGCGTCAACTCTTCCGCGGAGAGCTCGGCGTCGCTCATGCGCGCGTCACCTCGTCGCTACCTCGCTGCAGTACGTCGATCGTGGCGTGGGTCCGGGTCCTGACTTGCATCATTCGTGACGAAGGTTCGGTATTCATCCATCCATCATAAAACGTGGTGTTGTAGTCCTACCGTTCTTGTAGTAATACAAATTAGGTTGTATAGATGTCTCTGTCACCTTGTCGTGTTCGGTCAGCAGGCGACCGGTGAAACGGCCGCTGCCGTGGTCGCTCGAACCTACGTGGCCGACCGTCTTAACCATTTTCAGACCGGACTGAAAGTGACTGTCTGCGACGTGATCACGGTTCCCTCCGGTGGTTTTCTCTTTCATGGCCTCACAGTCCGACGCGCCGAACGATCGCTCGAGCGAGTCAGTCATCGGCGACTGGCAGTCACGACTTCCAGAAAGATTACGTCCCTCCAGTGCGGGGGGTCGTACATGATCGAAGCACTGACTTCGGGACCGACGATCCTCCTGGTCCTGGCGGCGCTTGCCGCATTCGCCGTCGCCGTCGTCGCGATCAAGATCGCAATCAAACTGGCCGTCCGTATCGGCATCGTCGCCGCCGTCGTGCTGGCGGCGCTGTACGCCACCGGCTTCACCGACCTGGGCTTCCTCCCGTTCTTCTGAGACGCCCCCTTTTCGCCGCCCTCACTCCTTCGCGAACGCGAGGAAGTTCTCGATCACGTCGTGCCCGACGGCCGTGAGGACGCTCTCGGGGTGGAACTGCACGCACTCGAGGGGGTATTCCGCATGGCGCACGCCCATAACGAGCGTCTCCGAGCCGTGTTCCGCGGTCGCCGTCACGTCGAGACAGTCCGGCACGTCGGTCGCGACCAGCGAGTGGTACCTGCCCGCACGGAATCCCTGCTCTAAGCCCGCAAAGACGCCCTCACCATCGTGGTCGACCGCGGAGGCCTTGCCGTGGATCGGCTCCGGCGCGCGGCCGACGCTGCCGCCGTACTCGTAGACGGCGGCCTCGAGGCCGAGACAGACCCCCAGGGTCGGTACCTCGGGGCTGATCTCCCGGAGGACGTCCATCGTGACGCCCACGTCGCGGTCGTTCTTCGGATGCCCGGGGCCGGGGCTGATGACGATCGCATCGGGGTCGACCGCGCGGACGTCCGCGAGCGACGCGGTGTTTTTCAGAACTGCGGTCTCGGTGCCGGCCTGCTGGCTGACGTACTCGACGAGGTTGTAGGTGAATGAGTCGTAGTTGTCGACGAACAGCACCGTCAGCGGCTCCGTCTCGCCGTCGCGGCCCGCCGCGTCGCGGTCGTCCGCCGCCGTCGCGCTCATCGGCTCACCTCCGGCGTCGCGTCGGGTTCGCCGTCCGACGGCTGCTCCGCGGCTGGGAGTTCGATCTCTTCGAGGGCCGCGAGGACGCCCCCCATCTTCTGTTCGGTCTCCTCGTACTCGGCGGCGGGGTCGCTGTCGGCGACCAGTCCCGCGCCCGCCTGCACGGTGATTCGATCCTGCTCGTCCTCGGTTTCCACGGTCGCCGTCCGAATCACGATCGCGAAGTCCGCGTCGCCGGACCACGAGTAGTAGCCGACGCCGCCGCCGTAGAGCCCGCGGGGCTCGGACTCGAGGTCGTCGATGATCTCCATCGCGCGGACCTTCGGCGCGCCCGACAGCGTCCCGGCGGGGAACGAGGCCCGCGTCGCGTCGAACGCGTCCGAGTCCGCGGCGAGCCGGCCGGTCACCGTCGACTCGATGTGCTGGACGTGGCTGTACTTGAGGACGTTCATGAACTCGTCGACCCGGACCGAGCCCGGTTCCGAGACGCGGCGCACGTCGTTGCGCGCGAGGTCGACCAGCATCGTGTGTTCGGCGCGTTCCTTGCCGTCGGCCAGCATCTCCCCCGCGAGCCGGCGGTCCTCGACGGGGCTCGAGCCCCGGTCGCAGGTGCCGGCGATGGGGTTCGACATGACCTCGCGACCGCGCACCGAGAGCAGGGTCTCGGGACTGGCCCCGACGACGGTCAGATCGTCGTGGTCGAGCAGATACATGTACGGCGAGGGGTTGACCTCGCGCATCGCCTCGTAGAAGCCGAGCGGATCGATGTCACCGTAGAGTTCCCGCGTGCGGGAGATCACGCCCTGATAGATGTCGCCGTCGAGGACGTGTTCCTTGGCCGCACGGACGCTGTCCTCGTAGGTGGCTTTCGGCCCGGCGTTCTCCTCGTCGCGGACGAAGCCGCCGGTCTCGGGCGGTTCGGCCGCACACAGCGTCGCCGCCACCTCGGCGGCTTCCGCGACGAGCGCGTCGTAGACCGCGTCGGGGTCGTCGTCGGCCTCGAGAACGGGCGTACAGACCAGCGAGATCGTCCCGTCGCGCTCGTCGAAGGTCAGGGTCTTCGTCGTCAGGAGGAACTGCGCGTCGGGAAACCGCGAATCGGGCCGCTCGTAGCCGACTTCCTCGAGCCAGAGGTCGTAGACGGCCTCGTAGGCTAGGAAGCCGACCAGCCCGCCCTCGAGATGCTGGCGGTCGTGATCGGGCACGTTCTCGAGGCGAACGTCGGGCATCGCGGCCCGGAGCGCGTCGACGGTGTCGCCCTCGGCATCGGTGTCGATGGTATCGAGCGGTGCCTCGTCGGTCAGGGCCTCCACGGTCGCCTCGCCGGATTCGACCGTCACGACGGCCTCGGGGTCGTAGCCGACGTAGGAGTAGCGCGCGTGGCGCTCGGCGTCGGCGGAACTCGGCCGGAACGCACCGTCGGGATCGCTCGAGGCGGTCTTCCCCGCGCTCTCGAGGAGGAAGGCGTAGGGTGAGCGTTCCCGGTCGCTCGCCTCGGAGCGGCCGGTGAGCGCGGCGTAGGCCGCGAGCGGCGTCGTCTCGCCCTCGAGGGTCGCGACGGTCCGGACGACGGCCGGTCGGTCGTCCCGGTCGGCACTCGAGCCGGCGTATTCACAGAACGCCTCCCGATCGAGATCGAACGAGAACCGGTCGGTGGGGGTGGGTTTGGGATCGGGCATGGGAGTCACGCGTCGGGCTCCGCCCGCTTGCGGGCGGTCTTGGCTCGGTCGACGAACGAGCGAACGGCCTCGTGGTCCTTGACCCCGCCACGCTCCTCGACGCCGCTGGCGACGTCGACGGCGAAGGGCGCGACGGTCCGGACCGCGTCACCGACGTTCTCGGGGGTGAGCCCCCCGGCGAGGATCAGTGGCGACTCGAGGTCGGCCGTGGCGGTGTGGGTCCGGTCCCAGTCGTGGGTGCGGCCGGTCCCACCGCCGCCCTCGGCGCTGCCCGTGTCGACGAGCAGTCCGTCGACGATCTCGTCGTAGGTCTCGGCGGTCGCGGCGTCGTCGGCATCGACCGCGAGCAGCAGTTCCGCCTCGAGGTTCGCGCGCAGGTACGCGAGGTCGCCGGGTCGGATGTCACTGTGGATCTGGATCGCGTCGGGCTCGATCTCCTCGACCAGTTCGATCGCGTCCGCCGGCCCGTCGGGCATCGTCACGAGGACGCTCGTGACGAACGGCGGGGTCGCCGCCGCCAGCGCCGTCGCCCGCTCGATCGAGACCTCACGGGGCGTGTCGACCGAGACGTCACAGATGATGCCGACCGCGTCCGCGCCCGCGTCGATCGCCGCCTCGAGGTCGGTCTCATCAGTCAGGCCGCAGATCTTGACCCGGGTCATCGGTCCCCGGTCGGCTGGGCCGTGACGCCGCGTAACTGGTCGAGTTTCTCGGCGGCCGCGCCCGACTCGATGGCCTCGCGGGCCGCGTCCGCGCCGGCCTCGAGCGAGTCGGCCTCGCCGGCGACGTAGATCGCCGCGCCCGCGTTCGCGAGGATGACGTCGCGTTTCGCGCCGGTCACGTCGCCCTCGACGATCCCACGCATGTCCGCGGCGTTTTCCTCGGGCGAGCCGCCCGAAATGTCCGCGATGTCGTGTTCAGTGAGGCCGAGATCGGCCGGCTCGAGGGTGTACTCCTCGACCGACTCGCCGTCGACCTCTGCGACTCGGGTCTCGCCGTGGATCCCGATCTCGTCGGTGCCCGCGCCGTGGACGACCAGCGCGCGCTCGACGTCCATTCGAGCCAGGGCGTCCGCGAGGACCGGAACGAGGTCGGGGTCGTAGACGCCGACGACCTGTGCGTCCGCGCCTGCGGGGTTGGTCAGCGGCCCGAGGACGTTGAAGATCGTCCGCATCCCCAGTTCCTTGCGTGGACCGATGACGGCCTTCATCGCCGGGTGGAAGACCGGCGCGAGCATGAACCCGATACCGTCCTCCTCGATGGCTTCTTCGACGGCCGGGGGCTCGGCCTCGACGTCGACGCCGACTTCCTCCAGGACGTCCGCGCTGCCCGACGAGGAGGAGACGGAGTAGTTGCCGTGCTTGGCGACCGGAACCCCGGCCCCGCCGGCGACGATCGCGCTCGTCGTCGAGACGTTGATCGTGTCGTAGTCGTCCCCGCCGGTGCCACAGGTATCGACCAGCGGCGCCCGGTCCGGCGAGATCGTTCGGGCCGCATCACGCATCCCCTCCGCGAAGCCGGCGATCTCGGCTTCGGTCTCGCCTTTCGCTCGCAGCGCAGCCAGCAGCGCGCCGATCTGTGCCTCCGTCGCGTCCTCGAAAACGGCCGTCGAGGCCGCTCGAGCGTCCGCTTGCGTGAGATCCTGCCCGTCCGTGACTCGTTCGACGTAGTCCTGCATAGTGAACACCAATGTACGTAGTTGTCTTGTAATGCCCAAATCAGTACATCGACTTAAGCGTGTCGCCCGGCCGCGTGCGGACGAGTCGCGTACGGCGGTCGATTCGAAACCTTCAATTAGTGTGCCCGGCAACGATTGAGTGCAGCGGACGTGGCGACGCAGGCCACGGACGAAGGTCGAACCAGGGTTGGTGGTCTAGTCTGGTTACGACACCTCCTTGACATGGAGGAGGCCGGCAGTTCAAATCTGCTCCAACCCATTTTTTCGAGCGACAAATCGTGAGGAACTGAGCGACGAGCGCGTCGCTCGAACGATTGTTACGGGCAGATTGAACGAGGCGAGCCGCAGCGCCCGAACGTAGTGAGGGCGACCGTCTCGACGTGGTTCAAATCCGCTCTACCCCACTTCTACGGCTCGAGCGCTGGTTGCGACCGAACTCGAGATCACGTCGAGGTAGTCGTCCGCGATTTCGACTGGCGGGACCCGCCGCTCGAGGCGTCGTTCTCGAGAAGCAGTTGATTTCGAAGAGCCGACCCCTAGACGGGCGATCCCGTCGGAAGTCCGCGTCTTCCGTCGGGCAGAATCGCCATCGAAGGCGTCGCTTTCGTCGCGGTGCTTACTCGCCGTCGTTCCAGGTCGCCGAGTTCCAGGTCGCCGAGGCGGTCACCCGACCGTCGCTGACGTCGACCGAACGCTCGTCCGCGGAGGCGCCGAGCGACTCCTCGAGCGCGCTCGCGTCCGCGTCGCCGAGAACGGCGGCGAACTCGCCGGAACCGCCGCCGTCGCCGTCGAACGACAGCGTGCTGACCCCGCCCTCGAGTCCCTCGAGTTCGGTGTATTCCACGTCCGAGAACATCCCGTCACCGCTGGTACCGCTGTCGCCGCTGGGGTTGGTCTCGAACTCGTCACCGTAGCCCCCGTATGCGACGGTACCATGACCGGCAGCCGAGAGGAACCACTCGACGTCCGCGACCGCTTCGGTCGCCCGTTCGGCGTCGCCCGCGGCGGCCTCGATCGGCGTCTTGACCGCGGCGACGGGATCGGCGATCTCGTTGCCGCTGACGAAGACGATCGCGCCCTCGCCGACGGCGATCGCGTCGGAACTCCCGTCGGCGGGGGTATAGATGTCGTAATCGTCGATCCCATCAGTTCGCTCGTACTGCCTCGCGAACGCGGACTCGGGTTCGGCGGTGAGGATATCGGCCACTTCGTCGGTGTCGATATCGCCGGGCAGGACGACCGCCTGATTCGTCACGAGCGTCGCGTTGGCGCTCGACTCGAGCGATTCCACGTCCTCGGAGTCGGTCGCCTCGAGGACCCCGGTGAGCCCGTACGAACTGAGACCGAACCCGATGGCGAACCCCGCCGCGATCGTTCCGGCCATCGGCAGTCCCATCATCGGGTCGTTCTGATACGTCTCGTCCAGTTCGTCGTTCTGGCTCTCGTCGTCGCTTTCGGAGTCCTCGAAGTCCGACCAGTCGATGTAGATGAACCCGACCGCGCCCTCGTCGTCGGTGGTGAGCCACTGCGCGTACGTCGGCGGTGAGTCCTCGCCGTCTTCGTTCCCGTTGCCGCTCTCGTCGCCGGAACCGAGACAGCCGGCGGCACCCGCTGCCATCGAAACACCCGTGAGCTTCAACACGTCACGGCGATTTACAGTCATGATCGTATACCAGTCCCGTTATCTATTATAAAACCCCGTTGAACCGGATCGAACGGTACAAACCACGGAACCGACTGGGACGGGGTATGGAGGTCGTCGGTCGGCTGTTAGCACTGCTCGTCGTCCTGGTGGGCGGCGCGGGCATCCGAGCGATCGGCGTCCTCGACGACCGCCGGACCGCGCTGTTGAACGACCTCGCCTACTACGTCGCGCTCCCGGCACTGATTTTCGTTTCGACGTTCGATCGCTCGATCGCCACGTTGCTCTCGCCGGCGCTGCTCGGCGGGCTCTTGCTCGTCGTCTTCGGAACCGCGGGGGTCGCCTGGGTCGTCCACTGGCATCGGGACTCGAGCGCGCGCCGAAGCGTCGCGATCGTGCAGTCGTATCACTCCAACCTGGGCTATCTGGGATTGCCGCTGGTCGCCGCGACGTTCGATCCGACGGTCACGGCGATCGCGAGCGTGGTACTCGGCGTCGTCTCACTGACTCAGGTCCCGCTGACAGTCGTCATCCTTTCGACACTTAACGCGGCCGGCGCGACGGTTACCGGCGAACTGCGGCGACTCGCGACGAACCCCGTCCTCGTGACGCTGCTTGCCGGATTGACGATCGGTTCGCTCGGGCTCGGGGTGCCGTCACCTGTCGCCGTCGGTCTCGACGCCGTCGGGTCGCTGGCGCTGCCCGTCGCGTTGCTCTGTGTTGGCGCATCGCTGGACATCGACCGGTCCTCGATCGACGCGGCCACGACCGCGGCCGTCGTCGCCTGCAAGGTCGTGGTGATGCCGGCCCTCGCGTGGCTCGTCTTCTCCGCGCTGGCCGTCGACACCGCGACGTTTATCGCCAGCGTCGTGATGCTCGGCACGCCGACGGCCGTCTCGACGTTCGTCTTCGCGAGCGAACTCGGCGGCGACCCGGAGTTCGCGTCGCTGAACGTCTTCGTCACGACGCTGTCCTCGATCGCGACGCTGTTCGTCCTCATTACACTGGTCGGCTGAGTGACTGCGGGCGCTCCTTCGAGCAAGGATCACAAGCTGACGCCGCGTTACGGCGAAAAGAAGCGTTTGAGCCGCCCGAGCAGACCGGGGGTGTCGTCGGACGCGTCGTCGCTTCCGTCGCCGTTTCCGTCGCGATCGACCGAGCCGGCGAGTGGGCCGGCGTCGTCGGGCCAGTCGTCGTCCGCCGACCCCGACGCGGCCGTCGTCTCGAGGTCGTCCATCGAGAGATCGACATCGTCGATCTCGGGGGTCGATTCGCGGCCTTCGCCGGCCTCGGCCGCGCGGACGTCCGCGCCGGTCACATCGCCCGCCTCGACGCGGGCCGCGAGGTCCTCGAGGTCGGTGTCGTCCGGGATCGAAGCGGCAGCGTCGTCGATCGACGTCGGCTCCGTCTCAGTGGCGTCCGCGGACGTGCTGTCGCGACCCTCGCCCGCACTCGGCTCCGGGGTCGGTTCGGCGGCCGTGGAGTCGGCCGGAGCGGTGTCCGTTCGCGCCGACGACTGCTCGTCGTCGCCGTCGTCGGTCACGGGATCGGTTGTCGGAACGTCGTCCTCGTCGAACGCAGCCGTCACGGACTCGCTGGTCGCCGTGTCGTCGGCCTCGTCGCTCGAGCCGGCGTTCCCATCGCTCGAGTCGGGATCCGACCGGGTCGAATCCAGCGACTCGAGGATGTCGTCGACGCTTTCCTCGGAGACGACCCGCTGGGGACCGCCGCCGGGCTCTAAGGCGTCGTCCGAGTCGGCGTCGGCCGCGTCCGTCTCGTCGGCCGTGGAGGGACCGGATTGTCGCTCGTCGCTCATGGTGGTGGCTGTCGCTGCCGACGACATAATCCTTCCCCTGTCGGTGGTCGAACGGCGGGTCCGTAGCTGTGTCCGGACGGCGGGGGCGAATCACTCCGCGAGCGCCGGGTTCGCCCGGACGACGTTGAGGACGGCCCCGATCAGAATGATGATGCCCGCGAAGTAGAGCCAGGTAACAAACAACAACACGGCACCGAGTGCCCCGTAGGCCTCGTACTGGGCGGCGTTGGCCGCGTACAGCTGGAACCCGAACTGGAGGATGGTCCACCCGACGGCGGCGAAGACCACGCCCGGCAGGATCTCGGCCACGTCGACGGGGATCGGCGGCAGGACGTAGTAGATCGGCAAGAAGACGAGGATGAGCCCGGCAAGCAGGATGAGCCAGCCGAGGAAGTCGGCTAACGGCACGGTACCGGTGACGAGCCTGAGCGCTGCCCCGATCCCGATCATCAGCGCGATCGCGCCCGCGCCCGCGACGAGTACCGTGAGTCCGTCGACGAGTTGCCCGACGAGGCTCTCCTCGGCGACCTCGTCGTAGACCTTGTCGAACGCGAGGCTCAGCCCTCGAAAGACCTTGAGCGCACCCCAGGCGGCGACGACGAGCGCGACGGCGGTCGCCTCGGCCCGTCCCGATTCGGTCGTCAGGGCTTCGGTAACGAGGTCTTCGCCCGACGCCGGGAGGAAGTCCCCGGCGACAGTGATCAGCCGCTCGGCGGCCGCCTCGCCGCCCAGCAGCGAGCCGACGACGAGTGCGAGCAGGACCAGCGGGATCAGCGACACGAACGCGTAGTAAGCGAAACCGGCCGCGAGAAAGGTTAGATCGCGGTCGCTCGCCGTGCGATAGATCGTTGTGACCGTCTCCGGAAGCTCCATACAGTTCGTACGACGGTCAGGACTATGAACGTGTAAATCGTTCGCAGTTCCTGTCGTCCGGTATCGGGGAGAGCGGCAGCCGCCGACCGACTCGTTCCCGTGGCGATGCTTACCACTCGCGACAGAAGTTCTGGCCGGCGTAGACTGCGCCGTCCTCGTCGATGTAGACGCCGACCCCCGCCCGATCCCACGTTGGCGTCTCGCCCTCCTCGAGGATCGCCCGCCGGTGATCGGTGGAGTTCATCCACTGATCGACCAGACCGATCGCGAGGGTCTCGGCCGTTTCGTAGCGAACGACCCCGCCGGACGGTCGTTCGACGCGTCGATCGACCCAGGTCATGGCGATGTTCTCGCCGTAGGCCCGACAGTAGTCGTCGACGTCTCTGAAGCGGTCGTACGGCCCCTCGCCGTCGGGGTTCGTATGTGCGAAGTAGTCCCGCTGGCCCATGTCGCGAGTGTGTGCGCGAGCCACCGACGCGGCGGTCCCGTCCCACTCGAGGGGCTCGAGGCCGTGTTCGGCCCGCCGCTCGTTGATCTCGGCGTGGACGAAGTCCTCGACGGTCGGCGAGGTGATCGTCTCGACGTCGGTTTCGTACCGGGTCGTTCCCGGGTCGTCGGGATCCGTTACCGGCGGATTGCGTTCGCCGGCCGGCGGCGGCTCGGAACTGGGCGCGGGCCCCTCGCCGAGGCCGAGCCCGTCGGTCACCTGCGGGGCGAACACGGCGGTTCCGACAGCGAGGGAGACGACGAGCGCGATCGCGACGAGGAGACTCAGGAGTCCCCGAAGCAGTGCCCGGTCGCACCGCCGGGCGCGGTCGTGTCCCGTTCCGTCGGACCGGCTCCCATCCATCGGATCGACCGTCGACTCGCCGGTACAAGAGCGTCGGGACGGACTACAGCGAGTGAGAGCGGTAGGGACCGATTACGGGTCCGTGACCGCGACCCCGTCCGCCCCGTCGCCGAAGATCGTCTCGTGCATGCCGATCACGAGACCGGGGACGACCGCCATGAACAGGTGTTCCTCGAGCGGGATGCCAGCGACGTCGATCCCAGTCCGGAGTTTGATATCGAAGACGCCGACGGCGAGGGTATACCGGTCCCAGACGTAGGCGATGGGGTACAGCGCGAGGATGGTCACGCCGGCCTTCCGAACGGCGTTTGCACGACGCAACAGGAGCGCGGCGACGATCCCCCAGACGAGTTCGGTCACGAGGTAGGTGTAGCGTCCGAAGACGCTGATGTCGAACATCGACGGCCATTCAACGGCCAGTATAAAAACACCCGGGCTGGATCCACCCGGATAAAACGGGCAGTATCTTAAATACCCCGGCGGCACTACGTTCACGTAGAAGGATGAATATCGCTGATATCGCCACCACGGAGTTCATCGAAGTCGACGTCGGGACGCGAATGGGGAAAGTCCGGTCCATGTTCGAGGACGGCAACCCCAAGGGAATTATCGTCATGAACGACGGGGACTACGAGGGGGTCATCAGCGAGCGGGAGATCCTCCAGTCCCACGTCGAGGACGACGCCAAGGTGGCGGCACTCACGAAGCCCAGTCGGAGTACGCCATCGCCCAAGGTCGACCGCCAGGAAGACGTCCGGGAGACCGCCCGCGTCCTCGTCGAGAGCAACGCGAAGGTCGCGCCGGTCTTCGAGAACGGCGAGCTGTGGGGGGTCATCACCGACGACGCGATCCTCGAGGCAGTACTGGAGAACCTCGACGCGCTGACCGTCGAGGACATCTACACCGCCGACCCGGTCACGGTCACCGAGGACGACGGGATCGGCAAGGCGATCAATCTCCTGCGCGAACACGGCATCTCCCGCCTGCCCGTGATGAACGAGAACGGCTTCCTCGCTGGGGTCGTCACGACCCACGACATCGCCGACTTCGTCATCCGGGAGAACCACACGACGACGACGGGCGATCGGGTCGGTGACTCCGATCGGTTGCTCGACGTGCCGGTCTACGACATCATGACCAGCCCCGTCGAGACGACCACGCTGGACACGACCGCGGAGGCTGCCGTCGAGCGGATGCTGGGCAACGACTACGCGGGGCTGATGGTCACGCCGGCCGACGACGACCGGGTCGTCATCGGCGTCATCACCAAGACCGACGTCCTGCGGGCGCTGACCTTCACCGAGGAGGAACACATGGACGTCCAGATCACCAACATCTCGATGCTCGATACCATCACTCGAGAGGGGATCGTCGAGAACATCGAGGACGTCGTCGACAAGTACCAGGACATGCAGGTGATGCACGCCCACGTTCGATTCAAGGAACACCAAGAGCGACTCCGCGGCACGCCGCTCGTGCAGTCACAGATCCGACTGCGTACTAACAAGGGCCAAGTCGCCGGCACCGGTGAGGGCTACGGCTCGGAGAACGCCTTCCGCGTCGCGCTCGATAAACTCGAGCGCAACGTCCTCGAACTCAAGGGCGTCACCAGCGACGAGGAGTACCGCGGCCAGCTCCTGCGGAAACTCAACGAACTGTAGCGTCGACATCGACCCCGGGTTCGTTTTTCCAACTCCGGACTGGACACCGACCATCGGCCGGCCGGAGGTGGCTCAATGTCGCGCCGACTCCTCGCCGCCCTCGAGCCCCCGATCCGTAATCCGGAACTGAACCGACTCACCGGCCGGCTTCGAGCGGTGTTTCTCCAGCGTCGCGCGTCGGTTCCCGCCCCGGAACCGCTCCAAGCGGACGACGGTCCCGGTCCAGTGTTCCAACGTGTTGCCGCCCAGCCCACGGGTCCGGTCCGAGTCCGGGTCCGAAAAGACCTGATTCGTCAGCACGACCGCGAGATCGTGTTTGCGCGCGAGCGAGAGCAGATGGGTCACCTGTCGGGTGACGCTTCGCAGCGCTTCCCCCTCGTCGCCGTCGGCGGTCCGCTCGAGCCGGTAAAAGCCCGTCGCGCTATCGAGGACGATCAACTCGGCGCGCTCGGCGAACCCCTCGGCGTCGCGGACGGCCTCGGCCTGTTCCTCGAAATCGACGGCGTCTTCGATGACGATCCGCGAGGCGACGGCCTCGAGGTCTTCCCCGTCGACGCTTCCCTCGAGCAACTGCTGGAAGCGGTCGACCGAGACGCCTTCGGTATCGATGTAGACGACGGTCCCTCCGTCGACGGCCGTCTGGACGGCGGCAGACAGCGCGAGGTTCGTCTTCCCGGCCGCCGGCGGGCCGTACAACTGCGTGACGGTCCCGCGTTCGAACCCCCCGTCGAGCAACTCGTCGACCGGGCCACAGCCGGTCGGGATCGCCTCGTCGGTCACGGTTCGAGTTGACTGGGGACGCGCAAAAAGGCCCCGGAACGGCCGGGGCAGGACTTCGCCTCCGCCTCGCGGGCGATCGTGGCCCGATACTGTCGGCGCTCGCGACTCCGACCGCTCGTCTCGACGATGGAATCCGTTCGCGTACGTTTATCTCCGATGGGGGCGAAAGTCGCCCGTGATCGTCGTCGCTACGGCGGACTTCGAGGTGTACCACGGTGTCGTCAACGAACTTCGCGACCGCGGAACGACGTTTACGACCATCGAACTCGATGAAGAGCTACCGGACCGGGCGGCCGTCGTCATCACCGACGGGGACAACGCCGATGCCTTCGCGAACGCGACGACCGTCGTCGCCGATCCGGACGACCCCCGGCGCGCGGTCGACCGGGCGCTGGCGGCCGTCCGCGGCGACGGCGGTCGGACGATCATCGGCGTCGACCCCGGTCGCAAACCCGGCATCGCCGTCCTCACCGGCGAGACGGTCGTCGCCGCCTTTCAGGTCCCGCTCTCCGACGCCGTCGACGTGATCGAACGCGAGGCCAGCGACGCGCCCTCGCCGGTCGTCCGGATCGGCGACGGCTCCCGCCTCGAGGGCGCGAAACTCGTCACCGACCTCGAGGACGTCCGGGTCGAACTCGTCGACGAGACGGGGACGACCCCCTATCTGGGAACGGGCTCGCGGGGGATGGGCGACGTGCTGGCCGCGGTCAACATCGCTCGCCTCGAGGGAGAGGTCGTCGACGCCCGCGAGATCGAGCCGACGGAAGGGGAGATTCAGGTCATCAAGGACCGCTCGCGCGAGCGAAGCGAACACAACCGGGCGATCGACGAGGCACTGGCCCGGCGGGTCGCCGCCGGCGAGTTGACGATCGACGAGGCGCTCGCGGAACACCGCAACGATGGAACTGGCTCGGAAACCGAGTCGCGCGAGACGGACGACACCGACGGCTCGGAGCCGTCGTCGTAGCGTCGGAAAACCGGACAAAAGAAACGGATACGTCGGTCACTGCGGTCGAAAACCGACCGTGTGACGGATCGAGAGGTTACGCGCCGACCCAGGTGTTCGTCGAGGCGACCGACGTGAGCTGGACGTTCTCGTTCTCCTGCATGCTGATCTGTGAACTCCCGGCGCTGCCGCCGTCTTCGGCGACTGCGATGGAGCTGTGCTGTTCGTTCAGGTTCTGCTGCGTGATGATCTGCTGCTGGGCGATCGCGGCGCTGGCCTCTTGCTCGACGTCGTTCGTCTGCGTGGCGTTCCCGGCGTAGTCGTACGACGTGCCGGCGCCCATGCCCGCGTTCCCGTCGACCGTGACGGTCGTACTCGAGGTCCGAGTGACGTCGTCGGAGACGTAGCCCGGGCTCGCGTAGACGTTGAGCGCGTCGGCATAGGCGACCTGTGCGTTGTAGTTCTGCTGGTAGGCGAGCTGGATCGCGGTGGCCTCACTGCCGTTCTCCGCGAGTGCCATCGCGGTGTTCTGGAAGTTGATGTTCTGCTGTTCGACCGCCTGTTCTTGGGCAATACCCGCGGTAGCGGTCTGTTCGGTGTCGTTCACGTTGTCGTTCTTGTCCTTCTTGTCGGGCTTGTGTGCGTCAGTCGTGGTCGAGAGGACGTCGCCGTCGACATCGCCGGCGGTGGCGACGTTCATCCCGAGGGACGAGACCATCAGGTTCGAGGCGGTTGCGCTACCGAACTGCTCGTTGAGGTTGCTCTGGTCGGTGAACTGAATCGCCGTGGCAGTGCTGTTTTCGCCGATCGCGATGGCAACCGCACCGCCCTGTTCGTTGACGTTCTGCTGGGCGACATCTTGTGACTGGTTGACGAGTGCTTCGGCACTCTGGCCGACACCGGGACCGTCGTCGCCGGACTTGTCCTTCGCGTGTCCGAACTCGCCGTCACCGAGGTAGACGTTCGAGGCGTTGGCCATGCCCTCCTGGAGGTTCTCGTTGCGCTGGTAGGACTGCTGGAGCGCGGTCGCCTCGCTGTCGTTCATGGCGTACGCGAACGCGGTACTCTGGTTGTTGTAGTTGACCTGACTGACCGTCTGGGACTGGGTCACGCCGGCGATGGCTTCCTGGGTGACCGTCTCGTCGTCGCCCTTCTCGTCTTTGATGCCCCAGCCGTCGAACTGCTGGTCGCCACCGTTGCCGATGATGATGTTGACCTCGCCGACGTTTTCGAACTGCGTCTGTGCGGTTCGAACCTCGACGTTGCCGGCCGTTGCCTCACCGGTCTGGACGTTGTCGTTCTGCTGGTTGGCCTCCTGGACGGCCGTCGCCTGGCCGCCGTCGATCGAGACCGAGACCGCCGACCCCTGTTCGTTGATGTTGACTTGATCGACGTCTTGGTGCTGGATGACTTCGGCGGCCGAGCTGCTCGTCCCGTCCGCGTGTTGTTCGACGTACTCCTCGAGCGACATATCGCCGAGGTCGGCGCCAAAGACCAGATACAGCTCGTCGCCGTCCTCGAGCGTGTGTACCGTGTCACTGTTGGACGCGGCGTCACCGCCCGCGGACGCGGCCGGGACGCCAGCCATCGCCATCGACAAGGCCAGCATACAGGCCATAAGAACCGTCGTAGCTCGTGATCGTCTCGTCGTATCGGTTGTCATTGAGTGTTTGATATTCGTCGTGATTGTCTTTCGTTTCTGTAACTGTGCAACGCAAACCCCCGTTCTCCCATTACAGACTTTGTTATCGACAGGTTGGCCGGAGTATGAAGTCGCCTATGGGACCGAAGGGGGCTACTTACGGGGAGAAATCGGCGGCTTCGGTTCACCGAACCGTCTTGCTCGAACCTGTCTGGGCGTATTTATCGCCACTCGACTGAAAATGAAAATTGAGGAATGCTTTGGCGCGCCATTGATCTGCTTACTGATCGTTTCAGGGATCGAATGCGGGTATTAGCGCCGCGAAACGGATCAACAACCGTTTCACACCGCGGATTTCGGCAACGGGGGCGCGGAATCCCGTCCTCGAAACGCTGAGGGAAGTCCGAATAGGGTCGTCGAAACGACGACACGTTGTTGGTTACGGTCGCTGAACGGTTACCCTGGACGCATAAACGGACGTATCAGGTTTTCTAATGCCGCTATTCGGCTCGAAACCGTTTGCCGGATTCAAATGGGTCCCCGTGATGAGTAGCGACCGGGCAACGCGCCACAGCGGGGAGCGACCGGGAGACGACAGCCGCATTCGCCACTAGCGACAGCACTGTCGCTCGAGGGAGCCCCCTCGAGAGTCTCCCCAGTGTGGCGACGCGTGGTGCCCACACACGGTGACCGAACCAATGAAACGCGCACTCACGCTCGCACTGACGATAGCAGTGATCGGCGGCCTCGCTTTCATGGGGGCTGCTGGAACAGCCGCGGCCGGAGACTACGACGATGACAATAACGACGCTGAAGTCGAAACCCAAGGAGAACTCGATGATCTAGGGGACACCTCCACGTACGTAGAAACACATAGCGTCGATCAAGACCAAGAAGTCGCACAGATAAACGATAATAATCAGGACGATAACATCGGTGGCGTTCAGGTGAACCAACAACAGAACCAGAACGCACAGACGGCGACCACCGATGGTGACGTCAATGTCAGCCAGAGCGGTACCCAAGCTGCTGACGCAGGCCACGATATTGACGTCGATTTCGGTGACGGTGCCGACGACGGCGACAACGGCGACAACGGCGACGACGGCGACGACGGCGACAACGGCGACGACGGCGACGACGGCGACAACGGCGACAACGGCGACAACGGCGACGACGGCGACAACGGCGACAACGGCGACAACGGCGACGACGGCGACAACGGCGACAACGGCGACAACGGCGACAACGGTGACAACGGCGACAACGGTGACAACGGCGACAACGGCGGTGACAGCATTATCGAACTCCTGATCGAAGCTGGAATCCTCAGCTAATAACGCTGTAATTCCTCCTATTCGGTTTTATTTTATCCGGTAACTTGGACCGGACTCTATAACCCGATTGGAGATCTATCTGCTCGTGGCCCTCTATTCCAAGTCAGCTATAACATCGGATTCTGCTTGATGAACCACTTCGCGGATCGAATTATCGCTCTTACGAGCTACTGCCTTCGCGTCGTCGTACTCCGCACTCACATCGTAGACATCACCGTCAGCATCGCTGGCGATTTTCACGCTGACCTCGTACTCCTCGCCGTCGATCTCGAGCGTCACCGTCTCGAACTCCCGCTCGGCGATCCATCGGTGTGTGGCCCCCGAATCCCGGACGCCGAGCGTCCCGGTCTCCTCGGCCAGCGCTCGAGCGACCCGCTCCCGATCCGCCGGTTTACAAATGACCTTCACCAGATGCCCGGGCCGGGACTTCTTCATCGTCGCGGGCAGGATCGACACGTCTCGAGCGCCCGCGTCCGAGAGCGTCTCCTGCAGGCCACCCAGCACTTCCGGCGTCGCGTCGTCGAGGTTCGTCTCGAGGACGGCGATATCGTCTTTCACCAGCGTCCCCTCGCCGGTCCCGACCAGCGTACGAAGCACGTTCGGATGCGGGTCGAGATCGTAGCCGCCCGCACCGTAGCCCGATGACTCGAGGTCGAGCGCGGGCAGCGAATCGACGCCGTCGGCGACGTGCGCCAGGATCGCTGCGCCGGTCGGCGTCAGGAGTTCGGCGTCGACGGGGCCGCCCCGCAGCGACCAGTCGGCCCACTGGGCGAGTTCGACCACCGCCGGCGTGGGGACGGGGTACTCGCCGTGGCTCATCGAGACCGTCCCGCCGCCGGTCGCAAGCGGGGTCGTGACGACGCGATCGGGCTCGAGGTCGTGCAACAGGGCCGCCGCGCCGACCACGTCCGCGATCGCGTCGTCGGCCCCGACCTCGTGGAAGTGGATCGACTCGAGGTCTGCGCCGTGGACGGCAGCCTCGGCCTCGCCGAGCAGTTCGAAGATCGCGAGCGCATCGCGCTCGACTGCCGGCTCGAGGTCCATTTCCCGAACGATCTCGCAGACCTCGCGGTAGCTGCGATGGGGGCCGTGGCCCTCTGCGGGAGTGTCGGTACCGTCGCCTGCCGTCTCGTGTGTGTGCCCGCCCTCCGTGTCGGCCTGTTCGTGCGAATGATCGTGACCGTGGGAATGATCGTGACCGTGCGCACCGTCCGTGTCGGCGTGATCGTGGTCGTGTGCGTGATCGTCGTCGGGGAAGACGACGTCGGCCGTCGTGGCCGCGATCCCGGTCTTTTCGGTGTCGTCGATCCGGTAGGCCACCGGCAGTGCCTCGGTTACCGGCTCGAGGACGGCGGCGTCGGCACCGGCGTCTATGAGCGCGGCAAGGATCATATCGCCGCTGGCTCCCATCCGGCCGTCGAACGCGAGGACTCGCATGCCAGTTCTCGGCGCGGAAAACGCAAAAAGCCATCTCTCCTCGCTCGAGGGGCGGTATCGATAGGGCCAAAACCAACCGAGGCCGGTACATCTTTGTAACCGCCCGTCCGACGTGAGTATGGTAGATACTAGCACAGGAAATGACTCACCCTAGCAAAAAACCTATCCGCGCACGAATCGGAGTCAATTACATCGCCGTCCCCAAATCATGAACGAAGTCCAACTGGAGGTTGCGAAGGCGTACCCGAACGATTCGGGTCGTGGTATCGCCCGACTCGACCCGGACACGCTGTTGCATCTGAAGCTGAGTCCGGGCGACATCATCGAGATCGAGGGTGCAGACACCACTGCCGCGAAGGTCTGGCGTGCCGACCGGCAGGACTGGAACACCGACACCGTCCGCATCGACGGCTTCACGCGCCAGAACGCCGACGTCGGTATCGGCGAGCGGGTGACGATCCGCAAGGCCGAGGCGACGAAAGCCGACAAGCTCGTCCTCGCGCCGCCGGAGGAGGCGTCGGTCCAGTTCGGCTCCGACGCCGCCGGCATGGTGAAACGCCAGATCTTAAAGCGGCCGGTCGTCGGTCGCGACATCGTTCCGGTGATGTCCTCGACGAACCATCCGTTCATGCGGTCGCCGGGCCAGGCGATCCCGCTGATCGCCGTCGAAACCGAGCCCGAGGGGGTGGTCCTCATCACCGAGGACACCGATGTCGAACTCCGCGAGGAGCCGATCTCGGGCTTCGAGAAGACCGGTGGCGGGATCACCTACGAGGACATCGGTGGCCTCCAAAACGAGATCCAGCGGGTCAGGGAGATGGTCGAACTCCCGATGAAACACCCGCAGATCTTCAAGAAACTCGGCATCGAGCCGCCACAGGGGGTCCTCCTGCACGGCCCGCCGGGCACCGGGAAAACGCTGCTCGCGAAGGCCGTCGCCAACGAGACCTCCGCCAGTTTCTTCTCTATCGCCGGGCCGGAGATCATCTCGAAGTACTACGGCGAGTCCGAACAGCAACTCAGGGAGATCTTCGAGGACGCGACCGAGGAGTCGCCCTCGATCATCTTCATCGACGAACTCGACTCTATCGCTCCCAAACGGGAAGACGTCACCGGCGAGGTCGAGCGCCGGGTCGTCGCCCAGTTGCTGACGATGATGGACGGCCTCGAGTCCCGGGGACAGGTCATCGTCATCGCGGCGACTAACCGCGTCGACAGCGTCGACCCCGCGCTCCGACGGCCGGGCCGGTTCGACCGCGAGATCGAGATCGGCGTCCCCGACGAGACGGGCCGCGAGGAGATCCTGCAGATCCACACCCGCGGGATGCCCCTCTCGGACGACGTCAGCCTCGGTCACCTGGCCGACGAGACCCACGGTTTCGTCGGGGCCGACATCGAGAGCCTGACCAAAGAGGCGGCGATGAAGGCGCTACGCCGGTACCTCCCCGAGATCGATCTCGACGAGGAGGACATCCCGCCGAGCCTGATCGACCGGATGATCGTCAAACGGGAGGACTTCCGCGGCGCCTTGAACGAGGTCGAACCCTCGGCAATGCGGGAAGTCCTCGTGGAGCTGCCGAAGATCTCCTGGGACGACGTCGGCGGCCTCCACGACGCCAAGGACCAGGTCCAGGAATCGGTCGAGTGGCCGCTCTCGAACCCCGAGCGGTTCGATCGGCTCGGCGTCGACCCGCCGGCCGGCGTCTTGCTGTACGGCCCGCCGGGCACCGGGAAGACGCTGATGGCGAAAGCCGTCGCCAACGAGACCAACGCCAACTTCATCTCGGTGCGTGGCCCGCAGCTGCTCTCGAAGTGGGTCGGCGAGTCGGAGAAAGCCATCCGCCAGACCTTCCGCAAGGCCCGTCAGGTCTCGCCGACGGTCATCTTCTTCGACGAACTCGACGCGCTCGCGCCCGGCCGGGGCGGTGAGACCGGCTCGAACGTCTCCGAGCGGGTCGTCAACCAACTGCTGACCGAACTCGACGGGTTAGAGGACATGGGCGACGTGATGGTCATCGGCGCGACCAACCGCCCGGACATGATCGACCCCGCACTGCTGCGCTCGGGCCGCTTCGACCGGCTAGTCATGATCGGCCAGCCCGACGTCGACGGCCGCGAACGCATCCTCGAGATCCACACCCAGGACACGCCGCTGGCGGCCGACGTCACCCTGCGCGAGATCGCCGAGATCACGGACGGCTACGTCGGCAGCGACCTCGAGTCGATCGCCCGCGAGGCGGCCATCGAGGCGCTGCGCGAGGACGAGGAGGCAGACGTCGTCGAGATGCGACACTTCCGGCAGGCCATGGAGAACGTCCGGCCGACGATCACCGACGACATTCTCGACTACTACGAGCGGATCGAAGAGGAGTTCCGCGGCGGTGGCGGCGGCGGTCCCGATCCGACGGGTCGTCGCGGCAGCCGGATCGGCTTCCAGTAACGCGAATCCCCCTTTTCGTCGCTGTTTCGCCGGTCGGATACCCACGGAACCGCGAGACGGCCGTTTGGTCGCTATCGTAACAACCGAAACGATTTACACACCGATCGCACAGCCGTCGTGCGATCGGGTGCGCAATGACTTTCAGTGGCTACTATGGTCGGGACGAACGACCACGTCGCTCGCAGCCGGGCTCTCGCCGCCGTGTGGCGTGTCTCGCTCCCGCACCCGCCCCGCGTGGACCGTCTCCGTGGCGTCGTCGATGACGAGGACCTCGCCGGGGGCCTCCGGTAGTCGGTCGGCGTCGGCCAGCGAGCCGCCGACGTAGGTCGGCTGGGCGGCCTCGAGCGCCGCCAGATCGTCCCCGGCTGTAAGCCGGTGCGAGACGAGGATATCGGACTGTGAGATCCCGACGTCGGGGAGCGCGCTCGGGCGCTGTGTGGCGGCCACGAGGCTGACGCCGGGCGCGCGGCCGCGGGTCAGGATCGTCTCGAGGGCGGGTGCGGCCACGCCGTCGAAGAAGGTGTGGGCCTCGTCGAGCAAGAGCCAGGGGAGCCGGTCGACCGCGGCGTCGACGCGGGCGCGGTACAGCGCTTCGGCGACCCCGCGACAGACGGCGTTCATCGGGGCGGCCGAGAGACTGGAGACGTCGACGACCGTTATTTCGGGACCGGCAAGCGCTCGAGCGCCGAGCCCGTCGGCGTCGAAGACGTCCCACGAGTCGGCCAGCCGCAGGTGGTTCGTCGCCGCGCGTCGTGCGGCGCGTGCCGCGTCGGCCGATTCGACGTGCGTTCGCATGCCGTCGATCGTAGGTTCGGCCTGTGCGGCCCGCCAGAGGAGGCTTCCGGCGGCACTTTCCGGCGAGAGACCGAGCAGCGTACACCACGACCTGGGGTCGAGCGACGCCGGCGCGACCGTCGGCTCCGCGACGACCGTCGCCGGAACCGGCTTGCCGTCCGCCGACGCCGCGAGCGTTGCGAACGCTCCCATCGGATCGACAACGACTGGTGCGAGTCCATGCGCCCGTGCGAGCCCCTCCGCGATCACACCCATCGTATGTGACTTACCGTAGCCGCGCTTGCCGACGAGCGCGATCGCGTGGGGAGAGTCCAGATCGAGCGCGAGCGGGGCGCCGTCGCTGCCGTCGAGCGCCCGATAGACACCGAGCCGACAGCTGGGGCCGTCCTCGCGGTCGGCATCGCGACCGAGTACGAAGCTCACGGCCCCGACTCCCGCGGCTTCGTATTTGAACCCGCGTCCCACCGTTTAAGACGGAAGCCGCGGCCAGCACGCCCATGAGTTCGAACCGGACTGAGTCCGATTCGAGGGACGGACCGCATCGATCACTGTCGTCGTTCGCTCGCGACGACCGCGCGATCGAGGGACTGCCGATCCGGCTAGTCATCGCGCTGGTCGTCGGGGTCGCGGCGCTCGCGATCATGCTGAACATGCTCGGCGGGATCGGTAGCGTCGGCGATACGGAAGTGACCGTGAAGATCGCCGACGACGATCAGGTGATCGAGGCGGACGCGACCGGAAGCGACGCGAAGGTAGACGTCTACGCGATCGACGAGAACGGGAACAACGTCTCGGACGCAACCATCGTCGCGACCGCCGACTCGGCGCAACTCGACGGCGTCCTCGACAAACCGACCGGCGACGACAATCACGCACAGCTCGATTTCAGCGGTGACCAGAGCCTGCGGGCCGATCAGGACATGGGGGCGATCCAGCTCGAGGTGATCCCGCCGTCGGACAGCAACTATATCGACGAGCAACCGAACCCGACCATCCGGGTCGTTTCCCGATGATCGCCGGCCGCTACCACCGATGATCGAAATTACGACGGAACTCGTCGTCGGTATCGCGTTCGGCTTCGTCGTCGGCGTCGGTCCCGCGATCGTCGTCGGTGCCCTCGCCGTCGTAACTGACTGCCGGGATCGCGAACTCCCGCTCCCGGCCGCCGTCAGTATCGGCGTCTTCCTCGCCGGGTGCAACGGGTATTTCGTCGGCCTCCTCGAGGGAGGGGTCAGTCGAGCGCAGGTCCCCCGATTCGGGGCCGCGGCGCTCGTCGTCGCCCTCCTTTCGGCGTCCGCGGCGAGTCAGGGCGAGCGCATCGCCGCGGAACTCCCGATCGGGGCCGATCGGCCGACTATCCGGACGCGGTCGCTGTCGGCCGCAGCCATCGACGCAGTCGATGCCATGGGACAGGTGCGGATCCAGACAACCGGCGGTGTTCGCGATATCGACGGCTACCCGCCGCTGTCACCGGACGTGCGGACGGCGATCGAAGCCGACGCGTGGCGACTGCCCGCGGACCTTCCGCTTTCGGCCCTCGAGACCCGGCTAGCGACGCGGCTCCGAACCGAATACGACCTGACCGCCGTGTCGGTATCGATCGACGGCCGCGGCCGGGCGACCGTCGCCGCTGCACCGCCGACCGACGGCGTCGCGGCTGCGGTTCCGGACGGCTGGCGTGCGGTTTCGGTTTCCGCCCCCTTCCCGCCCGGATTGGTGCCCGGGACGACCGTCGAGGTCGTCACTCGAGACGCGTCGACGACGGGAACCGTCCTGTCCGTCGACGGGTGTGCCCGCCCGGGGCGAGAGACGGGAGCCGACGATTCGACTGATGAGGACGAGACCGTTACCGTCGCCGTTCCCGCACCCGACGCCACGCCGCTCCTGGCCGCAGATCACGCTCGCATCGCCGTTCCCGCGACCGGTCACGACCCCGAGCGGGAGGCGCTGGCCCGCCTCGAGCGAGCGGACTACGCGGTCCGGCACGTCTCCGGGGGGACGATCGCATCGGCGCTCGAGGCGAGCAAGGGCGAGACTGACGATTCGATCCATCCCGTTGCGGCGAGTTCACCGGCCGATGTCGATGCGACCGAGACGACGGGAGCAAAGCCCGTTGCCGACCGGAACCGGTGGCAGCTCGATCCGGATCCGGAGACACTCGACGACCGGGAATCGGTGTTCGTTTCGGGGGACAAAGTCACCCTCCAGCGTTACATCGATGACGATCACGACTTGCGTCCACCGCCGCCCGTCGAGGCGGCGACGGGGGTGTCGCCATGAGCGTCCTCGCTCAGGCGGTCGTCACCGAGTGGACCGAAACGGCGATGCGAACCGTCGTCGGGTTCGCGCTCCTGTCGGGGCTTGTCGCGACGGTCGTCGCGTTCGGCTACCGCGTCGCGAGCGCTCGAGCGCTCCCCGTTGGCGTGGGGCTGTTCGCGGGGCTCGGCGTCGTCGTCGGCTGGCTGAACGCAGTCGGGCTCGGTCGGTCGACGATACTCGATGGGACGCCGCTCGTTCACTACGCCACCGCCGCGTACTTCCTCGGGGCGATCGCCGCGAGCGCCCTCAGCGCCGAGGGCGGCCGGCGGGTGGGCGATCGGATCGCCCGCGATGTCTTCGACATCGAGCGACTTGGCGCGACCGGCGAGATCGCCGCACTCGTTCGGTCGGCGCGGCTCCCGTCGGTCGTCCGGCTGCCCGACCGGATCGACGACGCGGCGGGCTCCCCATCCGTCGAGCCGTCGATCAAACGCGATCTCGCCGGCAGCACGGTCCTGTTACCGCAGGTCGATACCCACTCGGCGCTTCGAACCCGACTCTCGAGCCGGCTCGAGCGCGATTACGATCTCGGCCACGTCTCGATCACGGTCGGGGCCGACGGGGCGATCGACCGGCTCGCGGTCGGGGGAACCCGGTCGGGGATCGCAGCGACCATCCCGCCGGGAACCGTCGCGGTGTCGATCCGCGGCGAGCCGGCGCCCGCCGTCGGCGCGGGCGACCCCGTCGAAGTCTGGGCGACCGCCGAGGGATCGAGTCGCCTCGTCGCGACCGGACGGCTGTGGGCGACGGATGGCGACGCCGCGACCGTCGCCGTCGACGCCGACGTTGCCGACCGACTCGCTACCGAGCCTGACACCCGGTATCGACTCGCGGCTCGGTCTGGCCCCCCTGACGACGGTTTCCGGCTACTCGCCGCGCTCCGTGCGGCCGATGGGACGGTCAGGTCGGTCACCGTCGACGACGGCGGGTCGCTCGAGAACGTCTTCGTCGGGTGGGTTCCGGGGACCGTCCTCGCCGTGGTCCGCGACGGCGAGGTCCGTCCGTTCCCGGCGGACAACCTGACCCTCCGGGCCGGCGACGACCTCTCCGTCCTCGGTACCGTCGACGAACTGCGTTCGGTGGCCCCGGACGGACGATCGTGACGACACTGACCGAGCCGCCGACGCCGACGGGCCGGCCTCGGATCGCCGGCCCGTGACGCGACGCTAGGGCCGGTCGGTTGCGTCCCGCGCGGCCTCGAGGTGGCGGCGCTCGATTCGGACCTCCGAAGCCTTCTCGTTTGCCGTTTCCGGCCCGTACTCGCTCGCGACGTCGCGGATCGCTCGCATCGAGGCGTCCCTGACCAGCGCCTCGAGGTCGGCACCGGTGTACCCCTCGAGTTCGACCGCCAGGTCGTCGATGTCGACGTCGTCGGCGAGCGGCTTGCCCTCGGCGTGGACCGCGAGGATCTTTTTCCGAGCCTCGAGGTCCGGTTCGCCGACGAAGACGTGGGTATCGAGCCGGCCGGGTCGAAGCAGTGCCGGGTCGATCTGGTCTTTGCGGTTCGTTGCGGCCAGCACCACGAGGTTGGGGTTCTCCCGCATTCCATCGAGTTCGGTCAGCAGCTGTGAGACGACGCGTTCGGTGACCTCGTGGCCCTCGCCGCGGGCGGCGGTGATCGCGTCGATCTCGTCGAAGAAGACGATCGAGGGTGCCGACTGGCGAGCGCGCTCGAAGACCTCGCGGATCGCCTTCTCGCTCTCGCCGACGTAGCGGTCGACGATCTCGGGCCCGTCGACGCGGACGAAGTTGACGTCGGTCTCGCCCGCGAGCGCCCGGGCGAGCAACGTCTTGCCGGTGCCGGGCGGCCCGTACAGCAAGACGCCCGACGGCGGGTTCGTATTGGTCTCCTCGAAGAGTCGGTCGTAGGTCAGCGGCCACTCGACCGACTCCCGGAGTGTCTGTTTCGCCGCCTCGAGGCCGCCCACGTCGTCGAAGTCGGTGGTCGGCGACTCGGCGACGTACTCGCGCATCGCGGAGGGCTCGACCGACGCGAGCGCGGCGTCGAAGTGGGCCGTTCGCACCGTCGGGTTCCGGTTCCAGTCCTGTTTCTCGTCGGTATCGGTCGGCCGGTCGCGGATGGCCGCCATCGCGGCCTCGCTCGAGACGGCGTCCAGGTCTGCCCCGACGAAGCCGTGGGTCCGTCGCGCGATCGCGTCGACGTCGACATCGTCCGCGAGTGGCATCCCGCGGGTATGGACCTCGAGGATCTCCCGGCGGCCCTCCTCGTCGGGGACGCCGATCTGAATCTCGCGGTCGAAGCGACCGCCGCGCCGGAGTGCGGGATCGATCGTATCGACGCGGTTGGTCGCGCCGATGACGATGACCTCGCCGCGGGCGTCGAGACCGTCCATCAGCGTCAGCAGTTGGCCGACGATCCGGTTTTCGGCGTCACCCTCGCCGTCTCGAGCGCCCGCAATAGAATCGATTTCGTCGAAGAAAATTATCGTCGGTGCGTTCGCCTCGGCGGTTTCGAACACCTCTCGGAGCCGTTCCTCGCTCTCGCCTTTGTACTTCGACATGATCTCCGGCCCCGAGATCGTCTCGAAATTGGCATCGACCTCGTTGGCAACTGCCCGTGCGATCAGGGTCTTCCCGGTGCCCGGCGGGCCGTACAGCAAAACGCCCGACGGCGGCTCGACGCCGAGACGACGGAACAGCTCCGGTTCCGACAGCGGGAGTTCGATCATCTCCCGGACCAGTTCGAGTTCCTCGTCCAAGCCGCCGATGTCCTCGTAGGTGACGCCCGAACTCGGCCCGGGTTCGTCGCGGTCGGTCGCGCCGTCGGACGGGAGGGACGCGGCCCCCTCGCTGCGGGTATCCGAACCGCCGCTGGCAGCGGTACCGGAGCCGGCGTCGCTCGAGCCGACAGCACCCGATCCCGCGCCGGCGTCGACGATCCGGACCGTCGTCTCGTCGGTGATCCGCACGTCGCCGTTCGGATCGGTGTCGGTCACCCTGAACGGTTGCTGGTCGATCCCTTCGATCCGGATCTGTTCCCCGGCACGGACCGGTCGGTTCCGGAGTCGCTTCGTCGCGTCGGTTTCGGCGGCCCGCTGCTGGCGGTCGGAAAGTCCCGGCGGCGCGACGAGGGTCACGCGGTCGGCGTCGGTGATCGTCGACTTGTCCTTGGCCCGGACGGCGACCGTATCGCCGACGTGGACGCCCGCGTTCGCGCGCGTATCGCCGTCGATCTGGATCGCCGTCTCCGGGACGGACGCGTCGGCCGGCCACATCTTGGCGACCGTCGTCTCTGTGCCCTCGATCACGACGGTATCGCCGCTGAGAACTCCGAGCTGTCGCCGCGCCTGCTCGGGGATGCGCGCGACGCCCCGGCCGGCGTCGCCTTTCTCCGCGGCGCGAACCGACAGCGTCACGCCGTCCGCTTCCGACGAACTCATACCCGTTCCTTTCGCGCCGGTGGCCTTGAGAATTGTCCCCTCGGAAGCGCCCTCACAGCGCGTTCTCGAGCAATCGATCGATCCCGCGACGGAGCCGCTCGGAGGCAGACGGTGCCGAGATACCCAGTCGATCGCCGACCTCCTCGGTGGAGGCCGCCCGCGGGACGGCGAAGTATCCCGCATCGCGGGCTTCGACGAGGGCCTCGTACTGTTCGCGGGTGAGCCCGAACGGCGGCTCGTCGCTCGCCGACTCACGGGTGAGTCGCTCGAGTTTGAAGTCACTGCCCCGCTCGGTACAGAACGCCCGGTATTCGGCGAGTGCCTCCCGGTCGGGGAATCGGGCGCGTGCCCACCAGCCGTCGACGGTCACGATACCGCCCAGCGGCGTCGTCCCGAGTTCGACGTACTTTCGGTAGATCGGCAGCGGCGGGTTCCGGAGTCTGATCCGGTACATCGCATCCTCGTCCCCGCCTGCGTCGATCGTCTCGGCCATTTCGACCGTCGGATCGTCCGCAAGCGCCGCCGAAAACCGCTCCTCGTCGCCGATGACCCGACAGAGGACGACCGGCCGATCGGGATCGACGACGAGGATTCGGTCGATATAGAGCGTCACGTCCGGAACGGCCGCAACGGCGTCCGTCAGCGGCATATCCGGCGAGTTATGTTGGAACTCCGCGATGAGACCCATACGTCGCGTTCGGCCCGATAGCACTTAAACACCCTAATACATGAGATACAGCCTCATCGGGGACCGACGCATATGTTCGGGCACGCATGAGCGCTGACGAGCCGGCAATGCAACTCGATACGGGAATTCGCTCGCACAACTACTACCGAAACGCGGTCGAGAAACACTGGGACCCCCACGAGGTCGATCTCGAGGCAGACCGCGAGGGAGCGGCCGAACTCTCCGAGCCGGCCTTCGAGGGGCTCAAGCAGTCGCTCGCGTTGTTCGGCGCTGGCGAAGAATCGGTGACCGAGGACCTCGCGCCGCTGGCCGTCGTCCTCGAGGACATCAACGACCAGATGTTCCTCACGACCCAGCTCTACGAGGAGTCGAAACACACGGACTTCTTCGACCGCTACTGGCGGGAAGTCATCCACGCCGAGGAGAAGCGCCGCGGGCAGGAGCGATCGTCGCCGACCGACGAGAAGTGGTACAACGAGCCGTACGACGAACTGTTCGAGCGCAACGAGCGGGCGATGGCGCGGCTGCTCGAGGACGATACTCCCGAAAACCGTGCGCGTGCACACTGTCACTACCATCTGACGATCGAAGGAATCCTCGCCCAGACCGGCTACTACGGCCTCACGCTTGCCTACGGCGAAAACGAGCCCGAACTTCCCGACCTACCGGGGCTGGTCGAGGGGCTCAAACTGGTCCGCAGCGACGAGGGTCGTCACGTCGGCTTCGGGATGGCCAAACTCAAGTCGCTCGTGGGCGACGGCGAGGTCGAGCCGGACCTCCTTCGGGAGACGGTCGACGAACTGGTGCCACTCGTCCAGGAGAGTTTGGCCGGTGACGGCGGTGCAAGCTCCGAGAGCGGCCCCGGCCCGAGCCCGTCCGAACTGGCCGATTACGCCTACACGAAACACGAACAGCGCATGCAACAGATCACCTCGGCCAGCGAGAAGATTCCCGACGTCGAGGAACTGACCGAACTCGAGAACTGACCATAGCGTCGCGGGTCAGTTCCCGGGCGATGGAACCGGAGCAACGCCTTTTGTCGTTCGCGTTCCAACGACTACCATGGTCGTCCAGACCGAACGCGACGACGCCACCTGGTACGAGTGCGAGACCTGCGGGATGCTCTTCGACGAACAGGCGGACGCCGCCGACCACGAGAAACACTGCGACGACAGCGATCCGTCCTACATCCAGTAGGTCACTCGAGTCGGTCGCGATGCTCGGCGGCGAGTTCCGCGGCCCGCTCGAGCGTGTGGGCTTCGGTCCAGCGGACGCGGTCGCCGTCCCCGTAGGCCAGCGCGCTCTTGAGTTCGTCCCGGAGGACGCCGTGGTCGACCGCCAGTACCGTGCCAGATCCGTCGCCGAGTTCGTAGACGCCGGGCCGATCCGGGGCGGCGGCGACCGCGTCGCGATCGAGGTCGCGCCAGGACTTCTGCAGCGGCATCAGTCGGCCTCCTCGACGAGTTCGTAGGCGTGTTCGCTCATCTCGTCCTCGGCGAAGACGAACACCCGCCCGTCGACGACCGAGGGGTCCGCCTCGACACGGATCGAGTAGGCCTCCGTGGCGACGGTTACGCCGGGGAACAGCTCTTCTTCGTCGTTGCGATCGAGCATCACGCGGCCGACGCCGGTCGACTCGAGGATGTCGTCGTGGGTGTTGCGATCGTTGACGTAGGTCATGACGCCCTCGACGCCGTCGGGATCGGTCACGAGGACGTGGACCTCCTTGCCGGGCGGGGTCGTCACGGCATCCTCGACCGGTTCCGGCGGACCGTGGTAGAAGACCTCCCGACCGTCGTGGTACTCGACGACGACGCCGCCGTCGACGAGATCGACGCCGATCGTGCTGGGGGCGACGTTGTTGCGCGCGCTCATAGGGGCTCGTTCGGTCGGATCGGGGAAAAGGAGTGCGTTCCGTTGCCCGCGTCGGTCCGGTCTAGACGTTCGCCCTCGAGGTGTCGGTACCCGCTCGAGAAACACCCCGCTCCCGTCTGGGTCGCGTAACCACGAGACCGTCAGCCGTAAGTACACGCTTTGAGAGTGTTCGAGTATGGACGGCCGTGCTGTCGCACCCGCAGCCGGGACGGTACTCAACGCACTCGCGACCGGCACCGGGTCGGCGTTCGCGATCGACCTCGAGACGACGGCCAGCGTCGAACTCACCCACGACGGCGACGTCGTCGGCGAGGTCGCCGGCCGGCCCGAGGCCGATACGACGCTCGTCGAACGCTGCGTCGAACTGACGGTCGCCGAGTACGCGGCCGCCGCGGGCCTGGACGAGTCCACCGTCGGCGCCCGCGTAACGACCGAAAGCGACGTGCCGATGGCCTCCGGCCTGAAGAGTTCCAGCGCCGCCGCGAACGCGACGGTCCTCGCGACGCTCGACGCGCTCGAGGTCGCCGACGCGGTCGAACGGATCGAGGCCTGCCGGCTCGGCGTCCGGGCCGCCCGCGACGCCGGCGTCACCGTAACCGGTGCCTTCGACGACGCCAGCGCCAGCATGCTCGGCGGCGTGACGGTGACCGACAACACGGCCGACGCCCTGCTCGCCCGCGAGGAGATCGACTGGCACGCGCTCGTGTACACCCCGCCCGAACAGTCCTACAGCGCCGACGCCGACGTCTCGGCCTGCGAGCGCATCGCGCCGATGGCCCGACTCGTCGAAGAACTCGCACTCGACGGCCGCTACGGCGAGGCCATGACGGTCAACGGCTTCGCGTTCGCCGCGGCCCTCGAGTTCCCGACCGGACCGATGCTCGACGCCCTCCCCGACGCCGCCGGCGTCTCCTTGTCCGGCACCGGCCCGAGCTACGTCGCCGTCGGGGAACGGGACGCGCTCGAGGCCGTACAGGAGCGCTGGACCGACCGGGACGGACGGACGCGGCTACTGAAAACGCGAACCGACGGTACGCAACGACTATGACTCGAGAGCCAACCGACGACCCGACCGACGACGATGAGAACCGCACGCCCGACGAGATGAGCCTCGACGAACTCCGCGAGGAGATCCGCTCGATCGATCAGGAGATCGTCGAGCTGATCGCCCAGCGGACCTACGTCGCGGACACGATCGCGGCGGTCAAAGACGAACAGGACCTGCCGACGACCGACGAGTCACAGGAACAGCAGGTCATGGACCGAGCGGGGGACAACGCCGAACAGTTCGACGTCGACGCGAACCTCGTCAAGGCGATCTTCCGGCTGTTGATCGAGCTGAACAAGGTCGAGCAACGCGAGAACCGCTGAAGGTCCGGTCGTTCGCGCCGTGTACAACCCTATGGGCCGTTCGCTCAGTCGCGTTTCGAGGGCGAGTCGAGTACCGTTTTCGAGGGGGCGCGACCACATAACACGATGGCGAGAGCAAATCGTAGGTGAACAGCGCTCGCGTCCGGCATGTGTGAACGGACGGCGAAAGCCTACCACGGAACACCGCCGATCGGACCGAACCGTCGCTCGAGGCGGTCCCAGACAACGATCGTCGACGGCAATATGACGATCGACGTGAGGTAGGCATAGAGGACCCCCATCGCGAGGAGGAGTCCGAACTCCATGATCATCGGAATCAACGCGAAGTAGAGGACACCGAGACCGCAGACGGTCGTGAGCATACTCCCGGTCAGAGCGCCTCCGGTACCGCGAACGGTCACCTGCAGCGCTTCGTGGACATCGGCACCCGACTCATATTCGTCGACGAACCGGTGCATAAAGTGGACCGTGTAGTCGACGCCGAGTCCGATCGAGACTGACAGGATCGGCGCATTGAACGGCGACAGCGGGATGTCGAACAGTCGCATCGAACCCGCGAGCATCGCGACCGTCACGAGGACTGGGACGAGGTTGATCACGCCGTAGATCATCCGTCCCTCGAGCCACCGGTAGGAGAGCATCAGGAAGACGGCGGTAAGTACGAACGCGACGACCAGACTCCGCATCGCCGACTCGGTGATCCGGTCGATGACGGCCTGGTTGACGACCATCGTTCCCGTCGCAGTCGCATCCATGTCCATCCCGTCGGCGACCGTTTTCGCGGCCGCCGTCGCCTCGGACTGATCGGCGTCGGGTTCCACCTGATACTCGATACGCGTGGCGCTTCGATCGCTGGTCACGTACTGTGGCCCCTCGTCGCTTTCGAGCAGTTCGTCGTAGACCCGGTCGACGTCCCGGTCCGGCAACTCGTCCCCGTTCGAGTCGGTTCGCTTGACCGTCGCCGCGAACTCGGGATCGGTCGCCGCCCGCTGTTCCGTGACGCTCACGATGCTGGTTGCCTCCGCGCGCCGGTCGGTCTCCTTGAACGCATCCGGTGGGTCCTGTAGCGCGCGATCAACCTCACGGAAGGCAGTATTCGATCTGACGTCCGGATCGTCGACGTAGACCGTCACCGACCCCACGAACCCCTGATCGAAGTCCTCCTCGAGATAGTCGAGGACCGTCAGGAACGTGTACTCGCCTGGCTGGAGCGGGCCCGGGAGCCGTTCATACTGATCGAGTCGGGTTTCGTCCGGGAAGAACGCCTCCTGAGAGAACTCGGAATCGACGCCCGTCCCGTAGCTGGCCGCAACGCCGCCAAAGAGGAGTGCAGTCACGAGAACGACGGCAGGTGCGATCTTCGCAAGTCTCGTTCCAATGGGGAGAACGCGGCCGAGTATGGAGTCGTCGCTACCGAGCGGGGTCGAGCCGAACGCCGGGAACCGCGTCCCTTCCCGGAGCCGGTCCAGTCCGACCTTTCCGGCCGGCAGGAACACGGCGAAGATCAGGAACGTGAACGCAATTCCGACCGAGGCGACGATACCGAAATCGCGAAGCTGTGACAGCGAACTCGTCAGGTTCGCGGCGAACCCGATGACGGTCGTGAGGGTGACGATCATGAACGCGCCGGACATCTGGCCAGTCGTGATACCCATCGCGTCGCCGATCGCCGCACCCGCGGCGCGTTCCTCGCGGTATCGATTGATGATGTGAATCCCGAAGTCGATCCCGACCGCGAGTAACAACGGAAAGACCGTGATCAGCGAATCCGAGAACGGAATCCCAGCGTGACCCATGAACCCGAACGTCCAGACTATAGTCAGCAGTAGCGAGACGAGGCCGAGGCCGAGATCGATCGGATCCCGGTAGGCCACCAGCAGGAAAAACAGGATCAAGACGAGCGCCGCGGGGAAGACGACCATCGAGGTATCGCCGAGCAACTGCAGCATCTCCTCCTCGATGATCGCGTCGCCGAAGACCACGACGTTATCCCCCGACTCGTAGCCGTCGATCTCGTTGGCCAGTTCGACGGTTCGGCTCTGTAGCTCGGCGGTGTCGTCGGTATCCGCGTTCGGCGGTACGTCGTAGGTCACTGCGACCTGAGCGACGTCCGCTGCGGCCGACTCGCGGGTGAAGTCGGTACTTACCGGGAGACCCGCCGTCTCGTCGGCGTCCGCGATCGCCGCCTCGAGCTGGCGCTGTGACGCGCGCTCGATGGCACGGTACTGGGTCTCCGGCGTTGTCGCGCTCGGATCGAGTTGTCGTGCCACGAGTGACGCCGGACTCGTCGTCGATGCGACCCGCAGTCCATCCTCGTTTTCCGCCCGTTCTTGGAATTCGAGCATCCGGAGGAGGTTCGGTTTCGAGAGGGCGTTCCGGCCGTCCTCCAAAAACAGGCTCGCGGTTGCGTTCCCCTCGTCGCGAGCGCCGCTTGCGAAGTCGGCCTGCATCTCCTCGTAGGCCTCCTGTTCCTCGAGACCCTCAGTGAACTGATCGGTCCCGGCCTGTTGCTCCCCGCCGCCACCGATGCCGCTGGCGAGCAGCACGGTCACGACGGCGAACGCGAGGACAACTTTCAGGGGATGTTCGGTGATCACCGTCTCCAGCCGGTCTGTCAGTAACGGCTCGCTCTCCCCCGGGTCGTCGTCGCGGAACGCGTCGATGTCCGGCATCGTCAGTCCTGTCTATACCAGAGGGCGATCCCGATCGTACTCACGGCGAGTGCGACGAGTATCCCGACGACGACCGAGGGAACCCCTCCGCCATCGTCTTCGCTGGCCGTGACCTCGATCGGATGCTGATAGGTGTCCGAGAGAATCGACTCGCCGCGTTCGGTTTCGTACTCGAAGTCGAGTTCTACCGGATGCGTCTCGACGGTCGCGTCCTCTGTCGCCTCGAGTTCGAACCGGATCTCCGCCGATTCGCCGGGCTCGAGCTTGTTGACGAACGCCTCGCCATCGGGCGCGTCGAGCGGGTCGTCGGCGTAGAGTTTGGCGTCGATGTTCGAGAGCGTCTCCGACCGCTGGTTCGTGATCTCGAGGACGGCGTCGCTCGACTCGCCCTGACTGACCGAGATGCCGTCGTCGGCGATCGAGAACTCGTCGCGCCGCTCGTCGACGACCACCCGCTCGGAGATTGGGCCGTCGGTCAGCGTCGCGTCCCCGCTGCCGGTGTACTCGACGGTAAAGCGAAGCTGACGCGCGCCGGCGTCGGCCTGTCCGCTGACGTCCATGGGATACTTAAACTCGGTCGCTTCACCCTCTTTCAGTGCCGGCAGCGCGTAGCGGGTGTCCTCGACGAACAGCGACTCGCTCATCGGCTCGACGATCAGGACGGCGTCGTCGACGGGCCGGGGGCCATCGTTGACGATTTTACCCGTTACGTCGCCCTCGTAGCCGACCGAAAGCGACCCCTCGAGATTCCGGAGCGAGAAGGACTGCTCCGACGCGGGGGAGAGCGACGCGGTCACTTCGTTCGCTTCTCGCTCGATACCGTCAGCGTCCCGGTAGCTAAACCCGATCTCGATCGGGCGGTCGCCGCCACTCATTCCCTCCGCAACCGCGACATCGACGGACATCGTCGTCGATTCGTTTGGTGCGAGGTCGCCGAGTATCTCTTCGGCCGGCCGCTCGGCCGTGCTTCCGTCGACGGTGATCCCGTTCCCGCCAGCGATGGTCGTTCGGGTCCAGTTCGCGGGTTCCGTTCCGACGTTTTCGATCTCGATCGTCGCGTCGCCGCTCGAGCCGGGTTCGACATCGGTCGCCACATTAGTGACCTCGAACCGCGGTTCTTCGGGCACGACGATCGTCACGTCGTGCGTTTCGGTCTCCGTCTTCCGGTCGGCGCTCCCGGTCGTGCTGATGTAGCTGTTGTAACTGTATCGCGTCTTGACGGTTATCTCGTACTCGCCGGGTTCGATATTTTCGGGTACACTAATCCGTTGTGTTGCCGGGATCGTTTCGCCGTCGGGAACGGTTCCGATCGCGGTCTTGCCGGACTCCACTTCGAACGGACCACCGTCCGTAATTTCGATGACTGTGGATCGAGCGTTAGTAACGCGTTCCCCAGACCCGGAGACGACCCGGCCGTCGTTGCGGATCTGAAGTTCGAGGGTGGTCGTCGTCCCCGGTTGGACTTCGTCATCGGGGAGCAACACCCCAAGGTTGGGGTTGCCTCGATCGGGTGCGGTATACCCACCACCGCCAGCCTCTTGTGCGGAGACGGGTACAAAGGCCCCGCCGAAGCCGACGATAAGGAGGGCCGCCATGACGGCGGTCGTCACTCGACTCGTCACGGAGACCACCTGCGACCCGTCGATTTGAAGGGACGATTCGTCGAATGGATCCGTTTTTCACGGGAAGTATATTCGAATCGAAGACCGTTTCTCATTGATTGATAACTAGAACACTGACGGATATACTTTCTGATTGAACGTTCAATCAAGGCGTTTTTGTAAACCGCTCTCGTCCAGCGTGGTATGCCAAGAGGGAACTCGAGTACCACCGGCGTTCAAACGTGGCTTTCGAGCGATGTCGGAGACGACACGACTATCGGAGGGCAGCCGTGACGGACGATTTGTTCGACGAACCCTCGGGTACGCGCGAAGAAATAATGGCTGCGACGACGCGGTCGTTGCGCGAACACGGCTACGCGGACCTCACGATCGAGAAGATCGGCGACGAGTTCGAGAAGAGCCAATCGCTAATCTACCACCACTACGACGGAAAGGACGATCTGGTCATTGCGACGCTCGAGTTCGTACTCGACCGATACAGCGAGCAGGTGACTGCACAGTCCGTCGAGGACCCGAAGCACAGCCTCGAGACGGTCGTCACGCAGTTCGTCGACGACGACTGGGAGTCCCGATTGGCCGCGACGCTGTTCGAACTCCGGGCGCAGGCGATCCACGACGAGGCCTACCGGGAACACTTCACCCGCAGCGACGACGTGTTCGAGCAGTATCTGGCGGATCTCATTGCGGACGGAATCGAGCGTGGTGTCTTCAAAGAGTGCGATCCGAACGCGACTGCGGCGACGCTCGTAACGTTGATTAACGGCGCCACGGTGCGTCGCGCCTCGACCCGCGACGACGCGTGGCTCGAGGGCGTCCGCAGCGAGATTGACGCCTACCTCGAGGCCCGAGTCTACCGGGACGAGGAGTAACAGACACTAGGTCGGCACGATTGTTTCTGCCCCGCGTCGACGGGTTCTGATCGAGGCGACACGACCAATTCCGAACTCGGCGGTCGGGTGGTCGAAGGAACTGGTCTCTCGGGAGGAAGCCGAGCGGATATCCCGGGACGAGGCTCGCAGAGAGTAGTTCTTCTAGACGACGTATGCGGGACCACGTCGACCTCCGGTAATGAAATATTATCGGAGTGTATCTCGAGCCTGCAGCGGGTAAGATATCCTTACGAACCAATCAGTATAGGAGGGGGTTCAACAAGAAAGCTTATTACAAGACGTTGAATAGATTTTGACACCCCTACCCGGAGGACGAGTATACGCAGCCCGAACCGTCGCCGGGGCGGTTCGATTGCGTACTCGATCCCGGTGAATCGCGCGCTAACTAATCGAAACACGATAATAACACAACATAAATGACAAACGAAACGACCTATCGCGAAAAGGGACGTGCAGTAGTCCTGGCCGCGCTTATGGTCCTCTCTGTTGTCGCGATGTCCGCAGCGTTTGCGGGCGGCGCGGCAGCAGCCCTGAACGCGGACAACTACGACGAAGGGTCGACCTACACATCCCCCGACGATCTCCAAGGGAATGATGTGTGGATCGGCCAGGAGGTAACGATCGGTGACTCAGATGCAGACAAGAGTGACGACTCGTCGGACTACATTGACGCATCGGGCGTTGTAGTCTACGAGGGCCTCTACGAAGATGAGCCCGATAGTGACAGCCGTGTAACCACGATCCAAGTGGAAGACGGTGAAGCAGACATCGACACGTCTGAACTGGAAGCTGGTGAGCCATACCACCTCCAGATCGGTGGTAGTAGTGGATGGACGACGGGTACAGACGCCAGCGACGTTCAGGTTGACTTCTGGGCGCAGTCGGAGGATCTGAACGTTGAGTTCAGCAGTAGTACGGTCGAGGAAGACGGCACGGCCGATATCGACTTTGAATCCGACCGGTCGCAGCAGTACGTCAACGTCTCGTCCGATTCCCTCGACCACGAGGAACTCGAAGGTGTCTTCGCTGACGATGGAATCGCCACTGACATCACGGATAGTGGCTCCCACGAAGACGATGATATCGTCACGCTCGACATCAGCACCAACAAAGACGACGAGGAAACGCTCACTGCTGATTTCGAGGGACTCGAAACCGGTGAGTACAACTTCGACTTCAACGTCACTGACTCGGCGGCCGAGGACAACGCCACGGTCGAAGTGAGTGACGACGCACAGGACCGTAGCTTCGGCGAATCGAGTTTCATCGAGAACCGCGGTGACATCGCAAACATCACTGTCGACCTCGATGGCTCCGATGAGGCCGTTGTGCAGGTCGGTCAGTACGATGAGGTCCGCTACGAAGCCGGACTTACCATCAACGCTGAAGACTACGATAACGACACCGTCACCCTCCAGATGAACACCCATCTGGCTGGTGCTGCTGGTGCAACTGAAGACCACCTTAAGGATGGCAACTTCGACGAGAACGCCGTCTATGATCTGCACGAAGCAGATGACGAAGACGTCTCCGTCGAGGTTGACTATGTCAACCGTACCGCCACTGACGGTGTCCAGGGCGCGACGTACGATGCCAGTGAGTTCGGTCTCAGTACCCCGCTCGAGGGCGACGACTACGAACTCACCATTGGTGACGCATGGGACACTAAGGGCGATGTGTCCGCTGAAGACGATCCTGAAATCGTCGACGAGCAGGACTCGGCGTTCCTGACGCTGCAGGATGGTACGGGGCCGACTAACATCCAGACCCACACGGTCCCGAGCGAACAGTCCATGACCGACCTCGACGACTTCGAGGACGCGAACGTCACGGCCACGGACACGATCGCTCACGATGATCAGTTCCTCCTGACCGTCGATGACTTCGGCAAAACTGGCTACTTCGACGCCATCGACGCCGGTGACAACGACGATATCGGGAAGGAACTCGCTCAGGCAGGTGTCTTCCTCGAATTCGAACAGCAGGATCCGCCTGCCAACACGGAAGACCGTACCTGGAACAACAGCGCGCTGCTGCCAGAGGGTCACAGCGACTACGACGAGGACGCTAACGCGCTCAACCTCAAGCTGGTCAACGGTGGCGACTACGATGGTGACCAGCTGATCCTCAAGCCCGACTACGAGAACTTCGATGACGAGAAGCTGCCCACCGACGAGGGCTACGACTGGAACCTCTCGGTCACTGAAAGCAGCGTCTACGTCACTGACGACGACGAAGAACTCGACGTCGGCGGCGAGTTCACGCTCGAAGAGCGGAACTTCGAACTCGATGACGCAAACGAAGAACTGCCGGCGGCAAGCAACACTGCCGTGACGGGGACGACCAACATCGCACCCGGCTCTGAAGTCGACGTGCGTGCCGCCTCGTCCGGTAACTTCGTCGAGGACGACACTGTCGAAGTCGAAGACGGCTCGTTCGAAGCCACGTTCGACTTCAGCGGGTACGCTGCTGGCACGGCAGTCGACCTCGAAGCGACCGGCCCCGTCGACGATGACTCGGACGACATGGACGCCGAGCTCATCGAAGCCGACGAGCCCAAGTCGCTGACCTACGACGTCACCACCGACCCCGCCGAACCGGTCGTTGGTGACGACGTCTCCGGCATGATCGCCGTCGAGAACCCCAACGAGGATCGAACCGTCTCCGAGGACATCGTGTTCACCTTCGACGGTGACACGATCGTCGACGAGACGGTCGAACTCGAAGGCGGTGCCTCCAACTCGCTCGAGGCATCCCTGCTCGAGAACGCCTCCGCTGGCGACTACGAGTGGGAACTGACTGCTGACGGCGAAGTCGTTGCCGACGGTACGCTGACCGTCGAAGACCCCGACAAGGGCGACGGCTCCGACGGCTCCGACGGTGACGACGGTTCCGACGGTGACGACGGTTCCGACGGCTCCGACGGTGACGACGGTTCCGACGGCTCCGACGGTGACGACGGCTCCGACGGCGACGACTCCGATGACGGAACGCCCGGCTTCGGTGTCGGCGTCGCTCTCGTCGCACTCCTCGGCGCTGCCATGCTGGCGCTGCGCCGTCAGAACTAAGCTGTAGAACCACCGGATCACTCCGGTTTCAATTTCCGCGGTTTTCTTTTATCGGACGCTACACCGACCAGCGACGGGTGTCGCGGGATCGAGTCGGACGACCGCCCAGTTAGTACTGACCCCGACCGATGGCATCGACCGCTCGACCTCGAGGCAGAGCCACACGTTGGTATCGCGGCGAAAGTGAGCCGCTCGTCCGACGCCACGTCCGGGCTCGAGGTACCACGCCGATCGTGTCGCTACTGTCCTGGAGCAGCTGCGTCACCGCTCACGACAGTGCAGGGACTACTCGGCGTGGGATCGAACGCGTCGTCAAAAGAGGAGAGGAGTGGAAGAGCGACCGGGATGATCGTTGCGGGTCCGACGCGACGGTTCAGTCGTCGGCTGCAGCGGGTTCGGCTTCCTCGGCCGTCGACTCGGCGCGCTCGAGGTCCTCCAGATACTCGTCTGCGTCCAGGGCAGCCTTCGAGCCCATGCCGGCCGCGGTGACGGCCTGCTGGTAGTGGTAGTCGACGACGTCGCCGGCCCCGAAGATTCCGGGGACGTCGGTTTCGGTCTGGCCGCCGCCGTCGCCGCCCTTCGTTTTCAGGTAGCCGTCGGCGTCGGTTTCGACGCCGGTTCCCTTGAGGTAGTCGGTGTTGGGGGTGTGGCCGATCGCGAAGAAGACCGCGCCGACGTCGAAGTCGAACTCCTCGGTTTCGGGGTCGTCGAGACGGTCGGTGGGGTGGCCCTGCTCGTTCTCGACGAGGGTGACATGGTCGACCCCGTCCTCTTGGGAGCCGTGGATCTCGATCAGTTCGGTGTTTTTCATGATCTCGATCTCGCCCTCCTCGACTTTCTCCTGGACGCGATCGACCCAGTAGTCCTCCGCGCGGAACTCCTCGCGGCGGTGGGCGATGTAGACGGTGTCGGCGAACTTCGTGAGGAAGGTGGCTTCCTCCATGGCGGCGTCGCCGCCGCCGACGACGAGCATGTCCTCGCCGCGGAAAAACGCGCCGTCACAGGTCGCACACGTCGAGAGACCGTAGCCCATGAGTTCGTCCTCGCCGGGGATGTCGAGCGTACGGGCGCTGGCACCCGAGGCGGCGATGACGGCGTCGGCAGTGTAGACGTCGCCGTCTTTCATCTCGACGCGGAAGGGACGACTCGAGTCGTCACCAGAACGCGACGCGTTCTGGTTTGCAGTCGAGCTTTGCTCGACGCGCTCGACGGACTCGATGATGCCGTTTTTCAGGTCAGCGCCGAACTGTTTGGCCTGCTCTTTCATGTTGTTGACCAGTTCCGGGCCGCCGATGCCGTCGGGGAAGCCGGGGTAGTTGGCGACGTCGGTAGTCAGGGTGAGCTGACCGCCGGGTTCGTCGCCTTCGATGACCAGTGGCTCGTTGTTCGAGCGGCCGGCGTAGATGGCGGCGGTGAGGCCGGCGATGCCGGTGCCGGCGATGATGAGTTTGCGGTGTTCGACGATCTCATCGTCGTCGTCCTCGGCGATGCCCAGCTTTTCGTCGAGTTCGCCGGTCTCGTTCAGCGCGGAGGTGTCGTCCCAGCCACCGATGAGTTCGTCGTCGATGAACACCTCGGGAGCGGTCTGGCGGCCGTCCGCGCGCTCGACCATCTCCTCGAAGAGTTCGTCGTCGTCGGTGACGTTGTACGTCTCGTACTCGATGCCTTTGCTGTCGAAGAGATCTTTGGCCTTCTCGCAATACGGACAATCAGTCTTCGTATAAATCTCGACGCGTGGCTGGTCGCTCATGTGTCACGGTTGGGGTAGAGCGCCTAAACCGCTTGCGTTCTCAGCAATCACTCCCCCGTACTGTGACGCGGGCACCGTCGTCGAGGCTGTCACGAACGCCGCCCTACCGGCCCGTCGCGGTCGGTTCGAACTGAGAGCAGCGTCGCACGTCTCGCTGCAGCGGCGATCGCTCGACGCACACGCTGAGACCGCACCGGACGGTTCGACCGTACGCTGCCGACGGCCCATCGACCAGCCGATGCACTTACGGACGCAAGCGACGACGGTCGGATATGGCCGCCGATCTCGAGGAGAAGACGAACCGGTACGGAGAGTTGCTCGCGGAGGCGCTCGAGGAGGCGACGATCGCACCGCCTGAGGGGACACCGATGGCCGAGGCGGCCGCCGACTGCTACGAGATGGCGGCGTCGTATCTGGACGACGGCAACCATTTTCGGGAGCGGGACGACCTCGTCAACGCCCTGGCGTCGTTTTCGTACGGACACGCGTGGCTGGACGCGGGTGCCCGGGTCGGACTGTTCGGCGTCCCGAGGGAGGGGCATCTCTTCACCGTCGAGTAGCGACTCGGGTCGTCCGACGGCACTCGGTCCAAGGTGGGGAATCCCACACGATTAATCACTATGTAACCGGAACCTATATAATAGAAAATACGGTCAGTTTATAAAGTAGGCGAAAGGTTTATATGCGTTTCGGCCTTACCCTATGTTAGCCGAGGCGACCGGGTTTCTTCTGGTTACCCCACCCGGGAGCCCCGAGTAACCCACCCGATACACCATGACAGATACGAGCATCCGAACCTATACGAACGAGCGAGAGGCGGAGACCGAGGACGAGACCGCGGTATCCGACGAGCAGGAACACTGCCCCGAGTGTGGCGGCCGACTGGTCTCGGACGACGAACACGCCGAGACGGTCTGTACGGACTGTGGCCTCGTGGTCGAGGAAGACGAGATCGACCGCGGCCCCGAATGGCGTGCGTTCGACGCCGCTGAGAAAGACGAGAAGTCCCGCGTCGGCGCGCCGACGACCAACATGATGCACGACCAGGGGCTCTCGACCAACATCGGCTGGCAGGACAAGGACGCCTACGGCCGGTCGCTCTCGAGCCGCCAGCGCCAGAAGATGCAGCGCCTGCGCACCTGGAACGAGCGGTTCCGTACCCGCGACTCCAAGGAGCGCAACCTCAAGCAGGCGCTGGGCGAGATCGACCGGATGGCCTCTGCCCTCGGTCTCCCCGAGAACGTCCGCGAGACTGCAAGCGTCATCTATCGACGCGCCCTCGAGGAGGACCTGCTGCCGGGCCGCTCGATCGAAGGCGTCGCCACGGCGTCGCTGTACGCCGCCGCCCGACAGGCCGGCACCCCCCGCAGTCTCGACGAGATTTCGGCGGTCAGCCGCGTCGAGAAGATGGAACTGACCCGCACGTACCGCTACATCATTCGGGAACTCGGCCTCGAGGTCAAGCCGGCCGACCCCGAACACTACGTGCCCCGCTTCGTCAGCGACCTCGACCTCTCGGACGAAACCGAGCGCATGGCGCGTGAACTGCTCGAGTCCGCGCGACAGGAGGGCGTCCACAGCGGCAAGTCTCCGGTCGGCCTCGCGGCCGCCTCGGTCTATGCCGCCGCCCTCTTGACCAACGAGAAGGTCACCCAGAACGAGGTTAGCGACGTCGCCAGTATCTCCGAGGTCACCATCCGCAACCGCTACAAGGAACTGCTCGAGGCCTCCGATACGGCCGCACCTGCGTAAGCTTCCGACCGTCATCTGTCAGGTCGGCTCGGAGCGGGTGGTATTCTCGACCGTCCGAAACTGCGGCAACGTTTTTCTATCCCCCAGTGAAAGGGAGTCACATGGATACGACGACCGTCCAGTTACTGTGTCCCGAATGTACCAAAGACTGGCAGGTCTCCCCGGACGAACTCCCCGCAGCTGCGGAGATGTTCCACTGCCCGAACTGCCATGCCTCCCACCGGACCGCCGAGTTCATGCGGACGGATCGTGACCTCCAGACGCTGAAACAGCTCGGCTAGCAGTACGGTTTCTCCCGCCGTCGTTCTCCGAGTAGTCACCGTTTAACTCTCCGGAGCCAGCATTTCGGAACGTGGGGAGAAACAAATTATTACGGCGAGAAATAAACCTCTACCTCGATCCCGGCTTGTGATTACGCCGTTGTAGGTGATCCGTTCGAACCGTACCGGACGATGACAGGCCGTTCGATCGCCACGAGGCGCGTGTTAACGCAACTCAAGATAATAATATAACCCTGCAGTGGGTAGGACTGGATGGTTATGAAGAAGCAGGAGCTCATTCACCTTCACGGCCTTCTCGCGGAGGTATCGAACCAGTGCGCCGAGTGGGACAACTGTCAGATCGATCTCGAGAAATACGAAGCGAAAGGGATCCGACCGACATCCATCCACAAATCGAAGACCGACCACAAGGCCGCTGTTTTTGCACTCGCCGGGGGAATCACGAAGAACATGCGTGAGGAAGGGGAGCAGGAAGCAGTCGCCGCTACTGCCGACTGAGTCACTCGTCGCATCCTCCGATCGTCACAACCGCTGCGGAGTCTCATCTCTCTCGGTTCGACGTTCTCCGACAACCGACTCGAGACGGACAACTATCGGACTATTCGCCGTCCGTGGCCCCGAAAACGACTACTCGACGAGATCCTCGAACTCGGGGAGGATTTCCTCGTCGTCACTCTCGTCCTCGTCGACGTCGGTCGGCGACTCGACGGCTTCGTCGTCGGCCGACTCGGTCCCGGCCGATTCGTCGTCCGTTTCGTCCTCGGCGTCTTCGTCTTCGATGATCTCGATTTGCGTGACCTCGAGCGGAATGTTCTCGAGGCGTTGGCCGATCTCCTTGCGCGCGATTCGGGAGGCGTGTTCCTCGCGCTCGACGTTGAAGACGGTCATCTCCAGTTCGAGCGCGACGAGTGCCTCGTCGGCCGCGATGAACGCGGGGGGCAGTTCCTCTCCGGACGGAGAGGTACGCTCGCCCATGTTGATCTCGACGTAGTTCAGGTCAGGGTTCAACATCTCGCCCGTCTTCGAGATGGCGATACGGATCGCCTCGTCCGGTGTTTCGACGTCGAATACCGGCACGGCAGCTTCGACGACAACCCTGCAATTCATACCTAGACAATGTGTGGCCTACAGTAAGAAGGTTCGCCCGACCGGGAAGCGGCGGAAACGCGTTGTTGCTCCGGGTCGGCCCGGTCGGTTCGAAAGGCAAAAGCCTGCCCCCGCGAAGGCCCCAACGAATGGCGACGGGCACGATCGAACTCGCGGAACTCGCCGGTGGACTCGATCTGTATCGGACGCTCGAGAGCGGACAGAGCTACCTCTGGCGACGCGAGGACGGCGAGATGTATCACGGGGACCCCGCCCCCGGCGCGTGGTACTCGACGGTCGTCGACGGCGACGTGATCCGTGTTCGGTCTCGCGACGATCGCCTCGAGTGGGAATCGACGACCGACGCCGAGCCGACCGTCCGTCGACTTCTGTGTCTGGACGACGACCTCGAGGCGATCGTCGCGGCCGGACCGGACGACCCCCTGCTCCGGGAGGCCTACGAGGCTCACCGCGGACTGCGTCTGGTTCAGGATCCGCCCTTCGGCTGTCTGATCGCGTTCATCTGCTCGGCACAGATGCGGGTGAGTCGGATCCACGGGATGGTCAGGGCGCTGGCTCGGGAGTACGGCAGTCCGATCGCCTTCGACGGCGAGACCTACCACGCGTTCCCGACGCCCGCGCAACTGGCGGCCGCGACCGAGGACGAACTCCGCGATCTCGGATTAGGGTATCGTGCCCCCTACGTCGTCCGGACTGCCGAGATGGTCGCCGACGGCGAGGCACATCCGGCCGCGGCACGTGACCTCGAGTACGAGGCTGCCCGGGAGTATCTGACGCAGTTCGTCGGTGTCGGTGAGAAGGTCGCCGACTGCGTTTTGTTGTTCTCGCTGGGCTTCGACGAGGCCGTCCCGCTCGATACGTGGATCAGATCGGCGATCGAGGAGTACTACCCCGACTGCGATCGCGGGTCTTACGCTGACACTTCTCGAGCGATCCGGGAACGACTCGGCGGGGAGTACACGGGGTACGCCCAGACCTATATCTTCCATCACCTGCGAACCGGTGAATAACGGGGCGTCCCACTGACCCGGCGAGTACTGGCTTGGTCCGCGCGACTAACGCACCAAATGTTTTGTGAGATGAGTGTCAATTGTTCGGTATGGCCACCGACTCGGTCATCGGTCTCCTCGTGACTGCAGGGTTCATCGGAGCGTTCGGTGTCCTCATCAAGTACTTCGGTGTGGTCGAACTGATCGCGGGCTACGATCCGGAGCGGGTTACCGACGAGGACGGGCTGGCGGACTTCATCGGCACCAATACGCTGTACGTGGCGGCGCTCGTTCTCCTCGTCGCCGCCGTCGAATACACCGATTCGTTCGGCGGGTCGGACGCGGTCTGGATCGCGTTCGCCGTCGGCGTCGTCGTACTTGCCGCCCGGATGATCGTCGGCGCTCGCCGCTACGAAGAGCCGCGGTAAACGCAGGCAGGCCGTTCGCCACATCGTCATCGCGTCACTCGCCGGCCGAACGGCCGCGGATTTTTGCCCGTCGCGCTCGAGTCCACGAACATGACCGACCGAACCCGCGCACACGTTTTCGTCTCCGGAACGGTACAGGGCGTCTACTACCGAGCGAACACCCGTGACACGGCCCGGGAGAACGGCGTCGACGGCTGGGTGAAAAACCTCGAGGACGGTCGCGTCGAGGCGGTCTTCGAGGGCCCCGATGACGCCGTCGAAGCGATGGTCGAGTGGTGTCACACGGGCAGTCCCGCCGCCGAGGTCGACGACGTCACGGTCGAGTACGAGGACCCTCGAGACGAGGACGGGTTCGAGATCCGGTACTGAATCGTCGCTCGGAACGGTCGGTCGAGCGGTACCCCGTTTTCGCGGCCACGTCGGTGCCGATTCAGCGACGCAGCGTCCGGATAGCGACCGCGACGTACTCGATGAACGACACGGTCGGCGTTCCGGGCAGATGGATGTCGGGGTCCGGTTGTGCGAGCGGGGGGTCGTGAAATTCGTCGTCGGCGCTGTCGATCGGCTCGGTTACTTCGAGCGTGTTCATGTGTTCGATACGGGTCGGGAGTACTTATGCGTTCAGAGTCATCGGGACGAAATTAAGTCGAATAATCGTTATCGAGTCCGGGTCCCGCGGGCCGCGAGGGCACGTATCACGGACCGCGGGGGTGAGTAGACCGCTCGAGATGCCGTGGGTTCACTCGGCGTCGGACAAATGAGCCGCGAGCCACGGTGGTTCGTCGGTATACGCCCACTTGGCCCAGTCGGCCTTCTCGCCGGCGTAGTAGGCGCGGTAGGCAGCGACCGGATCGCCGGGTCGTTTGTACTCCTCGGGCATCGCCTGGGGACGTGGTGTCGGCTCCGCGGACGGGAACGCGATCGCATCGACGTCGATGCGTTCGATGACCGTCCAGCTCGCGTGGGCCTCGTCCTTGTCGTAGCGTTCGACGAACTCCGCGTTGAGCGCCTCGGCGTGGTCGCGCAGCCGGAGCCAGTTGGCCCGCGATTCGGTTGCCCACCGCGTGACGGGGTGATCGACGTGAGTCGACCCGTAGAGGAACTCGGCCTCGTAGCCGTTCTCGCGGGCGGCAGTACACAGGACCTGGGCGGCCTCGAGTAGCAGCTTGTTGACGTGCTGGTCGCAGTGGTACCGCGCCGCGAGGCGAGGGTCCTCGTCGAGCCAGAAGACGTTCACGGACGGGCTGGGGGCCGCGTCGGTTTCAGGCTGCCGGTCGTCCGCAATCTTCACCAGTCGGCCGGTCGAATCAGTAGCCATGATTACAGGCGAACGGATGGCCGCCGTCGACGAGAACGCCGCGTCGCTTGGCGTCCCGCGAAAGCAGTTGATGGAGTCGAGCGGGGGCGCCGTCGCTCGCGCGGTCCGCGAGGTCGCGGAACCGGGTGCGAGCGTTACCATCGTCGCCGGACGTGGCAACAACGGCGGGGACGCGTTCGTCGCGGCCCGGTTTCTCGATGAATACGACGTCACGACGCTGTTGCTGGGCCGGGCCGAGCGGATCGGCACCGAGATCGCTCGCGAGAACTGGGCGGCCCTCCAGCGGGCCGACTACGAGACACACGAGATCACGGACTCGAGCGCGATCGACCTCCCCGAGGCGGACGTGATCGTCGATGCGATGCTCGGGACGGGAATCAGCGGCGAGTTGCGGGAACCGGCCGCCACCGCGGCCGCGGCGATCAACGCTGCCGACGCGACGGTCGTCTCGGTCGATGTCCCCTCCGGCTTCGACGCCGACGGCGCTGATCACGCCGACAACGGCGTCGACGCCGACCGGGTCGTCACCTTCCACGAGACGAAGCCGGGGCTCGACGATCTCGACGCGGCGGTCACGGTCGCGGACATCGGCATCCCGGCAGCCGCAGAACGATTCGTCGGCCCCGGTGACGTGGCCCTCGCGCGGCCAGACGGTCGCGAGGGCCGCCCCAACGTCATCGGCGGCGGTCCCTACACGGGCGCGCCGGCGCTGGCCGCACAGGCGGCCCTGCGGGCCGGCGCGGAACTGTCCTTCGTCGCCGCCCCCGATTCCGTCGCCGGCGAGATACAGGGCTACAGCGAGGACCTGATCGTCCAGCCCTACGACAGCGAGGTTCTGACGCCCGATGTGGCCGACGACCTGCTCGAGACGGCCGAGAACTACGACAACGTCGTCGTCATCGGCCCCGGCCTCGGGACCGCCGACGAGACCCTCAAGGCGACCCGCCAGTTCCTCTCGGCCTACACGGGTCGGGCGGTCGTCGACGCCGACGCGCTCGCGGTCGTCCCCGAGATCGAGACCGAGGCGACGCTGGTCTGTACGCCCAACAGCAACGAACTCGCGCGGATGGGCGGCCCGGACGCGGACGACCTTGCCGCCGCGGCCGACGAGATCGAGGCGTTCGCGGCCGACCTGGGCCACGTCGTCCTCGCGAAGGGCGCGAACGACGTGATCACCGACGGCGAGCGGACGCGGATCAGCCGCTCGGGCACCGTCGGCATGAAAGTCGGCGGCACCGGCGACACGCTCGCCGGGATCGTCGCGGCGTTGCTCGAGCACGCCGACCCGCTCGAGGCCGCCGCGGCGGGCGCGCACGTCAACGGGCTCGCGGGCGAACGGCTCGCCGAGCGCGAGGAGTACGGCTTCCTCGCGTCGGACATGCTCGCGGAGCTTCCCGCGGTCCTCTGGGGTGGGAGCGATGAGTGACGACGGCTCGGCCGACGGTATGGGCGAGGGCAGCGCGGACGAACTCACGCATACAACTGCGGAGGGCGACGTCCAGATGGTCGACGTCGGCGACAAGCCCGACAGCGAGCGCCGCGCGGTCGCGGCCGGCGAGATCCGCCTGCAGCCCGCGACGATCGAGGCGATCCGGGCCGACGAGGTCGGCAAGGGTGACGTCCTCGCGACCGCCCGCGTCGGCGCGATCCAGGCCGTCAAACACACCTGGGAGACGATCCCGATGTGTCACCAGATCCCGATCACGAACGTCGATACCGAGTTCGCCCTCGACGAGGACCGGATCGAACTCCGGGTCACCGTCGAGACCACCGGCAAGACCGGCTGCGAGATGGAGGCACTCGAGGGCGTGACGACCGGCCTGAACGTCGTCTGGGACATGGTCAAGGCCGTCGAAAAGGACGCGGACGGCCAGTACCCCGACACCGGGATCGAGGACGTCCGGGTCCTCGAGAAGGAAAAGCGGCAGGCGTAGTCACGGATGACGCTCGAGACGCGACTCACTGACCTGCTCGGAATCGAGTACCCGATCGTCCAGGCACCGATCGGCAGCGCGACCACACCGGAACTCGCGGCCGCCATCTCGAACGCCGGCGGGCTCGGTCACCTCGCGGTCACGTGGCGCGACCGCGAGGAAACGCGGCGAGCGATCCGCGAGACCCGCGGGCTGACCGACGACCCGTTCGCAGTCAACCTCGTGCTGGACGAAGCGACGACGGCCATCGACACCGCCGACCACCTCGAGGCCGTTCTCGATGCGGGCGCGCCGATCGTCACCCTCTCGTTCGGCGATACCGCTCCGTACGTCGATCGGATCCACGAGGCAGGCGCGGTCGTCACCCGGACGGTCGGCAGCGCCGAGGCGGCCCGCGATGCCGTCGACGCCGGCGTCGATCTCGTCGTCACGCAGGGCCTCGAGGCCGGCGGTCACGTTCAGAGCGAGGTCGCGACGACGGCGCTCGTGACGCGGGTCGCGGACGC
>NZ_JBPJSJ010000007.1:0-179466 GCF_051225675.1 Natrinema sp. CGMCC1.2065 | reverse complement strand
CAACTGGGCAAACAGCGCCGTCCTCGCGCCGACCGCGCGACTCGCAGACGACCTCGACGCGCTCGCGGCGCTCGAGTCGCTCGAGGCGCCGCTCCGCGTCTGTTACGGCGAGCGCGACACCACCGTCGACTGGGAGCCGATCGTCGAGCGGGCCGAGGAGCGCGGCGACGAGACGGCGGCGTTCGCCGGCGATCACTTCTTCCTCGGCGCGCACGACGAGATCGCGACGGCGGTCGCGTCGTTCTTCGAACGGGCGCTGTGTGCATCGGCCTGAGGACCGACCGGTCGGCGTCGCGGACCGTCTCGAGCCGGCGTCAGTCACCCCAGTGCGTGAAACCGCTTTTCGTCGCGCCCCGAGAAGCCGTCACTGTGACCGCGGCACCGACTCGTGACCGAAGCCCGTGTGACCGCGTGCAGCGATGACCGGCGACGGCGCCGCGTCCGTCCGCCGGGCCGAGACGTGGACCGAACTCCAGCGGCTGGTCTCTCAGGAGATGTGGATGGGCGACATCGGCCGCCACCGCTCCCCCTACGTGTTCCGCGGGGTCCCGGACGAGGCGTTCAGCCTCGAGACGTCGATCGGCCGCTTCGTCGGCGACTCCGGACGGTGGCACCTCGAACCCCTCTTACTCCGGAACTTCGCCCAGTACGCCGAGGGCGAAATCGACGAACTCCGGTCGGTCTGGCACCTGCTCTCGATCGCCCAACACTACGGGCTGCCGACGCGGCTGCTCGACTGGTCGTTCTCGCCGCTGGTGGCGGCCTACTTCGCCACGGTCACCGGCGACACCGCCCACGACGGCGCGATCTGGGCCGTCGACTACCGGAAACTCCACGCCGAACTGCCCGACCGCTACCAGGCGGTCCTCGAGACGACCGAGACGCACATGCTCGACACCCACCTGCTCTCGAACGCGACCCTCGAGTACGACCTGCGGGAGGCCGCCGGCGACGGACCCGGGCCGGCCCGGAACCTCAACGACGTCTCCCGCGTGAACGAACTCTGGCAGGAGCTGTGGGCGCCCGAAACCGAGCGCGACGACGAGTACGTCATGTTCTTCCGGCCGCCCGCGATCGACGACCGCATCGTCAACCAGTCGGCCGTCTTCTCCTTTCAGTCGGATCCTCGGATCGTTCTGGACCGGTGGCTCGAGGACCGCCCGGACTGCTACCGGAAGATCGTCATCCCGGGCGAGCGCAAACTCGAGTTCCGCGACAAACTCGACCAGTTGAACGTCAACCACCGGACGCTGTTCCCCGGCCTCGGGGGGCTGGCGACGTGGCTCACGCAGTACTATCAGCCACAGGCAAAGGAGTAAGCCGAGGAGACAGAAATATCCAATTGCGATAGGAACTCCATTATATACGATATCCGCAGTTTTTTCTATTCCCTCAGTAATCATAATCAATATGGGGAAAGATACCAGACGACCCCTACCTGACAAAATCGAAACACTCGGGTTAATTCTATGTAGTATAATAATCATCGCGTTAGCTGTTCAAGCCATTGACAACCCAATTAGCGTGCGTGGGTTCGGACAAATCGTCGGCATTAGCATGATCTATCTCTTGGTTGTCTGGTGGTTGTATGCCAAACCAGTCTCTAGCTTGACTGTCTCTGATTTATGGCTTGGGATAGTCTTATTCTTTATTTCATCTTGTATTATAATAGCAGCCGTACTTGTTAACTTACCAATTAAACAAGACCAAATATTTAGATTTGTTGTAATTTCAATAGTAGTTTTATTATGGTCGCTTGTACTTATTTTTAGTGCAGTAGTTAGTAGATATTATGAGGAGAGGTGATTTATCAGATAGGTATAGAATAACTGTTAAAGCGGGTTCGAAGGAACGTTCTCAATTTCGTCCAGAACCCACCGCATCGCGTTTGTATTCGGCGTATTCGGTTCTTCTCCCTTGTATAGACAGACTAGACAAGCGAGACAGTCTGCCTGAGCAAGTGCATCATTACAGAAGAGATAGAAACAAGCGACACAAGTGATTGCACCGATTCCAGTTGCCCCTGATGAACAGAGAGGAATGCAACTTCTACAGGATCCGACTACATCAACAATATATAGGACACAATCAGGGCAGGTTACGTTACATTCGACGCCTAAATAATCTAGCGATTCGCTTGCAAAAGTCCCGATAATCCAATCTTGGATAACATCTTTTAAAATGTCTTTTGGACCAGGGATCGGACCAATTCCTTGCGTACTTACTTCCTGTGCTGCTGGTTCAGATATTAGTAGCGGGCTCACGTCATCATCTATATCTGACAGAACTTCTGTTCGAGGATCAAACCCATCTATTTCGATAGCAAACTCACGAATTTTAGGGTTTTCATCATCCGGGCCTTTTATCCCAATACTAGCGTGAAATCCACCAAAGATTGTCTTGGCCTCTATCTTCACACCATCTATTTCACCATCAATATCAAGCGCCGACAGTACCAGTTGTTGTTCATTCTTTGTTGCGTTCCGGCTGAACACAACTTCGGAACCACTGACGCCTAGAGCAGCGTTCTCCTCTTTGGCCATTACGTAGCCAGAGGGAGTCTGAGATAGGTCCGGATCAAACGTAAAGAGTGCTCCAATCTTATCACTGTACTCCATAGCAGTAAGTGTCCCATAGTTACGAACTGGAATTCTCCATGCTTCAAGTTCACCGTTCGTGAGTTTTCCATCGGCGGCAGCATGGCGCTTTTCGACTCGTTCTGGCTCAGGCAGTGACTGGACGTTAAGTTCGTTAAGAATTTTCTTCACTGCAGAAGCCTCCTCAAGGCGTTTGAGATCCTCACGAGTCGTTTCTTTTGCGCTAACAGTTCCAAGCAGTGTATTCAGGCCGATTCCAGCACCAACTGCACCGGAAGTCGTTTTCTGTAGTACTCTTCGTCTACTGACCTTATTCTTACCACTACTACCTTTCATATGTTGTAGCAATATAACAATTGTATTCGTTATATATAATTTTTGCTTTTATATTAGATGATAAAACTTTATCTCAAAGAATCCGTTCTAAATGGCTATTTTGATGGAGTCACACGATGCGGAAGTGAAACACCGTCAACAGACTACAAGAGTCCGTATAGACTCAGTCCCGTCCGTGGCGGGTCAGGCACTTCGGGAGCCCGATCAGTTCGACCGGCTCCGAGTTGTCGGGCGAGTAGACGACCATCTGGCCTTTCTCCATGTAGGGCACTTTCGACTCGAGGTTGCTCGGAATATTCACGCTCTTGATGGCGTCCTCGTCGCCGAGGTTGAGGACGACGGTGGTGTTGATCTGTTTGAAGACGGCGTCGTGGATGTCCTGTGGGTCCTGGGTGATGAGAAAGAGGCCGAGTCGCTCCTTGCGACCCTGTTTGGCGGCCTCGGTGAATTTGCTGATGACCTTGCCAGCCTGCACGCTGTCGGCGTCGGTCAGGAAGTTGTGGGCCTCGTCCATCCCCAGCAGGAGCGGGGTCTCCTTGATCCGGTCGTAGTCCGGGTCGTTCGAGAGCTTCTGGTCGATGAGCAGCGAGGAGACCGCGAGGACGATCGTCTCCGTCGCCCGACTGTCGTTGATGTGGTAGGTCGGGACGACGGTCAGCCCGCCGGGGCGGACGAAGTCGGTGACCAGGTCGGTGATCGGCCGGGCGTCCTGATCGAAGACGTCGTCGAAGCCCAGCACGCGCCGGCGGACGGCGTCGAAGGTCGCCTCGTGGACCCGGCCGGACTCGTCGAGTTCCTCGCGCAGGGCGGGGTCGTCGAGGAACGTCGTGAACTCCTCGTAGGTACCGTCCGCGCCGTACTGCTTCCGGAATCGCGGCAGGAGAACGCTGACGAGCGCGCCGTACTGGTTGTCGTTTAACCCGCTGCCCGCGACCAGCCACGGGTTGTCGTGGACCATCGCGAACGGAATGGTGAACTCGACCTGCTGGGCACGGTGGTGGCCCGCCGCGTACGAGGCCGACCCGACCTTCGGGACGAACGCGGTCGTGTCGTCGTGGCCGCCGTAGGCGATCCCCTCGCGCTCGAGGCGGCGCGCGAACTCGTCGTCCAGGTCGGGGTTGTCGTCGTGCATCTGGGCGTACTCGTCCTGAGGGTCGAACTGGACGACGGCGGGGGTGACCTCGCGGCCGTCGGCCATCGGATAGGTCCGCTCGTCCGCGAGGTACTGGCGCAGGATGTTCTTCGCGCCGTGGGTCTTCCCCGATCCGGTCCCGCCGGCGATCAGCGTGTGCCGGAAGACCAGCGGATCGCCCGCGTCGTAGTCGTCTTTGAGACGGTAATCGATCGTGGGCGGCGAGGCGGCGGTCCGGACCTTCTCGCCGCCGACCGAGAGGTGGCCCAGGAAGACCCCGTCGTCGGGCATCTTCAGCCCGGTCTTGATCTCGGCGGTGTCGTCGGCCTGCCGGATCACCGTCTGGGGTTTCGGCACGCGGTCGGTCATCCGTCGTTTCAGTTCCCCATCGTCGTCGTAGAGGACGGCCACGGGCTCGAGTTCGGCGACGAACTTGTAGTCGGACTCGTCGATGTCGTCGGTGCGCATCGCCCGGCGGGCGTGGATCTCGGTCGCGTCGTCGGCGTGGTACTGCTGGGCGTACTCGAGGCCCGTGATCCGGCAGAACAGCGTCTCGCCGTCGGGGTAGGGCGCGAGCAGGTAGCTCCCGATGCGGACCGACGAGCGGTTGCCGCGGGTGACGTAGGCCCGGAGGGTGGTGTCGTCGCCGTCCTCGGCGACGCGCAGCCCCTGCGAGACACAGATCGTCCCGATCCCGACGTCCTCGCCGCTGGGTTCGACGTTCGTCGGTTCGAACCCGTCGTCCGCGTCGGTCGTCGAACTCGTCGCCGCGCGCTCGCCGTCCGACGACGCTGGCGACGAGTCCGCCGCGCCGTCGTCGGTGTCGGCGTCGGCATCGAAATCGCCGAAGTCTCCCAGATCGCTCATATCACGTCCATCAGACCGGGCCCCCAAACGCGTTTCCCTCCAGTCGGACGGACTGTTTATCCGCGCCGACGGTCACGGGCGACCGCCAGAGCCGCCGTTCCCAGCGCGAGGGCCGCGAGCGCGGCCCCGACAGTCATGCCCGGAACCGGCGCGCCGCCGTCGCTCGCGGCCGCGTCGGTTTCCTCCGCGTCCCCGCTCGAGTCGAACTCGCCGTCGCGCTCGAGGCCGTCCGGATCGGGGTGGTCGAACGAGCCGAGCGACTCGTTTCCGCCGGCGATGGCGACGGTCGCGGACTCGTCGACGACGGCCGGCGGATAGTCGCCGGTCAGCGACACGGTGCTTTCACCGAACGAAATCGGCGTCGTGCCCGTCGGCGCGTCCGCGGCGACGCGGACGGTCAGCGTCGCGATCGTCCCCGAGCCGGTCGTCCCGCCCGCGGCCGGCTCGCGGCGCTGCTCTATGATCGCCGTCCCGACCTCGTCGGCGAGCGTCGACCGCGTTTCGACTTCGGTATCCTCCCCCTCGAGCCACGGCCCTCGCTCTATGTCGGTGACGGTGAGATAATCGGGATTGTACTGGGCGATCAACGCGACTGCCGTGACGCCCTCGCCGCCGTGGCCGCCCCGACTCTCGAGCGCGACGGTGATCTCGACCGTCTCGCCGGGGTCGGCCTCGAGTTCGGTCCGGTCCGGCGAGACGAAGGCGACCTGATCGATCGCGGCGACGCTCGCAACGGCGGTGATCGACGCGAGCGAGAGGAGGGCGGCGACGACGATGACGGCGACGGCCCTGCGGGCGTCGCTCGGCGGTCCGTGAACGCGGTCGCCGTCGGCCGATGTCATGGATCGAGCGGAGCTACGGCCGAGGCCCGCTTACAGGTTCCGGATGTGGCGGCCGAGAGGGCCGAGCGAGGAGCGAGACGGTCCCCTCTCGCCGGTCAAGAACGCAATCGAGAACGGAACGGGATAGGGAGAATCGATCGGACGGACGCGATCGAATCGGCGGTTACTGGACGATCGAGACGGCGTCGGCGTATCGGGTCACCAGCCCCGACTCGGGGTCGTAGTTGAGGACGTCGACCGCCGCCATCGCGGGGAGGTGGGAGTGATGCAGCGCGATCGCCGCGCGGTCGGGGTCGACGAAGGGGCCGCCGTCGGGGGTGGCGAGCCGACCAGCCAACTGCTCGACCGACTGTGGTCGGTCGCTGTCGGCGAGGACCGAAAGCAGGCGCATCCGGGCGGGATCGACGAGCGTCTCGAGCAGTTCCGCGCCGTCGCCGTCCCCGCAGAGATCGAGCAACACCGAGAGGTCGGCGGGGTGAACCGGCGACTCGTCGACGAGCGCGACGCCGTCCTCGTCCCACTCGAGGATGTCGTAGTCCGCGAGCCGCGGCAGGTGGTTGTGGACGAGGCTGATCCGGACCTCGCGTCGCCGTCGATCAGTGTGGTCGTCCGTCGCGGCCCGCTCGAGCAGCGCGGTCGTCAGTTCCGACAGGGAGAGTCGCGTCCCGCGAGCGCCGAGGATCTCGAGGACGCGGAGCCGACGGGGATGGCGAAGGATCTCGTAGCACTCCGTCGGGACGTTCGCGAGTGGATGGGATACGTCGTCGCCGAGGTGAGCGTCCGAACTCATTACCCCCACCAACCCCTGCAACGGGGATAAGCCCGTTTCCAAAACGATTTGGGCCGCAAGTCAGCCGTTACTCCCGTAACCTCGTAGTACTGGGCTGAGACGCCCCATATCGGTGGATAGAGCCGACCTGTGGTGAAAATACGAGTCTCAGTGTCCGAAAACAATCACCGCACCGGAAGGCTCAGAAGACGGTTACTGTCGCTCGAGCGGTGTGGTACGAGCTGATTACGTCGGACGGACCGATAACAGTGCCACCGTACCACATGATTACTGGCCGAGTGACGGACCGGTGACGCGGGTCGGCCTGACAGCGGTCCCTCGAGACCCGTCCTCGGCCGACCGCCCGCGGGGTCGATCGACGCGTGGAGACGCTCAGTCCGGATCCCGATGCGCCGTGTTTTTGCCGTCAGGAGCCGTACACTAGGTCATGCTACTGGTACGCGGTCACGCGGGCGGGACGGAACTCACGGGGACGCTGTACGAACGGGGTGAGCGGGCCCCGACCTTCAGCGGCGCGCCCGACGAGGACGCCGCGTACGTCTGGGTCTGCGACGAGTTCTACGAGGTCGACAGCGGCGGCTCGACGCAGTTAGTCGACGGCCGGGAGGTCAATCTGGCCTTCGAGTCGCCGATGCCGCGGGGGTTCGACACCCGCGAGCAGGCCCTCGAGGGAGCCAAAGAACACGTCCGGACGCAGTTCGCCCGGATCGGCGTCGATCCCGACGACGTCGACCTCGCAGTCGAGAAAAGCGACGGCTAGGTCGCTCGAGCGGCTCAATAGGGCTGCTCGTCCCACCGGTGATCGTCGTACGTTCGGTCCTGTGCGGCGTCGAACCGATCCTCGAGGGTCTCCCGGAGCGATGCCTTCTCGGCATTGCTGATTCGGGCGAGTTCGTCGGCCTTTTCGACGATAGTCGGCGGCCCGTGAGCGACGGCGACGTCCTGTAACAACTGCATCGTCAGCCGCTCGCGGGTGTCCGGATCCTTCGTGAACGCGTAGGGGGCCTCGATCCGGTACAGCAGGTCGTCGCGGGGGTCGTAGATCACGAAGAAGGTGACCTCGTAGGCCGCGCGCTCGAGGCGGCGTTCGACGCCGAGGGCGTCGCCGTCGGTCGATAGCGGCCGGTCGACGCCGCCCCGCGATCGGAACCAGTTGGTGTAGGAAAGCGCCGAGTCGTCCCGTTCCCAGCGGTCGCCGTCGACGTCGTCGACGTACTCGCCGCGCTCGAGCAGGCGGGTAAACAGCGCCGAATCGTCGGCCCAGGGGACGCTGACTTCCCGTTCGGACTTGAGCGAGCGCGTGATGACCCGCGTCGCGGGGTTTTTGACGAAGCCGACCAGCGGCACCGAGCGATCGACGAACTCCTCGACCAGCCGGACGTAGTTCTCTAGCACCGTCGTCGGACGGGGGTCCTCGAGCAGGAAGTCCGCGAGGTCGGGGTGTTGGTCGGCCCAGCGCAACAGGCCACGGGGGTAGAGCGGGCCGTCGAGGACGAGCAGGTCCGAGACCGTTTGGGCGTGGTCGCGAGCGTGTTTGCTCTCGGAGAGATAGAGTGCCAGCGCGTGGACGACGCCCTCGGCAAAGCGCGGCAGCGGCGGCACCTTGACCGCCCGGCTCTTGCTGTAGCCCGCGTCGAATTTCCCCCAGGATTCATCGACGGCCATCGTCTCGTCGTTGGAGTGGACCGTCATCACGGTCGTCCGCGACCGGTGGAGGTCGAGGTCGCTCGGGGTGGCGCTCATCGCCGCCTGCGCGATGTCGATCACGAGTCCGTTCTTGAACGTCGTCGGATTGATCGTTCCCGCGTCGAGGCCGTGTTCGGTCGGGAACTCCCGGTCGCGTAAGGCGACGGCCTCGCAGTCGACGAGCCGTCGCGCTCGCTCATCGAGGGGCTCGAGGATCGGCCGGCCGTCGACGACCAGCGGATCCAAGAACTCCTCCCAAACGGTTTCGGCGAGGGCGCGGCGGTCGCGCTCGTCGGTCCCGTGGTCGATCCGCCCGGCGAGTCGCGCGATACCGTCGAAGTGGACCGGATCGAGCGTCATGCACGGTGGGACCGACCCGACCGGCAAAAAGCCAGTGATCGCGGTGACGGAGACGTTCACTCGATCCCGTGTAAATTACTATCAGAAAGCGTATGTATGGGCGGTTCGAGGGTCGGCATATCTCGATGTCCGAGCGAGAGTCGGCGGCAGTCGACCGCGGGGACAGTCCAGTCAACTGGCGACAGACCGGTTCCGGCGTCACCCTCTACGAGGAGGGCAACGGCGACGCCTGGATCCACGCCGAGTTCGAGGCCGGCATCGACCCCGAACACCGGCTGTTCATGATCTGTGACGAGTGTGGCGCGGTGTTCGCCCAGCGGAGCAAACCCGGTAACGGCACCGTTTGTGGCGACTGCGGCACGGCGTTCGATCACGCCCCGCGGGGCTGATCGGACGACCGAACGCGACTCGAGCGACGTACCGAACCGACGCGGGACGGGTGCGGACGGCGTCCGCTCGAGTCGGCCCCATCGAATGACACTGTTCTGGGTGGTCCGTCGATATTGGCGTCGCGACGACGAACAACGACAGCTAGTTACGGGACGGCGAGTTGCGATTTCGTATGGAAGCTGCGCTGATCGTCCTCGACGGCTGGGGACTCGGTGACGGCGGCAGAGACGCGGTCGCGGCGGCCGAAACACCGGTCTTCGACCGACTCGCGGAATCGGGCGCGGACGGTCGACTCGAGGTCGCGGGCCGACGTGTCGGGCTGCCCGAAGGCCAGATGGGCAACAGCGAGGTCGGTCACCTCAACATCGGTGCGGGCCGGGTCGTCTATCAGGAGTACACGCGGATCTCGGATTCCATCGCGGACGGCTCCTTCCGCGAGAACGACGCGATCAACGCGGCCTTCGACCGCGCGAGGGACAACGACGGTCGCGTCCACTTCGTCGGCCTCGTCAGCGACGGCGGCGTCCACTCCGACCAGGAACACCTGCACGCGCTGATCGAACTCGCCGGCGACCGCGGCGTCGAGGCGGTCACCCACGCGATCACCGACGGCCGCGACACCTCACCGACCGGCGGTCGGGACTACCTCGCGACGCTCGAGGACGTCGTCGACGACCACGGCACCGGCCACGTCGCGACGGTGTCGGGCCGCTACTACGCGATGGACCGCGATCAGAACTGGGAGCGGACGAAGCGGGCCTACGACGCGATCGTGAACCGCGAGGCCGAGTGGACCGCGGAGTCGGCGGTCGAGGCCGTCGAGAATTCGTACGACCGGGATGTGACCGACGAGTTCGTCGAGCCGACGCTGATCGCCGACGAACCGGCGCTCGAGGACGGTGATTCGGTCGTCTGGTTCAACTTCCGCTCCGATCGAGCGCGACAGCTGACCCGGATGCTCGCGGACATCCGCCCGGGAGACTGGGCCGACGAAGTCGAGACCAGCCCACCGGACGCCGAGGTCGTGATGATGACCCAGTACGACAAGACGTTCGACCTCCCCGTGGCCTACCCGCCAAACCAGCCCGAACAGGTACTCGGCGAGGTGCTTTCCGACGCGGGCCGGACGCAACTGCGGATCGCCGAGTCCGAGAAGTACGCCCACGTCACCTACTTCCTGAACGGCGGCCGCGAGGTCGAGTTCGACGGCGAGGTCCGGGAGATCGTCGAGAGCCCCGACGTGCCGACCTACGACCTGCAGCCGGAGATGAGCGCGCCCGGAGTTACGGATACCGCTATCGACGCTATCGAAGCGGACGATCCCGACGTCCTCGTCCTCAACTACGCCAACCCCGACATGGTCGGGCACACGGGCGACTACGAGGCCGCGATCGAGGCCGTCGAAGCCGTCGACGCGCAACTGGGACGGCTCGTCGAGACGCTCGAGGCCGCCGGCGCGCACGTCTTCATCACCGCCGATCACGGCAACGCCGACGACATGGGGACCGAAGACGATCCCCACACGGCTCACACCTACAACGAGGTGCCGCTCGTCTATCTCTCGCCGGGAGCGAGGTCGCAAAGCGACCTCGGAGATGCGAACGGGGAGGAACGACCCGTGAGCGACGGTACCGACGGGGGACGGACCATTCGCGAGGGCGGCACGCTCGCCGACATCGCACCCAGCATTCTCGAGGTCATCGACCTCGACCAGCCCCCTGAGATGACCGGCGAGTCGCTGCTCGAGTAGCGAGGGAGCCGTTGGCGATCGCTCGGGGGCCGCAACACCGAAGTCGCTGTGTTCGTACCCTCGAGTAGCGTGCTTTCGATCCCGTGGCCGGTGGCCGGCTCCCTGCTGTCCGGCGTCGGCACCGCGCTGTTGCTCTGGTGTCTCCGCGAGCATCGCGGAACCCCGAGCGCCGACTGGTTGCTGCTGACGCTCGTCGCGCAGGCGGTGTGGTGTTTCGCCTACGGGGCCGGGCTGCTCGTGTTCGACCCGACGCTTCGCTGGGCGCTCGAGGCCCTGACCTGGACCGGCATCGTCTGGACCGGCGTCCCGTTCCTGGCCTTCGGCCTCACCTACACCGGCCGCGGGGCCCTCGTCAAGACCCCGTGGTTCGGGCTGCTCGCGCTCGTCCCCGCGGTGACGACGGTCCTGGTCGTCACGAACCCCCTCCACGAACTCGTCTGGACCGGGTTCCGACTCGAGCCGGTCTTCGGCGCGGCGACGGTCGCCTACGAGCCCAACGCGTGGGCCTTCTTCGGGATCATGACCGCGACCGTCTTCGCAGCCTCCGGGACGCTGTTGCTGTTCGATACGGTCGTCAGCTACGGCCCGCTCTACCGGACGGAAGCGCTCGCGGTCGGACTCAGTACGCTGCCGCCGGGCGTTGCCCTACTGGTCTGGCTGTTCGAACTCGGTCCGGTCCCCCAGCTCAACCTCTCGGCGGTCCTGTTCCTGCCCCACGTCGCCCTCGACGCCTACGCCTTCGTCGGCGGCGATCTGTTCACCTACAGCCCTTCCGTCCGTCGGACGGCCGACCGGTCCGCCATCGAGGATCTCGAGAACCCCTTCCTGGCCGTCGACACCGACGAGCGGATCGTCGACTGCAACCCCGCGGCCGCCTCCCTGTTCGGCGTCGCGAAACCGACCGTCCTCGGCGACCCCCTCACGGCCGTGACCGAACTGCGGATCGACGATGCGGACGGCCGCGTCATCACCCGCTCCGACGGCGGCGAACGCCGCGAATTCGCCGTCTCGACCTCGCGGCTCCGAAACGACTCCGGACGGGTCGTCGGCCACACCGTCATCCTCCAGGACATCACCGACCAGCGGCGACGCGAACAGCGCCTCGAGATCCTCAACCGCGTGCTGCGTCACAACCTCCGGAACGATCTGACCGCCGTCCGGGGATACGTCGGCCTCGCCGCCGATCGAACCGACGACGAGGACGTCCGGGCGAGCCTCGAGACGGCCGCCGCCGACGTCGACGGCGTGATCGGAATGACCGAGAAGGTCCGGGCCTTCGAACGAGCGGTGGAGGCGACGCCCGCCGCAGGGACGTTTTCGGCCCGGAACGTCCTCGACGCGGTCGCGGCCGACCTCGAGGGCGAGACCGGGGGCCGCGTCGCGGTGACAGTTCCGACCGACCTCACGCTGCGAACGAATCGGGACCTGTTCGAACTCGCCGTCTCGAACCTCGTCGAGAACGGGCTCGTCCACGACGACGAGGATCCCCACGTCACAGTCGCGTTCGAGGGTGTCGATCCCGATCGGACCGCCGTCTTTACCGTCCGCGACGACGGCCCGGGGATTCCGGACCACGAACTCGCCGTCCTCGAGCGCGGCGAGGAGACGCCGCTGGAACACGGCAGCGGACTCGGGCTGTGGATCGCCTCGTGGGCGGTCACGGCCGTCGGCGGCGATCTCGCGTTCGAAACCGACGAGGGCGGAACGCGCGTCACGGTTCGGCTCCCCGGCGTCGTCGACCCGTCAGCGGCGCAGTCGGCCGATGGGACACGCGCCGACCGATCGGCAGCTGCGGACCGCCGGGCGAACGCGGACCGATCGCGGTGAGTCGCGTCGCGAACCGACCGGAGCCGAACGGAGCGATCCCGAGCGCTATATACGTCACATACGAAGGTTCAATGGGCCGACACGCCTGCGTGCAGCCGAACGCCATGACCCAGTCAGCCACCACCCAGGCGGAGTCGATCGTCGACGAGTACGTCCTCGGCGTCCGGATCGTCGAAACCGAGTCGGCCGACGGCGGCCCGCGGTATGAGTTCGTCGCACCGAACCACACCGCCATCGACTTCGACGACCTCGAGACGGCCCGGCTCTACGGGGCCGTCTACTACGACGTCAACGGCTTCGTCGAGGAAGACACCGGCACCCGCGGCGTCCCGCCGGAGGTCGTCCAGGCCGGCAAGGACACCCTCGCCGCCTACCTCGTGACCTGCCCGTGGGCCGACGTCAACTGGGTTGCCTCCTTCTACGGGACGACCCCCGAAGAGATCGAGCGCTACTGCTCGTGGGTCCGCGACCGCGCCGACGAGATCCGCTCCCGTGCCGACGCCCACGGCCTCGAGTAGGGCGCTCGTCCGCAGCGTCTCGGTATCGTCGCCGCTGAAACGATTGACACACTGATCGCACCGCTGTCGTGCGATCGGGTCTGCAGTGACTGTCAGTGGCGACTATAGTCGCGCTCTTTTCGATCCGTCGCCAGCACGGGGGAGTACTGCGGTCGGTTTCCGTCTCAATAGCCGTACAGAGCGGTCGGTTTCCGTTCGTTTCTCTCTGACCGGCATAGTATTCCTTCGCTAAAACAATTCAGGTAAAGAATACTATTATAAAATCTAACCATATGTCGGGTGTCTCTCCCCACACGCATGGTCGAATTCACCAGGCGGAAACTGATGGCGTCGTCCGCGGCGGCGGCGCTCGGTATCGGTGCGATCGGGACCGTGAGCGCGGACGATACGGACACACCGGGCGCGCCGACGATTCGAGGGGACATCGACCGACTCGCGACCACGGCCCGCGGGGCCGAGGTCACCGGCCCGTTCGTCTTCGAGAACGGCGAGGTGCTGTTCAGCCTCCAGCACCCGAGCCGGGAAAACGCCGCCCCCTACGATACGGCAGCGGTCGGCGTCCTCGCCGGCCATCAGTTCGAGTTCAACGGCCGCAACGACGAGTTCGACGAACTCGAGGCACCGCGTTCGAAAGCGGCCCGAGAGCAGGTCCAGGTGGCCGGCGGCGAGTACGATATCCTCGTCCAAGAGGGCGAGGAGATCAACGGTGGTTCGGAACGGTGGGGCCACCCCCAGACGCCCGACGGCACCGACGTCACCGAGTTCGTCGGGAGTCGGTACGGCGACGTCGGCTACAACCCCGACATGAACTTCTTCGTCCCGACCGACGACGAGGGGCTCGAGGGATACCTCTTCACGAACAACGAGACGAGCCCCGGCTGTATCACGCGGACGCCGATCAGCCGCGGCGAGGGCGGCTGGAGCGCCGACGCGGCGAACGCGATGGAACTCGAGAACCGCGAGGCGTTCCGCGAGATCGGCGGCACGCGGATCAACTGCTACGGCGACCTGAGTCCGTGGGGGACGCCGATGTCGTCCGAAGAGGACTACAGCCACCCGCGCGTCTCCGGGCCGGCGACGGTCGGCGACGTGATCGAGGCCGAAAGCGGCGTGGGGATCCGGGGCGCGGCGGCGTTCTGGAACCGGCCGAACCCGACCGAGATCGCGGGCGTACTCGGCGACGACGGCGACCTGTTCGAGGAAAGCTGGTACCCACAGGGGACCTGGGCGCTGGGCGGCGTCGAGATGCAGGCCTACTACCTCGGGGCCGAGCCGGTCGATCAGGACGGCGACACCAACACGACCGAGCCGATCGGCGAGGAGTACCCCAACCGCTACCGATACGGTCACATCGTCGAAGTCACCGAGCCGACGGCCGCGGAGCCGACCCCGGTCAAACACTACGTCATGGGTCGGGCCGCCTTCGAGTGTCCCGAGTTCATGCCCGACGAACGGACCGTCTACCTCGCCTCCGACGGCGCGAGCAAGGGGCTCTACAAGTTCGTCGCCGAGGAACCGATCCCCAGCTACGACGACCGGATGGACGTCCGCGGCACGCTGTATGCCGCCCGCGTCACGAACGACGAGGCCGCGAAGAACAACCCGCCGGCCGAGGTCGACCTCGAGATCGAGTGGGTCGAACTCGGCACTGCGAGCAACGCCGAGGTCGCGTCCTGGATCGCCGACTACGACGACATCACGCAGGTCGACTACCTCGAGACCCACGCGGACGTCGACTGGGAGAGTGATCTCGCGGCGGCGCTGGCGGCGGCCGACGAGGAAGTCGCGATCAACGGTAATCGAGACTACATCACCGACGCGGAGATCGTCGAGTGGGCCCGCCAGTACGAAGAGTACGGCCCCGACGGCGTCGACGAGGAGTTGCGCCGGATCCCGTTCCTCGAGACCCGTGCCGCTGCGAAGGCGATCGGTGCCACCGTCGAGTTCCGCAAGGCCGAGGGGATCGACTCGCTCGACGACGCCGAGCCCGGCGATTTCCTCTATCTCGGCATCTCGGAACTCAACGACGGCATGAGCGACGACGAGGGCGACGTTCGGATGGACCGGGTCGACGGCGGCGTCGTCTACCGGGCCGAACTCGAGGAAGACTACGACGTCTCGACGCTCGAGCCGGCGGTCGTCGGCCCCGACGCGACCGACCGCGAGTCGATCGTCGACGCCGCACCGATCAACGTGGACAACGTCATGGTACTCGACGACGGCCGCGTCCTCCTCTGTGAGGACAAGGGCAGCTTCGGCCGGTCGTACCCCAACGACGCGCTGTGGGTCTACGAGCCGCCGACCTCGGTCCACATCGACTCCGTCGCGGTGCGACAGGACGCGACCGCCGCGGCCGAGCTGACCCTGTCCGCGGTGCCGGACGGACTCGCCGGCGGGACGGTGTCCGTCTCGGTCGATCACACCGACGTCGCCGAGATCACGGGCGCGACCTACCACGACGCGCTCGAACTCACCGCCGGCCCGACCGTCAGCGACGACGGCTCGACGGTCGAGTTCCAGTTCGCCGATATCGACGAGGAGATCCAGCCCGGCGCGACCGACGTGTCGGTGGCGACGGTCGAACTCGAGGGCGCGAGCATGGGGACGACCGACATCTCGGTGACGGTCGACTCGCTCGACGACGACGACGGCGCGCCGATCGAGTCCCGGCCGCACACGGGCGTCGTGGTCACCGGGCCGCCGCCGATCGACGGCGGCGCGGGCGGAAGCGGGGCAGTGCCGACCGATCCCGACGGCGACGGTCGCTACGAGGATGTCAACGGGAACGAGCGGCTCGACTACGACGATATCGTCCTCCTGTTCGAGGAGATCGAGGACGACTCCGGGTCGTTGACCGTCGACGCGTACGACTTCAACGACAACGGCCGCATCGACTACGACGACGTCGTCGAGCTGTACGACGAGCTGTAACCGATGGCCGCAGACGACACCGTTGCGACGAGTTCGTCCGACCGGGCCGACACCGCGGCGTCGGCTCCCCGACAACGATGGTGGCGACGGCCCGCCGTCGCCCTCGTCGTCGCCCTCGCGATCGGGGCGGCGTTCGCACCATCGTCGGTAGTTGCGGCGGCCGCGAACGGGGGGACGGCCCCCGCGACGGCGACCGGCGGCCCGTCCGCGTCGACCGGGGATGCCCTCGTCATCACTAACGCGACGGTCGAGCCCGGTGGGACCGCCGTCCACCGCATCGTACTCACCGACGCGCCCGACGGGCTCGCCGGCTTCGAACTCACCCTCGAGCTGTCGGGCGACGCGGCGACAGTCGAGAACGCCGGCTATCCCGACGACTACCGGATGACGACCGACCCCGTCGTGAGCGACGACGGGGAATCGGTGACCGTCGAGGCCGTCGATCTCGACGACGCGGTCACCCCCGGCGCGAGCGACGTCACGCTCGCGACGGTCACGGTCAACGGGACGGAGCCCGGCGCGGCGGCGCTCGAGGTGACCGACGCCCGGCTCGACGCTGACGGCGGCAGCCGGATCGACCCGACACGGGAGCCGGGAACGCTCACCGTTCAGACGGACGCGACGGCGGCCGAATCGACAGGCACGCCGGACGACGGGAGCGACGCGGGCGACGGAGCGGCCTCGAACAAGGAGCCGGCCGGCGGGACCGACGGGTCGGACGACGACTCGGCGTCGAACTCGGAAGCGGTTCCGGGCTTCGCGGGCGGCACTGCGTTGCTCGCGCTCGCTGTCCTCGCGGGCGGCCTGCTCGCACGACGGCAGGATCGGAGCCGCTGACCCGATTCCCCCGCTGATGCAACCCGACGGCGTCCGGCGTTCGTGTGGTTCAGTGGCTGCGATGGCGACCGCGGTTCCGCCGCAGCGACGCGACCGACGACGCGGTCGATCGTTTTATCAATCGGTCGTTTGAACTGACCGTCATGTTCGCGGTCGCGACGCTGCTGGGACTTGCCGCCCTCGGAACGGCGATCGTCTGGAAAGGCAGCAGCTGGCTCGAGGATTCGGCGAACAAACTCGCGATCGCGTACGGACTGCCGGCGGTCGTCCAGGGTGCCGTCATCGCCGCGGTCGGCTCGAGTACGCCGGAACTGGCGAGCGTATTGCTCGCGACGCTGGTACACGGGGAGTTCGAACTCGGAGTCGGATCGATCGTCGGCTCGGCGGTGTTTAACCTCCTCGTGATTCCGGGGCTCGCGGTCGTCGTCGCCGGCGGCGTGGTCGACACGACGCGGGAACTGGTCTACAAGGAGTCGCTGTTTTACATGCTCGCGGTCGCGGCCCTGCTGTTGACGTTCTCGCTGGCGGTCATCTACAACCCCGTCGACGAGGCCGGCGTCCGAATCGGGGGTTCCGTCTCGAGACCGCTCGCCCTGTTCCCGCTCGCGCTGTACGGCCTCTACCTGTTCACGCAGTACTTGGACGCCGCGGAGTCGGAGCAGCAGGCGGACGGCTCGATCGCGCTCGCGCGTACGTGGTTCTGGTTCGTCGTCGGGCTGGCGTTCATCGTCGTCGGCGTGGAAGCGCTCGTTCGGGCGGCGATCGGGCTGGGGGAGGCCTTCGGGACCCCCTCCTTTCTCTGGGGGATGACCGTCGTCGCCGCCGGCTCGAGTCTGCCGGACACGTTCGTCAGCCTGACGGCCGCGCGGGCCGACCGACCGACGGTCACGTTGGCGAACGTCCTGGGCAGCAACACGTTCGACCTGCTCGTGGCCGTGCCCGTCGGCGTCATGGTCGAGGGGGCACTGACGGTCAACTTCGCCAACATCGTCCCGATGATGGGGTTTCTGGTTCTGGCGACGGTCGCGTTCTTCGCGATCTCCCGAACCGGGATGGCCCTGTCCCAGCGCGAGGGGTGGTTGCTCCTGGGGCTGTACGGGGCGTTCGTCTGCTGGCTGCTCATTGAAAGCCTCGGCGTCGTCAGCGTTCTCTGACGCGGCCGGCCGCCCTGCGATCCACAGTGCTTCCCAGCCGAAGCCACACGTCTAGTGGTTTTACTTAGGCCGCCTGCGACGGGGCGGGTATGAGCGACGATTCAGACTCCGAGGGGAACCGATTCGCCACCGACAGCGTCCACGCCGGGCAGGAACCCGATCCGACGACCGGGGCTCGCGCGCCGCCGCTGTATCAGACCACCTCCTACGAGTTCGACGACACCGACCACGCCGCCGCCCTGTTCGGCCTCGAGGAAACCGGAAACATCTACTCGCGGATCATGAACCCGACGAACGCGATGTTAGAGGAACGCATCGCGACGCTCGAGGGGGGCGTCGGTGCGCTCGCGACCGCGTCGGGGATGGCCGCCTTCGATCTGGCGACGTTCATCCTCGCCGACGTCGGCGACAACATCGTCTCCTCGTCGGCGCTGTACGGCGGGACCTACACCTACCTCACCCACACCGTCGCAAAACGCGGCGTCGAGACCAAGTTCGTTGATACCTTAGACTACGAGGCCTACGCCGAGGCCATCGACGACGACACCGCCTTCGTCCACCTCGAGACGATCGGCAATCCCGCGCTTGTGACGCCGGATATCGAACGCATCGCCGATATCGCCCACGATCACGACGTGCCGCTGTTCGTCGACAACACCTTCGCGACGCCGTACCTCTGCCGGCCGCTCGAACACGGCGCGGACCTGGTCTGGAACTCCACCACCAAGTGGATCCACGGCGCGGGCTCGACCGTCGGCGGAATCTTAGTCGACGGCGGCTCCTTCCCCTGGGAGGACGGCGACTACCCCGAGATCACCGAGCCGAACCCGGCCTATCACGGCATCAACTTCCGCGAGGCGTTCGGCGACGCGGCGTTCGCCTTCACCGCTCGCACCCGCGGGCTGCGCGACCTGGGCAACCAGCAGTCGCCGTTCGACGCCTGGGTCACGCTGCAGAAACTCGAGTCGCTGCCGCTGCGCATGGAGAAACACTGCGAGAACGCCATGGCGGTCGCGGAGTACCTCGAGGACCACGAGAAGGTCTCGTGGGTCAACTACCCCGGCCTCGAGAGCCACGAGACTCACGAGAACGCCGAGAAGTACCTCGAGGGCGGCTACGGCGGCATGATCACCTTCGGGCTCGAGGGCGGCTACGACGCCGCCGAAACGGTCTGTAACGAAGTGAACCTCGCGAGCCTGCTGGCAAACGTCGGCGACGCGAAGACGCTGATCATCCACCCCGCGAGTACGACCCATCAGCAGCTCACCGAGGAGGAGAAGCTGGCAAGCGGCGTCACCGACGACCTCGTGCGGCTCTCGGTCGGCATCGAGGACGTCGACGACGTGATCGCGGACCTCGATCGCGCGATCGAACAGGCCTGATCGATCGCCGCCCGCGGCCGGCCGACGTTTTCACTGCGCTGTGACTAGCCCCCGCGGTTAAGGGACCGGCGTTCGACTGGTCGGATATGGCAACCGGGATACTCACGGACGATGCGGCGGAGCAGATCGTCGCGACCTGTCGGACGGCCATCGGCGACAGTCTCCGGTCGGTCACCTACTTCACGCGCGACGACTTCGAGCAGGTCTACCTGCGGGAGGACCTCGAACGCGATGCGGACCTCTCGACGTTCATCGGCCACGAGTGGCGCGGCTTCAAGACGACCCAGACCGCCTACGAGGGGTCGGAACTTGGCGGCTACGACTACACGATCCGGGTCTTCGAAAACGGGTTCCTCATCCGCGTGACGAACGACAGCGAGGGGGTCTTCGCCACCACGGACGGCCTCACGGTCAAGGACTTCGAAGAGGTCGCGACGGCGCTCGATACGTTCCTCAGCGAGCGCGAACTCGACTAATCCGCGCTCGAGTCGTCACTATCGGTATCGTCGGCCTCGGGCGGGTCGTCCGCGTCCGCATCCGCATCGGGGTCGGCATCCGCGCCGTCGCTATCGTCGCCGCCGATCGGCAGGCCGGAACCGCGGTCGCCGTCCGTCCCGAGGAGGCGAGCGAAGCGACGGCGATCGGCGGCGTGTCTATCGAGACTCATGCCGACGACAGATGGGGGAGTCCCTTGTAGTAATAGGGGCCGTTTGCGCTCGAAACGCCGCGCTTCCCGCGTGAAACGATCCCCGCGCTGTCGTGCGGTTTCGTTCGAAACGGTCGCTGACGTGGCGACCGCACCGCATCGAACAACGTAACACCCTTTTCCGCCACGCCCGTTGGTTCCCCAATGACCGACCTGCCCGATCCCGTCGCCACTGCACTCGAGTCCCACGACGCGTTTACGGCCCGCGGGGACACCTACGACCTCGAGACGACCGTCTTCGAGACGACCGTCACGGCCGACGACGCGGAGGGGAAACGCGACGGCCGGTTTTCGATCACCGTCGTCCTGCCGACGCTTGACGCCGCCGTGGCGGGCGAGGTCGTCGCCGACCCAGTCGAGGACGGCTGGTTCGAAACGCTCGAGCGACGGCTCGCGGACGTGTTCACCGTCGCCCACACGAGTACCCACGAGGAGCCGGCCGTCGAACGCGACGCCGACGAAGTTCGAGTCCACCTCGAGTACACTGCCTGGGACGCCGCCGAGGGCGTCGACGACGCCAAGGCCCTCATCGAGTTCGTCGAAGGGACCTTCGCACAGGGGATCATTCCAGGCTACGACTATCGCGGCGAAGCGGCGACGCTGCTCGAGAACGCCCAGAACAGGGGCCAACAGGCGGCTGACGGCGACGGCGGCGGAATGCCGATGTAAACCTAAATTTTGCTCTGCGGGCCGCCGTAGGCGGCCCTCGGCAAAATTTAGTATAAAAGCCTCCTCGCTCCCGGTGGTCGCTCGTCGGCCCGAGCGCACAGCGCTCGGTGAACGGCGTCGCTCGGGTTCTCCGAACCGCTTACTCGCCGATATACTATTCGTGGAACGGTTCAGTGTAGTCTAGGGGCCGGGAGCGGGGCTCGAGCAGACGCGAGAGCCCCGCGACCCTACGGAAGAGCAAGCTCTTCCGAGCGGCGAGGGACCAAAGGTCCCTCGAGCAGTCGGCGCGAAGCGCCGACGACCTCGCGGAAGCGAAGCTTCCGCTCAGCGGGGGAGGGCAGGCCCTTCCCCATACTCACCGCGAGCGACCGAAGGGAGCGAGCGGGCCGACGACTGATGTGAGTGACTGAAAGGAACGAACGGAAGGAGGAGTGCTTTTCATCGAAGCTAAGCGGGAGCTTTGCTTCCGCGAGGTCCGAGAGAGTTCCGCTCTCTCGAACGACAGCGCAAAACTTCGTTTCTAGTCCATCGCGATGTACGTCTGCGTATCCTCGATACCCTCGATGGCCTGGATGTGGGTGGCGGCGATCTCCTTGACCTTCGCGGGCGTCTCGACGCTGGCTTTGGCGATGAGGTCGACGTCGCCGGCGACGATGTGGGCCGACTCCACGCCCGCGACCGATTCGATGCTGTCTCTGAGCCGATCCGCCTCGCCCGTGTTCGCCTTGATCATGACGAATGCTGTAACCATCAGTTGGCACCTCCGTCCGTGTCGCCCTCGAGCAGTTCGGTCGCGGCCGAACTCGTGCCCGTGCCGGCGTTGGCGGTGGCCCGTTCGGCGGTCTCGCCGACCAGCAGTTGACGGACCTCGCTCAACACGTCGAAGTCGGCGAGGACGACGAGCCGGTCGTCGGCCTCGAGCGAGAGGTCCTCGGTGGGGATCTCGAGGGGGCCGTCGCCCTTGCCGAACGCGAGGACGGTCGCGTCGGCGGGCAGGTGCAGTTCGCTGATCGTGTAGCCGTTGACGGGAGCGTCGGCGGTGAGCGTGAGTTCGACCACCTGCAGGTGGGGGGCAACGTCGGCAATGGCGCGGATCGTCCCGCCCAGCAGGGCGTTTTTCGCGCCGATCGCGCCGAGTCGTTCGGGGTAGATCACCTCGTCGACCTGGTCGGCGTACTTCCGGTAGATCCCCTCGCGGTAGGCCTCGTCGATCCGCATCACCGTCCGACAGCCGTGGTGGTTCCCGATCATGCAGGCGGTGAAGTTGACGTTCAGATCGCCGGTCAGCGCGCCGAGGGCGTCGGCGTCGGCGATGCCGGCCGCCTCGAGGACGTCCTCGCGGGAGCCGTCGCCGTCGACGACGGTGAACCCTTGCTCACGGGCGCGTCTGCGCGTCGGCTCGTCGCGCTCGACCATCGTCACCTTGTGGTCCTCGTCGCGCAGGACGCGCGCGGTGCGCAGCCCAACCCGTCCGGCCCCGATAATCACGAACCGCATGCAGGGGGATACGCCGGCCCCGGTCAATAAGCTTGCCCCGGATTACCATGGCATGCGTTCGGCCGGCGGGCGCGAGGACACGATGTGCGGGCGGCGAGAAACGACGACTGGCCCACGAGACGAACGGCGCTCGAGCGACCCTACCCCATCGCGATGTACGTTTTCGTGTCGGTGACGCCGTCGAGGGCCTGCAGGTCCGAGGAGACGGTCTGGAGAACGTCGTAGACCTCCGGCGTATCGACTTCGGCGATGATGTCGTAGTTGCCCGCGACGATGTGGGCATCGGTGATCGACTCGAGATCGCCGATCTCCGCGAGCAGTCGCTCGGACTTCCCGGCGGCGGTCTTCACCATGATGAAGGCGTGGACCATCGGCGGTGTGGTACACTCTGGCACGACTAAAGCCTTTGCCCGAATCCACCGAGACGCGGTCGCGGCCCGGTCAGCGGTCGCTCGACCGCGCGGCCTCGAGCGCGTCGACGACGGTTTCGAGGACCGCAGCGGGCGACTGTGTTGCGTCGACCCGGACGAAGCGTTCGGGGTCGCGCTCGAGCAGGCGCTCGTAGTTCTCCCGGACCGTCTCGAGGTAGGCGGTGCGTTCGAACTTGTTCGTCGTCCCCGCGCGCTCGGCGGCGGTCTCGGGGTCGAGGTCCAGATAGATCGTCAGATCGGGCTCGATCGAGAACGGCCGGTGGAGATCGACGACGTACTCGAGCGGATCCGCAAAGTCGTAGGCCGGAGCGTCCGCGAGGGTCGCGCCCTGATAGGCAAAGCGGGAGTCCGAGTAGCGATCGGAGATCACGAGGTCGCCGGCCTCGAGGGCGGGGCGGATCACTCGCGAGAGGTGGGCCGCGTGGTCGGCGGTGTAGAGAAAGAGTTCCGCCAGGGGGTCGGCGTCGTCGTCCGCGATCGAGCGGTAGACGGCCTCGCCGTACCAGGAGTCGTCAGTGGGTTCACGCGTGACCGTCGCGTCCGGATAGCGCTCGCGTAAGGCCTCCCGGACCGTCGTCTTGCCGCTGCCGTCTAACCCCTCGAGCGTGACGAGCATGCCCGGACCTGGGCGTGACGGCTACTACAATCTGTCGAGACGGACGACCTCACTACGTAGCCGCCTAGCTATTTATCGTTGCGCCGGCACGTTCGTGTATGAAGATCCTCGTCGCCGGCGGCACCGGCTTCATCGGGACGAACCTGTGTGCGGAACTGGCCGAGCGCGGCCACGAGGTGACGGCGCTGTCGCGCTCGCCCGACGGCGGCGGCCTGCCCGACGGCGTCGAGGTCGCGATAGGCGACGTCAGCGCCTACGACTCGATCGTCGACACCGTCGCAGGCCACGACGCGGTCGTCAATCTCGTCGCGCTCTCGCCGCTGTTCAAGCCCCGCGGTGGGAAGAGCCACGAGACGGTCCACCTCGGCGGCACCGAGAACCTCGTGCGAGCCGCCGAGGCCGGTGACATCGACCGGTTCCTCCAGTTGAGCGCGCTCGGAGCGGACCCCGACGGCGCGACCGCTTACATCCGCACGAAAGGCAAGGCCGAAGCGGTCGTCCGGTCGTCCGCCCTCGAGTGGACGATCGTCCGCCCCTCCGTGGTCTTCGGGGACGGCGGCGAGTTCGTCGACTTCACGAAGGCGCTGACCACGCCGTACGTGACCGGACTCCCCGGCGGCGGGAAGACGCGGTTCCAGCCGATCTGGGTCGGCGACCTCGTCCCGATGCTCGCCGACGCGCTCGAGGACGAGGCCCACACCGGCGAGACCTACGACCTCGCGGGGCCGGAGGTCCTGACCCTCGCGGACGTGACCGAGCTGGCCTACGCGGCCGAAGGCAAAGACATCACGATCGTCCCGATCCCGATGGGACTGGCCAAGGTCGGCCTCTCGGCGATCGGCCCGGTCCCGTTCCTGCCCTTCGGCCCGGATCAGGCACGCTCGCTGGCGTTCGACAATACCGTTACCGACAACGACGTGACCGCGTTCGATCGCGACCCGGCCGACCTGACGACGCTCGCCTCGTATCTCGGCCTCGCGGGACCCGGTCGCCGAGGACGGCCGGCGGGAACTGCCTGATCGAGCGCCAGCCGGGGCGGTCACCGTTCCGATCACCGGCGCTCAGGTACGAAACGTAATATAAAAACACTATGGGCGAGGGTAAAAAGATATTTACTACTCGCGATATTGGGCGCTTCATTGTCTCTACGCGGCGCTCTCGAGCAATACTCTATTAATCGAGAAATTCAGATTAGCACAAGACTTATATCCTCTATCCCACTGTTACCAATCCAACGGAGCCCCCTGATAAACAATGAAGCTGGCGATGATCGGATTCGGACAGGCCGGTGGCAAAATCGTCGATCGGTTCCTCGATTACGACGATCGGACGGGAAGCGGAATCGTCCGGGCAGCGATCGCTGTCAACTCCGCGAAAGCGGACCTCATGGGCCTGGAGAATATTCCACAGGAGAATCGCGTACTCATCGGCCAGGCCCGCGTGAAGGGCCACGGCGTGGGTGCTGACAACGAACTCGGCGCGGAAGTCGCCGAGGAAGACATCGACGAGGTGCAAAACGCGATCGACGCGATCCCGACCCACGAGGTCGACGCCTTCCTCATCGTTGCCGGGATGGGCGGTGGCACCGGCTCGGGTGGCGCGCCGGTCCTCGCGAAACACCTCCAGCGGATCTACACGATCCCGGTCTACGGCCTCGGCGTCCTGCCGGGCACCGACGAAGGCGGAATCTACACGCTCAACGCGGCACGATCCTTCCAGACGTTCGTCCGCGAGGTCGACAACCTGCTCGTCTTCGACAACGACTCCTGGCGACAGACCGGCGAGTCCGTCGAGGGCGGCTACGACCAGATCAACGAGGAGATCGTCCGCCGCTTTGGCATCCTCTTTGGTGCCGGCGAGGTCGGCGACGGACAGGAGGTCGCCGAGAGCGTCGTCGACTCCTCGGAGATCATCAACACGCTTTCGGGCGGCGGCGTCTCGACCGTCGGCTTCGCGAGCGAGGAAGTCGAGATGAACACCGGCGGTGGCCTCCTCTCTCGCTTTACCGGCGAAGGCGGCAGCGAGGACGACTTAGACGCCGCAAACACGACCAACCGTATCACGAGCCTCGTCCGCAAGGCCGCGCTCGGCCGACTCACGCTCCCCTGTGAGATCGAGGGTACCGAGCGCGCGCTGCTCGTCCTCTCCGGTCCCTCCGAGTACCTCAATCGGAAAGGCATCGAACGCGGCCGCAAGTGGCTCGAGGAGGAAACGGGCAGCATGGAAGTCCGCGGTGGCGACTTCCCGCGAGAGGAGCCCGAGGTGGCCGCTGCCATCCTGCTTTCCGGCGTGACCAACGTCCCCCGGATCAAGCGACTGCAGCAGGTCGCCATCGAGGCACAGGACAACATCGACGACATCCAGCAGGAAAGCGAAGAGAACCTCGAGGAACTCGTCGAGGACGACGAGGACGAACTCGAGCCGCTGTTCTAGGCCGCCGCTCTTTCGACGATCGACGGGGCGAGCGCCGCGCTCGCCGGGAGGGGGCAGTCGATCGCCAGCGTTCTCGAGCGCCGATGGCCACCGTCGGCCGCCCTCGATCTTCGCTCCGACGTGTTTTTGAGGCCGCCCCGGCTACCGCAACTAGATTCACATGCGCGTCGTGGTTCCGTTCGCCGCCGAGACGCCGAAGACGCGGCTCGAGTCCGTCCTCTCCCCGGCCGAGCGCTCGCAGTTCGCCCGGGCCATGCTCGCGGACGTGCTTCGCGCGATCGTCCGCGCGGGCCACGAGCCCGCCGTCGTCTCGACCGCGCCGCTGGACCTCGCGGCGCTCGAGATGCCGGGCGAGGTCGCCGCGGCGACGTCGCTGACGGTCGACGACCGCCCGCTGACCGAGGCGGTCAACGCGCGGCTGCCGGCCGACGCCGGTGACGATCCCGTCGCCGTCGTCATGGCCGATCTCGCGCTCGCGACGCCCGACGCGCTCGAGGAGCTTCTGACCGCGGGGGCCGACGTCGCGATCGCGCCCGGCCGCGGCGGCGGCACCAACGCCCTCGTCGTCGATCAGCCGGACTTCCGCGTCGACTACCACGGCCTCTCCTATCTCGACCACCGCGGGATCGCCCGCGAGGTCGGCGCGACCCTCGAGACGGTCGACTCCTTCCGGCTGGGGACCGACATCGACGAGCCCGCGGACCTCGTCGAGGTCCTCGTCCACGGCCGCGAGAGCGACCGCGCGCCGGCCATTCTCCGCGAGTTCGGCTTCGAACTCGAGCGTCGCGACGGCCGGGTCGCCGCGGTCCGCGACGGCGGCCCGACGGCCGAGTGACGGCCCCGACGATCGCCACGAAGTGAAGGCCTTATGTGCCGAGCCACGACAATGGGAGGTAATGTTTCCCGGGGCCAGCGAGTACGGCGTCGACGTCGCGGTCGAGGAGGGGGCCGTCGACGACCTCCTCCAAGTCAGCCCGAGCGACGTCGACGCGCCGCCGGCGCTTACGTTCTCGCGGAACGTCTTCGTGCCGCTGACGACCGCGTGTCGCTACACCTGTACCTACTGCACCTACTTCGACCCGCCGGGTCAGGCCGAACTGCTCTCGCTCGAGGAGGTCCGCGAGATCTGTCGGCGCGGGGCCGACGCCGGCTGTACGGAGGCGCTGTTTACCTTCGGCGACGACCCCGACGACCGCTACACCGAGATCCACGCGCAACTCGAGGCGTGGGGCCACGACTCGATTCATACCTATCTGCGCGAGGCCTGTGAAGTGGCGCTCGAGGAAGGACTGCTCCCGCACGCGAACCCGGGCGACCAGACCCGCGAGCAGCTGGCCGAAGTCGCCGACGTCAACGCCAGCATGGGCGTGATGCTCGAGACGACCGCCGAGGTCGGGGCCCACGCCGGCCCGCGGCGCAAGGTGCCCGGCCAGCGCCTGCGCACCCTCGAGAACGCGGGCGAACTCGACGTGGCCTTTACGACCGGAATCCTGGTGGGGATCGGCGAAGACTGGCGCGACCGCGCCGAGAGCCTGCTGGCCATCCGGGAGCTCCACGAACGCTACGACCACATCCAGGAGGTGATCGTCCAGCCCGTCGTCGAGAACGAGCGCTGGTCCGGCGGCTCGCCCGATCTCGCGACGATGCGGCAGGTGACGGCGATGGCCCGCGCCGCCCTGCCCGAGGAGATTTCGGTGCAGGTCCCGCCAAATCTCGCCCCCGCCAAGGACCTGATCGACTGCGGCGTCGACGACCTCGGCGGCGTCTCGCCGGTCACCGACGACCACATCAACCCCGAATACAAGTGGCCCGCGCTCAGGGAACTCGAGGAGATCGCCGCGAGCGCGGGCGTGCCGCTTGGCGAGCGACTACCGGTCTACGAGCGGTTCCTGCCGGCCGAACTGCGGACCGACGGCTTCGACGGTCGGCTGGCCGACGGCGCGGACGGCGACCGGGAGTGGATCTCGGCAGCGATTCGGGCGGCGCTCGAGGCCGACGACGCGGCAGGTGGGCGGTACCGGTCGGTGCTTCGGGACGGAGAGACGGCCGCGTCACACTGAGATTGGCCAGCGGGACGCTACCAACGGTTGCAAGTGTGACTGGACGTGAATTATCCTGCCGCTCTTTCCCTTCTCTAGACGGTGAGCGACTGACTCTGATTATAATTCAGAGAGTGATCCCGAGAGGACCAGGTTATCTCAGAACGGAAAATAGACGCTCCATTACAACAGTACTACAGACGATACTGATCGTGAGGAACAGATAGGCAACAGGGACGCCGACCGCAAACCAGACGATGAAATCTCCGATCGAGGAAACGTTCCTGCTCGTTCCGTGAAATTCGACATAGTTCATTATTGCCGACAGAATCACTACCGATACCGCAATTACCGCCCGTCTAAAGCGAAGCATCTCGCTTGTCTCTATAGTGTCTCGGCTTCAATTATCAATCCTTTGATGATGGTCGGAATCGCGTACAATTCAGCGGTTCGTCAGGCGGGTCGCCGACAGTGTCGACGGCGACAACCGGGACTGAATCTTGAGCCCCGAGCTGGCTACTCCCGCTCGAGGCGGTCCGGCACGACGGAACAGCCACAGGGTGAGGCGGTCCCGTCGCGGGGTCCGCTGACGGTCACCACCCAGACGGGGCGGCCGCAATGGGGACAGTCGGGGAGCGACGACTCGAACGGGTCATTGTCAGGCATCGCGATCACCGGTTCTCGAGGACCGCAGCGGGGCCTCAAGGGCCGTCGCTGATCGTCGGGGTTGATTCCACCGTCGTGCGGGACGTTTATATCCCGATAGTACGAAGCGAAGCATGGCTTCAAGCAGGTCGCTTGGAAGCCAGGTCTCGGGTGTCTCCGCACCCGGGGCGTTTCGATGCAGCCCCCTTGCTCCGTTCGGAGACCGGCTTCCAGTTGAATGTACTCCCATTATAACTTATAACTACTGGATGGTGTAGTGAGAACTAGTCGCTGTGACTCGAGCATCGGTAATTCACGGATTTGTGATCGAAAACAGGAGATTCGGCTACGGCGGTACTGACGGCGACGAGCGTCCTGCTATCGTGGCAACACGGAGTTGCCACGCCCTCCCCAGCCGATTCGCTCACTTCGTTCGCTCATCCCTCGCACGGCGTCGCGCCGCGGTTCACCGGCGGTTCACCGCGGCACAGCGCGCGCCACCGCACGGTGGATGGCGGGTCAGTTTCGGACTGCGAGGAAAGTCCGTCGCGGCGTCACTCGGAAAAATAGTCCTCGTGGAGCGCCAGCCCCTCGTCCTCGAGGACCGGCCCGTCGACGCTGGTGTCGGCATTGGCTCGCTCGACGACTTCGTCACAGGGAATCTCGATCACGCCGTCGTCCCGGATCCCGGCAAGCGAGTCGACGGGAACGCTGTAGACGACTCGGTCCAGCCCCGCATAGACGATCGCGCTCGCACACATCGGGCAGGGCTCGGTGCTGGTGTACATCGTACAGGCCGCGCGCTCGCTCGGCTCGAGTTCGCGCGCGGCCCACCGAGCGAGCTTGAACTCGGGGTGGGCCGACACGTCGTCGTCAGTTAGGGTGGTGTTCTCCGCGGTCCGGACGACCGCGTCGTCGACGACGAGCAGGGAACCGAAGGGGGTGTTACCGTTCTCGACCGCCGATTCCGCGAGGTCGATCGCCTGCCGCACGTACGAGTCGTCAGTGGCCATAGCGGCCGTTCGGTCGCCGGTTCCGAAACGCTTCGCCTCGAGCTACGTACAGGAGAAGCCGCCGTCGACGACCAGCGCCTGCCCGGTAATCCAGTCGGCCTCGTCGCTGGCCAGAAACAGCATGGCGTTGGCGATGTCTTCCGGCTCGCCCAGCCGTTTGAGCGGGTAGTGTCGCGACATCTCCTCCTTGGTCGCTTCCCACTCCTCCTCGGTGCGGTTCTGCCGGGGCATCGCCGTGTCGGTGACGCCCGGACAGACCGCGTTCGCCCGGACGCCGGCCGGGCCGACCTCCGCCGCGACGGTCCGCGTGAAGTTGACGACCGCTCCCTTCGACAGCGAGTAGGCACCCAGTTGGGGCGCGCCGATGACGCCCGCCAGCGACGCCGTGTTGACGATCGCGCCCGACCCCTGCTCCTTGAAGTGGGGGATCACGGCATGGCAGCCGTTCCAGACGCCCTTCACGTTGACGTCCATGACCCGATCGCGCTCGCCTTCGTCGATCTCCTCGATCTTCGAGCGCTCGTGGCTCACGCCCGCGTTGTTCAGCATGATATCGAGGCCGAACTCCGAGACCGCCTCGTCGACGGCCGCGTGGACCGCGTCGGCGTCCCGGACGTCCAACTCGAGCGCGGTGCCGTCCCGCCCCGCGTCTTCGACGCGAGCGACCGTCTCCGCGGCGCTCTCGTGATCGATGTCGGCCGCGACGATCGTCGCGCCCTCCTCGGCGAACAGCTGCGCTGCTTCCCGCCCGAGACCTGAGCCCGCGCCCGTGATAAACGCTGTCTTGCCTTCGAGTCGCATACCCACACGTTATCGGGATACCGTATAATGATTGTCACCGGTTCTGAAAATCGACCATCGATCGGCTCGAGGTCCGGACAGCGTTATGCCCCGTCGCCGACAGCTATCCCGCATGCAGATCGATCTCACCCAGCCGATCGAAACGGGGATGCAGACCTACCCCGGCGACCCCCCGGTCGCCGTCCACCCCCACGCGACCCACGCGGACGACGGCGCTCGCGTCTCGAGCCTCGAGTGTGGCAGCCACACCGGAACCCACGTCGACGCGCCCGCCCACACCGAGCCCGACGGCCGAACGCTCGCTGCCTATCCGCTCGAGCGGTTCGTCTTCGACGCCGTCCGGGTCGACTGTCGCGACCTCGAGGCCCGCGAGCCGATCCCCGCGTCGCGAGTGCCCGACGGCGACGCCGACCTCGCCGCGTTCTGGACCGGCTGGGACGCCCACTGGGGGACCGACCGCTACCTCGAGCATCCCTATCTCTCGCCGGCCGCGGCCGAAACCTGCGCCGATCGGGGACTCGATGTGGCCGTCGACGCGCTCAACCCCGATCCGACGCCGACCGAGGGTGCTGGCGCGGACGAGCCCGACGGCGTCCCGGCCCACCACGCACTGCTCGGCGACGACCGGCTGATCCTCGAGAATCTGACCGGGCTCGAGGCGGTCGGCGAGCGGTTCGAACTCCGGGCGTATCCGCTCGCGCTCGCTGGCGATGGCGCACCGGTGCGGGCCGTCGGCGTCCGCGGTGGGGACTAGGCCTCACGACCGCGAGTAATTACTGCGACCGCTAGTTCCGCTTGATCGTTATCGTGATAGCGTCGACGGTCGCACCGGTGTCCGATCGGACGACGACGAGTCTGTACGTCCGCTCGTCGCCGCGGTCCTGCGGCGGTGCCAGATCGTTCTTGTACGTCGGTTCGTGCCCCGTCAGCGAGGATATCTTGACGATTTCGTCCGTTCCGTTCGTCCGTTCGTACGTCTTGAGGGAGTAATTGGTCTCGTCGTCGAGACGATGGTCGAGTTCGTATCGCGCCCCGTCTAGCTCGTTGACGTCGTAGACGGAGACGTTCCGTATGACCGTCCCATTGGTCGGTTCGCCGACCGAGGTCGAGTAGTCCGCTTGGGTCAGACAGCCGCCGAGCGCTACCGTACTTACGATGAGAACGAGTCCCAGTACCAGTCGCCCGTTCCCGTGAAACGAAGCCGTCATTATCGGGACAAAACACCGATGGCAGGAGTACGTTCAAGAGGTCTGTCACGAGACACGATCGTGAGTGGGACCGGGCCGCAGTTAAGTATTCATCTCACTGAAACAGGGACTGTAGTCACCGGGAGCGGTGGCAGTGTGCCGCCACCGCGGAACGACGGATGGAGACGGCCGGCACCGATCAGTCGTCGGCCGGCACCGCCCGCTCTTCCCGTTCCGCTCGAGTCAGCAGCGGCGTCCCGTCGGCCTTCGGCCCGAGTCGGGGGCCAAAGGGCGGGTCGTCGGGGTCGATGACCCGGCGCTGCTTGTAGTCGGTCGAGCGCTCGACGGGCACGCGGCCGATCGAGGAGATCATCTCGACGTAGTCCTCGAACGAGCGGAACTCGCCGAAGCCGCCGCCGGCGCGTTTGGTGATCTCCTCCGAAAGGATCGTCCCCATGTAGTCGTCGGCCCCACACGAGAGCATCTTCAGCCCCTGCTCGTCGCCGTACTTGACCCACGAGGCCTGGATGTGATCGATGTTATCGAGGAACAGCCGCGAGACGGCGATCAGCAGTTCGTCCTCGTCGATGCTGGCCCCGCCAGAGACCACGTCGTGTTCGTACAGCGGCGTGTTCTGGTGGATGAAAGAGAGGGGGACGAACTCGGTGATGTTGCCGGTCCGATCCTGTAAGTCACGAATCCGTTTTAAGTGCATCGCGCGGTGGGCCTCGTTCTCGACGTGACCGTACATGATCGTCGCCGTCATCCCGAGGCCGACGTTCGCGGCGGCCTCCATGGCCTCGAGCCACCCCTCGGTACTGATCTTGCCGGGGCAGATGACCTCGCGGACCTCCTCGACGAGGATCTCCGCTGCGGTGCCGGGAACGGTATCCAGCCCGGCCTCCTGCAGTCGGCGGTAGACCTCCTCGTAGGACCAGTCGGTGCCCCGCCGGGCGTGGTAGGCCTCTTCGGGCGTCATCGAGTGGACGTGGACGCCGTCGACGCTCATCGCCGAGAGCTGGTCCGTGTAGGTACCGGGACTGGTGTCGTAGACCGCCGGCGGCTTGTAGTTGACTTCCTTGGGGTTGGGATGGGCGTCGAGGATCTCCCGATGCTCGTCGTCGAGCGCGAACGCGGGGTGCAGTCCCGAGACGGACGTGACTTCGTAGATGCCCCGTTCGACGGCGTCGGCGACGATCTCGCGGGACTCGGCGGGCGTCTTCGTGAACCCCGCCGTCTCGATCTCCGTCTCGCTCTCGAAGGTGTGAGCTGCATCTTTGAAATTGCAGAACAGACAGCCCACGTTACAGGCCGTCGTGACGTTGTTGTTCAGGTTCGCGATGAAGGTGACCTCCTCGCCGACCTGCTCGGCGCGCCGGCGGTCGGCCGCCTCGAGGACGCGTTCCTTGCGCCGGCGATCGATGCCGTCGCTGTCGGTCCCAGTCGTGAGTAACTCGATGGCGTCGTCGACATCGAGTCGGTCGCCATCGCGCGCTTTCGCCAGTGCGTTCTCGAACGACTGGTCGGTCTCGGGAACGTGTTCGAACGCCAGGTCGGCCTCGGTCACCGGTCGCTCCATCGACGTAACGATGCTCGCACAGCGAGAAAAGGGTGATGGATCCGGACCCCGCCCAGTCAGAATCGGCCGCGTCGAGAGTTGCCGCTACCGATGACGCGAGGCAAGGCGGATCGCGGCCGCCACCGGCCGTCGAACCGAACCGGTGGTGGCGATCGTCACTCCGCGTCTGGCTCCGGCGCTCCGGCTCCCGACTACCGACCGAATATTGAAACCTTCTTACGCTCCGGCCACGGCAACTGGGATATGAGCGACGGGGGCGAACACGTCCTGAGGTGTCTCGCGTGACTGCACGCACAGCGCAACCGTTCGACCGGTCCAGGATCCACGCGAGGTGGAGCCGATGACCAGCGTCAAGGAGTTCCGCATCGAGGAGGACGCGACCGACGACGATCTCGGCCGCGGCTCGTTCGTCTTTACCGACGACTACTCGGTGTTCGACTGGGGGAAGATGCCCGACCAGATCCCCCAGAAGGGCGCGAGCCTCTGTACCATGGGCGCGTTCAACTTCGAACTGCTCGAGTCCGAGGGCGTCCCCACCCATTACCGCGGCGTTGTCGAAAACGGCGATGTCGTCGACCTCGCGGACGCGTCCCACCCGCCCTGGGAGATGGCCATCGATCTGACGCAGGTGCCCGACCTCCCCCACGAGGGACGGGCGTACGACTACGACAGCTACCACGAGGCGGCCGGCGAGAACTACCTGATCCCGCTGGAGATCGTCTTCCGCAACCGGGTCCCGGTCGGCTCGAGCCTGCGCAGCCGAACCGACCCCGCGGACCACGGGCTCGCGTTCGACGAGTGGCCCGACGAGGCCGTCGACCTCGCGGAGCCGATCGTCGAGTTCTCCACGAAGTACGAGGAAGGCGACCGCTATCTCGAGCGGGCGGAGGCTGACGCCATCGCCGGCAAGGCGTCGATCGACGACCTCGAGTCACTGGCCCGTGAGGTCAACCGGATCGTTACCGAGCAGGCCGACGCCGCCGGGTTGACCCACGAGGACGGCAAGATCGAGTGTCTCTACTATCAGGGCGAGATCCGGGTCGGCGACGTCGTCGGCACCTTCGACGAGAACCGCTTTAGCTACGAGGGGACCCAACTCTCGAAGGAGGTCCTGCGCCAGTACCACAAGCGCACTCAGCCCGACTGGGTCCGGGCCGTCGACGACGCCAAGGCCGAGGCCAAAGCCGAGGACGTCGCCGACTGGAAATCGCTCTGCGAGGAAGCGCCCGAGCCCCTCGAGGAGTCGGTTCTCGAGACCGCGAGCGAACTGTATCGCAGCGGTGCGAACGCCTACACCGACCGCGAATTCTTCGACGCGCCGCCGCTCTCGAGCGCGATCGGCGCAGTCCGGCGGCTCTGACGACGGCGAGTCCGGGCGGGAACGAGCGCCGCTACCGGCTCGATCACGCGTCCATTGCTGTCATTTCGCACTCGGCACCGGACAAAGTAACCCTCATATGGCGGGAGTGGCGACGGTCGAACGAACACGAATGAGTCTCATAGCCAGCACAGCGGGTATCGTCCTGTTCAGCTTCACGTCCGGTATCGCGATGGTCGCGACCGTCATGCTGAGCGTCTTCATGTTGGCCATCCTGTTTCTGACGTTCGCGCCGCTTCGCTCGAGCGATTGGGCGGGCCGGGAGGACGCGACTGCGACGGCCGCGAACGCCGAACTGAGCGACGACTGAACCCCCGTCCGTCGCCCGTTCCGCTCGCAACGTCTCGCTCGCCGCTCGAGCCATCGGTTCGTCTCGAGCGACGACTCCAGCGGATGCGGCTGCCTGCGGTTTCGCCTGCCTGTACTCACCGCCGAACGTGACGGGGTTCCGGACAGTACGGAATCAGTACATTTTTGATGGATCGTGCGTATCTTCCCGGTGATTCGTTCTATGACCCGCCGGATCTCGGTTCGTCCGGTGTTCGACCCCCTCTCGCCCCCCGCCGCGTGACGGGCCCGATAGCCGCAGCACTCGGGTTCGTTTCGCTACCGCCGCGGTAGCCGCACTTTCTCTCGACCGAACACGCACATGCCGACATCCACCGAGCCACCGGTCACCGGCCGGGGCTCGCACGACCGCGTATCGATATTCGAATCACCGCCGCCCCGCTCGCTCGAACCGCCCGGAGCCGTGTCGCCGCTCCGCAGGGGTGGTCCGCGATGATCGCCGCCGGGCGCTTGCTGGGGCGAAACCGGGACTTTCGCCGCTTCGTCGCCGGTCAGTTCGCGACGAACGCCGGGGACAGTCTCTACACGGTCGCCGTACTCTGGCTCGCCTTCGAACTGACCGGGTCGACCCTCGTCACCGGCACATTGAACGCGATACTGCTGCTCCCGTGGCTGCTGCAGGTGTTCGCCGGCCCGCTCGTCGACCGGCTACCGCTCAGATCCGTCCTCGTCGGCTCACAGGTGGTCCAGGGCGTCGTCGTACTCGTCCTGCCGCTCGCAGCGGTGACCGGACGGCTCCGCGTCGGTCTCCTGTTCGTCGTCGCCCCAGTGCTGATGCTCGCGACGCTGGTGATGGGGCCGATGGAGACCGCGCTGCTCCCCCGGATCGTCGACGAGGACCGACTCTCCGAGGCCAACTCCGCGCTGGCGACGGTGACGCTCGGGCTGGACATGGTGTTCGACGCGATCGGAGGCGGGGTCATCGCCGTCTTCGGCGCGACGACGTTGTTCCTCGCCGACTCGCTCACGTTCACCGTCGCAGCGGTACTCTTCGCCGGAATCACGATCGGAACGCCCGCGAATCCGAACGAAAGCGGTGGGGCCGACGAGTCCGCACCGTCCGTCGGATCGGTACTCCGGTCGTACGGTTCGGACCTCCGAGTGGGTATCGAAGTCCTCCGCGGGACCCTCTTCGTCGAACTGATTCTGCTGACTGCGGTGGCGAACTTCGCGACCGGGGTCGCGCTGGCGATTCTGCCGGCGTTCGGCGACGGACTGGGCGGCCCCGCGATCTACGGCCTGCTGCTGGGGGCCCTTGGCATCGGTCGGCTCGTCGGATCGATCCTCGGTCCGTACGTGGCCGGCGTCCCATACGGGACGGTACTGCTCTCGCACGGGCTCGGTGCGGGGTGTTGGGTCGCGGCGGTCGTCGCGCCGTCGCCGGCGCTTACGGTCGCACTGTTCGGCCTCGCGTGGGTGCCGATCGGCGCATCGGGCGTACTCACGGCGACGCTGAACCAGCGACTGTTTCCGGCCGACCTACTGGGCCGGGTCTCGGCAACGAAGGGGACCGCTTCGGGGGCGACGCTCCCGCTTGGCTCGCTCGTCGGCGGGGTCGTCGCCGATACGCTGGGAACGACGACCACCATGGCGCTGGCCGCGGGCGGCTTCGGCTTCACAGCCGCCTACGTCCTCCTGCGGCCGCGGCTCCGCCGCCTCCCCGCGGCCGAGGCCGCGACTCCGGACGACTTCGATCTCCGGTTCGGGACGGAGCGGCCCGAACCGTAACGGGCTCGCTTCGATCCCTACCGCGCGGAGTCGACCCTACAGCCCGTACTGGTCCCCACCAGACGGGCGACGGCGCGACGTCCTCGAAGCCGGCGCCCTCGAGCAACGGGCGGCGGTCGGTATATGTCGCCGGTCGTCCCAGTAGTCGGTATGGAGACCGAAGTCACGGTGTACGGCCCGCTCCGGAGCGCGACCGGCAACAAGACGGTGGTCCTCGAGTGGGCGGGCGGGACCGTCGCCGACGCGCTCGCGGCGCTCGTCGACGCCTATCCGCGCGCGGCGTCGCACCTCTACGACGGCGACGCGGTGCGTGCGAGCGTCAGGGTCTCGCTCGAGGGCGATCGGGCCGGGCTCGACGAGTCAGTACCCGAGGGCGCGGCGCTGGCGGTAGTGCCGGCCGTGCAGGGCGGATCTCGTCACTGAGTGATGGACGGAGTCGAAGGAAACGGGAAAACGAACGAGTTCGCAGCTATCGTGGCTGCAGTGAGGACCACGCCCTCCCCAACCGATTTCTACTCACGGGCACGAAGTGCCCGTTCGTATGGTTCGCGGAACCGTCGGTTCCGCGCTAACGCTCGGTCACTCCGTTCGCTCGCTCATCCCTCGCGCGAGATCGTGCCACGGCTCACCAGTGGTTCGCCGTGTCTCAGCGCGCGCCACCGCAGGGGGAAAGCGGAGGGGGCTACGGCACGGGGCCGGCTACAGTCCGTACTGCTCGCGCACGAGGTGGTCCATCCCGCGGTCCTCGAGGATGTCCATCGGAGCCAGCATGTCCAGTTGGACGACGCCGGGGAGCCGGCCGATCTGGACGCCGCCGGTGAACGTACACCGCGAGCGGACCTCGCCCTCGCTCATGTCGAGCAGTTTCCCGGCGCGGTCGAAGGCGTTCTGCGTGGCGTCGTTGACCGTCGCACCGGAGCCGACGACCTGAATCGGGCCCATGTCCGTCTCGACGTCGACGTCGTGTTCCGCGCCGAGGTCGCGGCCCGCCTCGCGCTCCTCGTCGCTGTAGGGTTTACTGATGAACGGCAGGTCCTCCTCCGGCGGGAGCAAGACGGGGCCGTCGATCTCGAGGTCGTCGATGACCTCGACGTCCATTCGGACGGTGCCGCTGACGTCGGTCGTGTGCAGGGAGAGTTCGCCATCGCCCTGGTTGGCGTGGAGGTCGCCGACGTAGACCCCGCCGCCGTCGACCTTGACGGGACAGATCAGTGTCGCGCCCTCACGGACCTGCGGGATGTCCATGTGGCCGTCAGTGCGGGCCTCGAGGTCGGCCTCGCTGTCGACGCCGTAGTCGTGGTCGGCCCCGATGAGGAACTGGCCGAAGTCGCCGGCGTTGTGCGAGTCGGGCATCGTGACCGGCGGCGTCGTCCCGACGTTGCCGATGAACGGGCGCAGCCGACCCAGCGTTCCGGGCATCTCGCCGGGTTCGTACAGCAGGATCGGGTGCTGTCGGGAGTTGGCGGGGATGTCCATTACTTCCGCGGCGTCCTCGGCGAGTTCGTGGGCCGCGGCCTCGTCGAGGGTGATCCCGACGGTCCCGTCGTCGTCGAAAGCGACGGTGTAGCCGTACTCGAAGCCGAACGAAGAGGCGTTCGCGCCGCACTCGGCGCACTTGATCGCGTCCTCGCCGGTCCCTTCGACGATCGAGTCGGGCCACTTCGTGCCACACTCCGGACAGCGGTGGTCGACGAACGGGTCGTCGCCGAAGGCGTCCTCGCGCTCGGCCATCGAGCCCGTACTCGTCGCCATGCTCGTGACCTCGATATCGCGGATGTGTAAGGCGATCGCGTCGCCGACCTCGGCCCCCGCGACGCGGATCGGCCGGGTCACCTCGTGGCCGCCGTGGAACTCCGGCGTTACCATCGGCCCCCAACAGCCCGGCGGGGTGTAGGTCTCGATCGTCCCGCCGTCCGCGACGGTCCCCGCCCACTCCTGATCGGGGCCGACGAGCCCGAGCGTGTACTGGTCGACGTGCAGCTCCCGGCGGATATCTTGTTGTGCCATACCAATCCATAGTTGGTCGCTGACGTCGATAAGGGTGCCGCTCACGGAACTGACGGTGAGCGCTCGTCCGCCCTCGGATGAACGGACGACGGGGCGAAACTATGTCGAGCGACGCCGATTCGACTCCCCGATCCGGTTTCGGCGGCGACCGGCGCTGGTTGCGGCTGCGTTCCCGACATCCACGACGACCACGCTCCGCTGTTCGAACGGGTCGCGATCGACCGGGAGAACGCCTGCCGGGGTCGGACGAACTCGTTCGGCTGGCCGTGGCCGAATCCGCCGCAATAGGTTCGTTCAAGTGGCTCTCGTGTCTTCTGTCAAGCGATGACTGACTCGACGGATGCGGATTCGCCCGAGTGTCGACAGTGTGGGAGCCCAGTGGGACCGTCTTCCGAACAGCGCGTGGTCACGACCGTCGAGGACGGCACCGCCGTCCACCGGCATTTCTGCAGCGACGACTGCCGCAATCAGTGGGAGTCGTCGGACTCGGCCTGAGTATCGGGCTCGAGACGGGTCGCTACGGTCCTCAAACGGAAGATAGCGGGAGAGACGAACGCCGCCGCGGCTATTGGTCCTTGGCGACCGCGCTGCCGATCCCGTCGACCGGCCGATCAGGCGTGAACTCGTCGATTTCGTCGGGGAGCCCGAGCTGGTATTTGGTGCCGTTTTCCCGGACCGAGGTCCGACCGCGGTGGACCGAAACGTCGCCGTTTAAGTGGAGCTGGACGGCCTCGAGCAAGGCGTCTGCCTCCAGCGGCTGGCCGCGGTGTTTCATGTCGTCTATATCGGCGTCGTCGGGGACGTCGAACGCGCGCTGGGTAATGATCGGCCCCTGATCGAGGTCGGTCGTGACGTAGTGGGCGGTGACGCCCGCGACGCGGACGCCTTCCTCGACGGCCTGCCGGTAGGCCTCCGCGCCGGGGAAGGCCGGCAGCAGGGAGGGGTGGACGTTGATGATGCGGTCCTCGTAGCGAAAGACCACGTTCGGCGAGAGGATTCGCATGTACCGCGCGAGGACGATCAGGTCGACGTCGTACTCCGCGAGGAGTTCGAGCAGTTCGTCCTCGTTTTGCTGGCCGCCCTCGTCGCCGATGTCGTGGAACGGGACGTCGTAGTGTTCGGCCAGCGGCTGTAAGTCGTCGTGATTGCCGATGACGACCCCGATGTCGGCGCCGAGTTCGTCGTTGGCCCAGGCCTCGAACAGCGCCTTGAGGCAGTGGCTCTCCTTGGTGACGAGGACGGCGATCTGCTGGCTCTCGCGATCGGACGGGAACCGGACCTGGACGTCGAGTCCGAGGTCGTCGCCGAGGTCGTGGAGGTCCTCGCGGAGCGTCGACTCGGTACAGACCATCTCCGAGGTGTCGACGGCGAGATACATCCGGAAGACGCCGTCACGAACCGCCTGATCGAGGTCCTCGATGTTGATTCCGCGCTCGAACAGGAGGCTGGTTACGTTCGCGATCAGTCCCGTGTCGTCCTCTCCGATCACCGTGATCTCGGTTACGTCGGTCGTCAACGCTGCCACCTCCGCTCGAGCGATTCGCGATTCATCACGACGGATCCCAGTCCACGAGCGGCTAAAAGTCCTGCTTTCCGGCAGAGTGCGTGAGAATCGCCCGCATTCCGTTTCGGAGCGGTCCGTCGGGGCGAACCATGCCCTTCCGATGGCAGTGGCGTTCCTGCCGTGCCAGCAGCGAGACGGCTCCCTCGAGCGGATTCGCCGGACACGAGACGCTGTTTGCCCCACGGGTGACGGATCGGACCGCCGGACAGGTGCCGTTCCAGTCGGACGCCGATGCGGTGACCGTCCACGCCACCGGCGACTGGGGTGGCGGGACACGGGGCGATCCCCCGACTCGTATCGATATCCACGAACATGTATTACGGAGCCAAGGCGAAAGCGTTTTTGAGCACGGTTGCGGGGTATCAGGTGATGACCGCCTACACCGCGACGGTGACGGTTCGACTCAAACGTGGCGTCTTAGATCCGGAGGCCGAGACGACCGCACAGGCCTTGGAGCGGCTGGGCTTCGAACTCGAGGAGTTGCGCTCGGCCGACCGCTTCGAGGTCGACCTCGAGGCCGAAAGCGCCGAGGCTGCGCGCGAGCGCGCAGACGAGATGGCCGAACGGCTGCTGGCGAACCCGACCATCCACGACTACGACGTGGAGGTCGCCGAACGGTAGATGACGGTTTCTCTCACACCGATCGAAACCGTCGATCGCAACACCGCGGGGTGGCGACTGTGACGGTTTCGATCGTCCGCTTCGGCGGCTCGAACTGCGACCGCGACGCCGAGCGCGCCCTCGAGTACCTCGGCATCGACGCCGAGATCGTCTGGCACGAGGACGGACTTCCCGCGGACACGACGGGGATCGTCCTCCCCGGCGGGTTCTCCTACGGCGACTACCTGCGGGCCGGCGCGATGGCGGCCCGGTCGCCGATCATGGCCGAGGTCCGCGAGGCCGCCGCGGACGGCGTCCCCGTCCTCGGGGTCTGTAACGGCGCGCAGGTCGGCTGCGAAGCCGGACTTACGGAGGGTGCCTTTACCACCAACGAGAGCGCGCGCTTCCAGTGTGAACACGTCCATCTGCGTGTCGAGCGAGCGGACACCCCCTGGACCGCCGCCTACGAGGAAGGCGAGGTCATCGAGGTGCCGATCGCCCACGGCGAGGGCCGCTACGAGATCGCCGACGACCGACTGGCCGACCTCGAGGACGAGGGGCGGGTCCTCTTCCGGTACTGCGATGCGGACGGCGAGACGAGCCCCGAGGCCAACCCCAACGGCTCGAAACACGCCGTCGCGGGCGTCCTCGGCGAACGCGACACCGTCGCGGTGTTGATGCCCCACCCCGAGCGCGCGACCCTCCCCGACATCGGCCCGACCGACGGGCAGGGTGTGTTGTGCGGGTTCGAACAGTAATTCACAGCGTCACTGCCGCTCGGTCCATTTTACCCTCCTTTCGAAACGATAAGAACTACGACGCAGTTCGTGAACTGAGTGAAACAGTAATAGGGGACTGGTTCGTTGAACACGACCGGACTACCGAGGCATGGATAGGATCATCGGTCCGGACACGCGAGCCGTCGTCATCGGTACCGACACCGGCGACGCCGAACGCGCCCTCGAGGAGCGCGGCGTCTCGGTCGCGTCGACTCGGTCGGTCGCCGAGTGTCTCGACCGACTCGGGACGGCCGACTGCATCGTGATCGCCGGCTCGGGTTCGGCCGTGAACCCGGTCGCGTGTTGTCGGCGACTCCGCGACCGGCGGGCCGACGTGCCGATCGTCGTCTTCCCCGATGACGGCAGCGAACGGCTCGCAGGCGATGTCGTCGCGGCGGGGGCAGACGGCTACGTCCCCCGATCACAGGGAACGGAACCGCTCCTCGAGCGGCTTCGGAAACTGCTTGCGGACCGAGCGAACGGAAACGAGGAGCCGTCGGACACCGAACACAAGCGTCCGTTCGAGGCCGTTCCGTCATCGACGGCCGATCCCTCGAGCCGACTCGAACTGCTCGTCGAACAGTCGCCGCTCGCGATCATCGAGTGGAACCTCGAGTTCGGGGTCCGAAACTGGAACCCGGCGGCGACGGAACTGTTCGGCTACACCGCCAACGAGGCGATGGGCCAGGTCGCGCCCGACTTCCTCGTTCCCGAGGGGGACCGCGAAGCGGTCCGGGAGTACTGGGAGCGACTCGTCGACGGCGACCCGGATGAGTTGCCCTCGCGACAGGTCAACCGCAACCGGTGCAAGGACGGGACGACGATAACCTGCGAGTGGTTCAACACGCCGATCGTCGAGGACGGCGAGATCGTCAGCGTCCTCTCGTTCGGGCAGGACATCACCGCGGACGTCAAGCGCGCGACCGCGCTCGAGGCGCTGCAGGAGACGACCCGTGAGCTGCTCCGGGCGGAATCGACCGACGAGATCGCCGACATCGTCATGGCGGCGACCGAGGACGTGATCGACCGGCCGCTGGGCTCGATCAGGTACTACGACGAGGAAACCGACCGCCTCGAACTCGCCGGCATCACGTCCGAACTCGACCGTCGTACCGGCGATATTTCGTCGGTCGGCGGCGAGTATACGAGCCTCTGGAACGCCTACACCGAGGGGGAATCGACCGTCGTCGAGGAGCCATCAACCGACCGGGTCCCCTACGATGTCACGATCGGCATGGGGAACGCGGTCCTCCAGCCGCTCGGCGATCACGGCATACTCTCGGTGGCGTCCCCCGCGACGAGCGAACTCGACGAGGCCGAACGTAATCTCCTCAACGTCCTCGCGACGACGGCCGAGGCGGCGCTCGATCGGGCCGCTCGGGAACGCGAACTCGAGCGAACGAAGACGGTCGTCGAGACGGTCGGCGACTGCGTCTATCAACTCGACCACGAGGGCCGGTTCGTGACCGTCAACGATACGATGGCGACGACGACGGGCTACGATCGCGACGACCTCCTCGGCGAACACGTCTCGACGATACTCACCGACGAAAGCGTCGCGCGCGGGCAACGCTACGTCGAGGAGTTGCTGGCCGACGACGACCGACGCGTCGCGACCTACGAGATCACGCTGACGAATACGGACGGGACGGAAACGCCCGCCGAGGTCAACATGGCGCTGTTGACGACCGACGGGGAACTCGAGGGAACGGTCGGCATCGCCCGCGACATCAGCGACCGCAAGCGCATGGAGCGACAGCTGGTCGATCGAAAGGCGAAGATTCAGGGGCTCCACGGCGTCGCCTCCCGGCTCGACGGCTGTGAGAGCCGCGCGGAGATCTACGACGTGGCCATCGAAGCCGCGGAGGATGTCCTTGACTTCGACGGCTGTGTCATCGACATGGTCAGCGGGGACGAACTCGTCACGGAAGCCGCGTCGTCGGCTCTCACGGCCGACCCCGAAGACAGGACCCCGATCGACGGCTGTCTCGCCGGCCGAACCTATCGCACCGGCCAGTTGTTCCGACTGGACGACGTGACGGGCGCTCGAACGCCACGGATCGAGGGCTGCCGGTCGGTCCTGACGGCTCCGATCGGCGATCGAGCCGTGTTCCAGGCCGTCTCGCAGGACCCGTCGGCGTTTACGCCGACCGACGAGGAGTTGACGGAGCTGTTGCTCTCTCACGTCGCTGACGCACTCGACCGGATCGCGTTCGAAGAGCGGCTACGAACCGAGCGCGACCGGTTCGCCGCCCTGTTCGAGAACGTCCCCGACGGCGTCGTCAGCGTCAGTAACCTCTCGGACGGGCCGATCGTCGAGGCCGTCAACCCGGCGTTCGAGCGGCTCTTCGGCTACGAGGAGTCGACCCTCGTCGGCGAGTCGCTCGACGAGTTCGTCGTGCCGACCGACAGGACGGACGAGGCCGAGACGCTCAACCGACGCGGCAGCAGGGGCAAGGTCGGCGAGGCCGAGGTCAAACGCCGGACCGTGAACGGCCTTCGCGATTTCCGGCTCCGGGTCGTCCCGATCGAGATGGACGGCTCGTCGGACCGCGCCTTCGGCCTGTACACCGACATCACCGAGCGGAAACAGCGCCAGAAACGCCTCGAGATCCTCAACCGCGTGCTGCGACACGACCTGCGAAACGGGATGAACATCATCGAGGGCTGTGCCGAGATGCTCGCCGACGCCGTCGGCGAGGACGAGTACGTCGAAACCATTCGGAACCGGACGAACGAACTCGTCGGGCTCGCGGAGAAGACCCGCGCCGTCGAACGCGTCCTCGACTGCGATCAGGCACCGACCGGCCCGCTCGACATCTCGGCGGCGATCGACCGCGCGATCGACCGCCTCGAGGACGCTGCGCCGGCGGTCGAGGTCACCCGAACGCTGCCGGACGGTGTCCAGGCGCGCGCCGACGAATACCTCGAGACGGCGATCTACCAGGTCCTCGAGAACGCCGTCGAACACAGCGATCGGGACCGGCCGGCCATCGACGTGACCCTTCGGGACTGCCCGGACGACGAACTGCTGACGCTCTCGATCGCCGACGACGGCCCCGGCATCCCCAACGAGGAGCGCGAACTGCTCGAGGGCGAACGGGAGATCACCCAACTGCGCCACGGCAGCGGACTCGGCCTCTGGCTCGTCAACTGGGTCGTCACCCAGACCGGCGGGCAACTCTCCTTCGCCGACAACGACCCCCGCGGGACCGTCGTCACGCTCGAGATCCCGCGCGCGGACGCGGAGCCGATCCGCTCGGCCTCGGACGAGCCGGCTACCGGCGACTGAGACGGGTTGTTGTCACTGTATACCGGTGTCCCCGCAGGACCGTCGCAGGTACACCGGTGGTGACCGACAGTGAACCGTATGAGGCGGCGGCCGCGCTACCGACCCCATTCGTAGAACCACCAGCCAAGCCCCAGCAATAGCAGTCCCGCGCCGAACGCGGAGGTGGCGGGCTCGGGAAAGACGACGAGGAGAATACCGATGAGCATCAGGACGGTCGGCTCGAGTTCGTTGACGTATCGGGATGGGACGGGAAGCGCCATATCCGCCCGACCCGCGCCAGTGCCAAAACGGTTCGTCCTGCGACTGCCGCCGTTATCGGGTCAGCGGCTGGTTGAAGCTCCGCTCGCGCTCGATGACCGTCTCCCAGGTCAGTTCGCACTCACAGGAAACCTGCTCGAAGACCGATGGGTCCTGCCGCAGATCGAAGTCCTTGATCGCCTTCTGAACGCGGTCGTCACACTCCCCGCAGTTGTGCGGGCCGCGGTCGGAGCCGTGGCCGACCGGGTCCGAGACGACGATCGCGTCGGCGTCCGCGGTCTCCTCGAGGACGTGAGCCACCGACCAGAGCCACGGCGGCCGGTAGCCGTCCTCGAAGTAGAGGTCGTCGACCATCGTGTAGCGCTGGACGTTACAGGGGTTCATCGAGACGGTATGGCAGCCGTCGACGTCGGCACAGCGCTCGACGGAGGAGATCATGTCCTCGGCGGCTTCGGACTCGGTGAGGAAAGGCGGCTTCATCAGCAGGTAGGCCTTGATGCCGGCCTCGACGTCGCCGTCCGCCTCAGCGTCAGCAGCGGCGGCCTCGGCGCAGGCGTCCTCGAAGTCCGCGAAGTCGAAGTACTTGTTCACGCAGTCGTGACGGACGCGGTCGGTCGCCGTCTCGAGGCCGATCGCGACGTCCGTATCGAGTCCGTGCTGGGTGAAGTCGCCGATCTTCTCGCGGTCGACGAAGTCGGGCAGCGACTCGACGACGATCCGGTCGCGGTCCGCGAAGGTGTCGGCGATCGCCCGGCGACTCTCCGCGCCGACCTCGCGCTCGTCGAGGAACGAGCCGGAGGTGTAGATCTTGATGAGGTCGGCCTGCTCGTCAGCATTGTCCGCCTCGTGGGCCAGACAGACGTCGATCTGGTCCATCAGAGCGTCGTGGGAGACCGACCCACCGTCGACGCTTTCGGCGACGTAGCCACACATCGTACAGCCACCGGCGCGGGCCCACCGGCAGCCGCCGGTGTTGAGAATGATCGTCAGGCTCGTCTTGACGCCGTCTGGCGTGTTGTCCTCGTCGAGCCAGACGCGGGTCGGCTCGTGGGGATCGTAGCTTGCCTCCTTGCGCGAGCGGATCTCCCGCATCGCCTGATTGTGGGCGTCCATGCCCTTGCCCTGCTCGTAGACCTCGGGGCTCGGTTTGCTCATTAGGAGACGCAAGCGGCCCGGAGCGTAAAGCGCCTTCGTCTATGCCGTTCCGAACGCCATCCCGTCGAGACATCGGTAGCCGGCGAAGGAGTTACGTTGTAAGGACTGTAAATATCACACGTAGCCGAACCCATGTCTAACGCAAGCAAGCGGATTCCGGTGACAGAAGAGCGATGGGAGGAACTGAACGAACTCAAGGGGGCCGGCGAAACGTACGACGATCTCCTCGCGGAGTTGATTCGGGAACACAAGCGGCGGGAACTTGCCGAACGGACGCGGGAGGTCCGGGATACCGATAGCGAGGCGTTGACGGCACTCGATGAGTTATAGGGTTCTGCTCGCGGACCAGCCACGCGAGTACGTCGCCGCTCTCGATGAAAAGAGTACGCGGATCGTCAGGGAAAACCTGCGGAAACTCGAGTCCGACCCGTATCCGCGACCCGATTCCGGGAGCGGTGATAAGGAGAAGCTTATCGTCGACGGCGAAGAACTCTATCGACTGCATATCGGCCGGACCCACACGGCGTTCTACGACGTCCTCGAGGACGAGCGAGAAGTTCGCGTCGTCGAGTTGCTGGATATCGATGACGCGCACAAACGCTATGGGTTCGACTGATCGAGAGAGGTCCCGTCGATCCGTCGCTCGAAAACCGTCACGACTTACGTCCGACGGGCCAACCCGAAGCCAATGCGCGAGTCCTTCGAGATCCGGGACACCGACGCCGGCGGCCGTATCGGGGAGCTAACGGTTCCCCGCGCCGGGACGACCGTCGAGACCCCGGCCCTGTTACCGGTCATCAACCCGAACTTAGACACGATCAGCCCCCGTCGGCTCGCCGACGAGTTCGGCGCCGAGATCCTCATCACGAACTCCTACATTATCCACGGCGACGACACGCTCCACGAGCGGGCCCTCGAGGAGGGGCTCCACGACCTGCTCGATTTTCCGGGCGCGATCATGACCGACTCCGGTTCGTTCCAGCTCTCGGAGTACGGCGAAATCGACGTCACCACCGAGGAGATCCTCGACTTCCAGCGTGAGATCGGCTCCGACATCGCCACGCCGGTCGACATCCCGACCCCGCCGGACGTCTCCCACGACCGGGCCGCGAGCGACCTCGAGACGACACAGGAACGCCTCGAGATCGCCGAGGACGTTGATACGGGCGAGATGCTCGTCAGCGCGCCGGTCCAAGGCTCGACCTACCCCGATCTTCGTGAGCAGGCCGGCCGCCACGCCACGGGCACCGACCTCGACGTCTTTCCGGTCGGCGCGGTCGTCCCGCTGATGAACGACTACCGGTACGACGACATGATCGAGGTCGTCGCCGCCGCCAAGCGGGGACTGGGAGCCGACGCGCCGGTCCACCTCTTCGGGGCCGGCCATCCCATGATGTTCGCGCTGGCCGTCGCCGCGGGCTGTGACCTGTTCGACTCGGCGGCCTACGCGCTGTACGCCCGCGACGACCGCTACCTGACGGTGCGTGGCACCAGACATCTCGCGGATCTGGACTACCTCCCCTGTTCGTGTGCCGTCTGTACCGACCACTCGCCGGCCGAACTGCGCGCGTTGCCCGACGCCGAGCGCGAATCCGAACTGGCCGCCCACAACCTCCACGTCACCTTCGCGGAGATCCGCCGGATCAAGCAGGCGATCCGCTCCGGAAACCTGCTCGAACTCGTCGAGCAACGCGCCCGCTCGCATCCGGCGATGCTCGACGGCTACCGCACGCTGCTCGATCACGCCGCCCAGCTCGAGCGATCCGATCCCGTCTCGAAGGGGTCGTTCTTCTACACCTCCCACGAGAGCGCCCGCCGGCCCGAAGTCGTCCGGCATCACCGACGGCTCGAGCGGCTCTCGGTGCCGGATTCGCTGTTGCTCACCGTCGACCGATCCGCGCCCGACGCGGGGTACGACGACGTCTGGCGGGTCCAACCCCCGTTCGGTCCCTTCCCGCGGGCGCTCTCGAAGACGTATCCGCTCACCGCCGAGACCCCCGAGCGGACCGATCGGGCCGCCCTCGAGGCCGCCGCCGACGGCGTCGCTCGCCTCGTCGAAACGAGCCCGGAGACCAGCGTCACGCTGGCCCATCGGGACTGGCCCGCCGACGTCCTCGAGCGACTCCCCGACGGGGTGGCCCTCGTCGATCTCGCTGACGAGGCGTGAGCCGGGGCGACTCAAGCGAACAAACGAAGAATCGGACCGGCGTCCGGGTTCCGACGGGAGCGAGGTTACGCGTTGGACTGGCGGCCAGAGATCGACGGGGCGGCCGACGCACCGTCGATCGAGATCTCGACGTCGTCGGTACAGTCGACCGCGACCCGCTGCCCGTCGTAGTCGAACTCGAGGCGACCGTGCCGAGGGCCGCCGGTCCGCGTCGGCTCGAAGAGGGCGTCGATCGCGTCCGGATCGATCCACTCGTAGAGGGGTGGGAGATCGACCGGATCGACGTTCCGGTGGGTCGCGATCACGTTGACGACCGCGCTACTGACCGTCTCGTGGACTGCGTCGCCGCCGGTGCCGGTGGAGGAGTTTGTCACGACGTACTCAAGCGGCGTTGCGTATAAAACGATGACGGCGATTGCCTCGGATAGAGCGCTATTTGTACGTCGAAACCAACCGCCTCACGTTCGCTGTGCCGCAATTCGGTTCCCACACTGTTCGGAACGGCTGGCTGCCCTCGCGCGTCGCGGCGACCGGTCACTCGTCCGCACCGACGGAACGTTTCCGACCGACCGCAGCGGTGGGCTATCCGGATCGGAACACCGAAACCCTCGGCGCTTCCCGTTCCCGGTATGTTCGGACCAGCCGTACTCGGCGGCGGGCTGCTCGTTGCGTTCGTGATCGGAACGTGGCTGTTCAGACGGATTCGTGGCCGCGGGCGGTCGGCGGCCGCGCAGCGCTCCCGAAAGCGCCACGAGGAGGCACAGGATCGCGACCCGCCGGTCGATATCGGCGACGTCGAGACCGTCGCAATTCGGGAGTTCACCGATCACCACTCCGGTGAGCGACGGGCCGTCGGCAAGGTCGAAGGGTTCGTCGTCTTCGTCGAGGACGTCCCCGCCGACTGCGAGCCGACCGACGCGATCCGCATCAAGATCCTCTCGTTCAACCGCGGCCACACCTCCGCGACGGCGACGTATCTCGAACGCGCCTGAGCGCCGCGTCGCTACCGGTCGAACGGCCGAAAAAAAAAAAAAAAGCGATCGTCTCAGTTCCGCTGGCGGAGCAGCAGTGCCGTCAGCAGTCCCGCGACCGACGCGAGCGCGATCCCCGGACCGAAGCCGGGGATGCTGTCGTCTTCGTCGTCGCCGTCGTCGGTCTCGTTACTCGTCTCGGCGCTTTCGGTGCTGAGATACTCGCTCATCGTGTCGGTGGGGACCGCGGGGAACTCCTTGTCCCACTCACCGGCCTCGTGGACGGTCGTCTCGTCGCCGACGACCTCGAGGTGATCGATATCGGCCTTCGTGGCCGATGCGGTGTCGACGTCGCCCATGTCCTCGACGTGGACGTACATCGACGCGGTGTCACCGGACGCCGTGCTGGAGACGCCGCTGACGGCCATCGTCCCCGTGACGGTGTCGGTCAGTTCGCTCATGTCCTCGAACTTCGCACCGCCCTCGAGGCGCACCGTCCCGTCGCTCATGTCGGCGTCGACGCGAGCGACCTGCAGGTTGGCGTCGGACAGCGCCTGCATGAACTGGGTTGCCTCGGGCGACGTCGTGCCGGTCGGACCGGTCTGGGCCGACTGGGCCATGGCGTCGATCGCCTGCTGGGACAGCTCCTGGCCCTCGAGTTCGAACATGCCCTCGAGCGAGAGTTGCTCGCCGTCGGTGTCGGCCGACAGTTCGAATTTGACGTCGTTCATGGAGTCGATACCTCGGGACTCGAGTTCGTCGACGTAGTCGGCCCAGTTCGCGGTGTCACTGGAGGCCTGAACGTCGAACTGCAGCTCCTCTCCGGTGGTCTGCTCGAGCGATGCGTCCCACTCCATGTTCGTCTCGAGGTTCGTGGCCTGCTGTGCCTCGATGGCCGTCCGGGCGTCCTCGATGTTCATCTGCTCGAGGTCTTCCTCCGAGGCGGCCGATTCGGCCGCATCGAGCATCGCCATCGTGAGTTCGTCGTAGTTCGAGAGCTTGACGTCCCACTCGGCGTTCATCGAGTCACCGCGGTTTTCGACCCGCACGTCGACGGTTTCGATCTCGAGGTCGGTGACGCCGGTCGCGACCGCCTGGGCCTCTTCCTGGCTCAGCCCGGCGGTGTCGTCGTTCATCAGCATGACCGGGAGCATCTGTTCGATCCCGCTGTCGATGCCGGTGTACTCGATCGTGAACTCGAGTTCGAGCCGGTTGGTTCCCTCGTCGAAGTTGTAGTTCTCGATCGTGACGTCGGCGTCCCCGCCGAGCTGCATGGCGAAGCTGGCGTACTGCTCGGTGAGCGTCTGCTTGGCCTGCTCTCGCGTCTCCCAGTCGGACGCGGCGTAGCTGGAGACGGCCCGTTCATCGGTCACATCGAGAGTGTAGCCGTTCGAGGTCTCCTCGAGGAAGACGTCGAGGGTCTGGCCGTCGCTCGTCGCGCCCATCGAACTCTCGGTCGTGACGGTCGCGGAGCCGCTCGTCTCGAAGCGGTCGGCGCTCATCGTGAGCTGGCCGTTGGACTCGACCGTCGTCGGGGTCGAGTCCTCGCCGGCGAACGCGCCGGTCGCACTCGCCTCGAACGCGTTGGTCTCGTCGGTGACCTCACCGGAGACGTCGAGGTCGAGGCGTTCGAGGTCCTCGGGCTGTTCCATGACGAACGAGCCGTTCCCGGTGAAGCCGTCCTGATCGAGGACTGCCGAGACGGAGCCGCTCTCGAACTCGTCGGTCTCCTCGTAGTCGCCCTCGACCAGCATGTAGGCCAGCCCTTCGCTGACGTCCATGCCGACCTCGAACTCGTCGAGGTCCTCCATGTCGTCCTCGTATGCGAGGACGGCGCTGCCGTTCTCGCCGAGGTAGACCTCGTCGGCCGCGCCGAGTTCGGAGCCGGCTTGGGAGGCGGTCTGATACGATTCCACGGTCGGTTCCGCTGCAACAGCAGTCGTCGTCGACCCGCCGTAGACGACCGGTAGGCCGATGGTCGCGAGTCCGACTGCCGCGACTACGAGCAGGATCAGGAACGCCCTGAACCCGTCCGTAGAGCGGAGGTTCGATTTCGATTCCATACGAGTGACATCCGACCGAGTGATCATAAAGGTTGATTTTCACACGTTTCTACCAATCGACGACCGGGACGGTCCTCGCCGTGGCCGACGACGGGTCGAACCGACCGCTCGCTATCGACACCCTCTTTCGCTCGCCGCGGCCATATCGGGTATGACCGAATACTTCGAAGTTCACGAGCGCGATGGGGCCGCGCGCGTGGGCGAACTCCGCCTCTCCTCGCCCCGAACGACGCCAGCACTCGTCGACGACGTCCTCGAGGACGCGGGGTCGCTCTGGAGCGCGGACCGCGATCTCCCCGACGGCGACGAGTCCCGGCTTACCGTGTTGCCCCACCGGGCGTTCCCCGGCGGCACCCCCGAGGAGGTCCAGGAATCGTTCGCCGTCGACGCCCCCGACGTCGACTACCCAAGCGTCGCGGTCGTCTCGAGCGAGGACGTCGAGTCGCAGGGAACGGACGCCTACGCGCTGTCGGACGTCCAGTCGGTGATGGGCCACGGGGCGGCGCTGGTCGAAGCGGTCGTCGACGTCCGCGAGGCGATCCCGGCCGACACCGCCCTGCTGTTCTCCGGCGTCGCGACGCCCCGGAACGTGGCCCTACTCGCCTACGCCGGCGTCGACCTGTTCGACGCGACCGCGGCGGTCGTGAAAGGCACCGAGGGACGCTATCTGACGACCGACGAAGCCTACTTCCTCGAGGACCTCGATGAACTCCCCTGCTCGTGTCCCGCCTGTCAGGGGCCGCGCGAGGAGTTCACTCGCGAGGATTGTGCCGACCACAACCGACACGCCCTCGAATCCGAACTGGCGATCGTCCGTCGGCGGATCCGCGACGGGCGCCTGCGGGACTACCTCGAGGGGCAGGCCCGCCACGACCAGTGGCTCACCGCGGCCATGCGCGAACTCGACGACCAGTGGGGCTACCTCGAGGAACGGACGCCGATCCTCCGGGACGCACGGATCGACGCCGCGACCGGCGACACCCTCCGCCGGGTCGAGATCCAGCGCTTTGCCGACCGAGTGACCACGCGCTATCGCAACCGGTTCGACAACCCGCTGGTGCTGGTGCCCTGTTCGGCCGCCAAGCCCTACAGCGAGTCACAGAGCCACCGCCAGTTCCACGACGCCATCCAGTGGCGCGGCCACCTGGTCTCGATGACCTCGCCGATCGGCGTCGTACCCCAGGAACTCGAGACGACCTACCCGGCCCAGCACTACGACACCGTCGTGACCGGCCGCTGGACAGAAGACGAGAAGGAGTTCGTCAGCGAGGTGCTACAGCGGTACCTCGAGCGCAACGAGTACCCAAAGATCGTCGCCCACGTCCCCGACGAGGGTTACCGCGACATCGTCGAACGCGTCGAGGAACGGCTCGACCTCGATATTACCTATACGGTCGCCGACCACCCGACCGACGACGAGTCGCTCGCGAACCTCTCGGAGGCGCTGTCGGGCGAGTTGAAGTACTCCAAGCGCGAGCGCGAACACAACACCGTCCGCGCGCTCGCCGACTACCTGCTCGGCGACGGGGCCGGCGACGACCTCTTCGCGGACATCCAAACGACGAGCCGCTACCCCAAAATTCAGGTGCGCGACGACGAGGACACCCAGCTCGCGACGATGGTCCCCCAGTACGGCACCCTCTCCTTTACGCTCGAGGGAGCGAAGCGGTGGCTCGAGAGCGCGGCACCGACCAAACGCGTCGAGATCGACGGCTTCGTCCCCCACGGGAGCGTCCTCGCGCCGGGAGTCGTCGACGCCGACGACGACATTCGCGTCGGCGACGAGGTGATCGTCGAGGGACCCCAGGCCTTCGCCGTCGGCCGTGCCGAGATGTTCGGCCGTGAGATGGCCGAGAGTACGCGCGGGATCGCCTGCGAGATCCGCCACGTCGAAGAGAAGTAATCACGTCGCGTCGGAATCACAGTCACGGCCCTCCGAGCCGTCCACCCGGCAGGACGGGCACTGACGGCCGTTTACGAATCGGTTGACGGATCGACCACACGCCGGACACTCCCAGAGACTCGCGTCGAACGCCCCCATCACTGTGTCTCCCTGATTCCGACGACTCCCATAGGCGTTTCCCTCCCTCTCGCCCCGGGAAAACGACGGACGGTGACGCCGCTACCGGCCCGGACACTCCTTGAGTAGATGTTCGCGATAGACGGCCGCGGGCACCGATTCCCCACAGAGGTCACACTCGCGATCGTCACGGTCGTCGGTCACGCTTCGAGGTGGCACCCGAACGACAATGTCTGTTTCGCCGGACCGATTCCGACAGCGGCTCGAGCGGCCCCGAAACCCGTTCGGACCGGTCCGAAGCCGGGACAGACCGTCAAACCGTGAACTCGTTTTATCTCCAGACGCGACGTAGAAAAATGCGGTGAACGAGATGAACAGTATCACAGCACCCACTGGACACGGCGAGGGCATCGACCTCGAGAACGACTGGCGGCGGCTCGCGATCGCGGGCGGAATCGTCGGGCTACTCGGACTGCTTGCGATGGCCGCGCCGGTCGTGACCGGGATCTCGGTCACGCTCGCGCTGGGACTGCTCCTGATCGCGGGCGGGATCGTCCACGCGGGCCACGCGTTCGCGGTGCGGGGCTGGCGCGGCTCGGCCTGGCAGACTGCGCTGGCAGTCGTTTCGATCGTCGCCGGAGCGGCGGTACTCGCGGCTCCGGCCATCGCGCTCGTTACCCTGACGATCGCGCTCGTAGCGTACCTGGCCGTCGAGGGAATCACGGAACTCGTGGCGGCGATGCGGCTGCCTGCCTCCCGCGGCCGGACCTCGATCGCCGTCAGCGGCGTCGCCGCGCTCGTCCTCGCCGGCCTCCTCTGGGCCGGCTTCCCGGCGACCGCGGCGTGGGCGATCGGCCTGCTCGTCGGCGCGAACCTCCTCGTGACCGGGCTCGCGATGGTGGCCGTCGCCGCGACCGCTCGACGCCCGCTCGAGGACGCGACGCCGTCCGCGACCGGACCGCGCGGGGCGTAATCCCGGTCGGACCCCGGGACGGCCCGGCTCCGGCGGTCGCCGCGAAAGTCGCTGCATACTTGCTCGCCCGACGACAGCCGCGATCGGCGTGGCACTCGTTTCAGTGGCGACGACGGCGACCGACGGAACGTCTGAGCCGCAACTACTTTATTGTTTTAGGCAAGCCTAAATAATATGGACGGCGATCCACGCGGGGATCGCGGGCCGACGCGGCAGTCCGTCGCGTCACCCGAGACCCGCCCCGACGCTGCTCGTGAGGCCCGCCAGCGACTCGGCCGTAATCGGTCCGCACGGCATGGATGACGGACGCATCCCAGTACCTGCTCGTGTGCTATCTGGGCGCACAGGAGACCGGGGAGCCGGTGTCGCCGGGCTACGTCGCGGACGAACTCGAGCGGTCGCCATCGGTCACGACGGAGACGCTCCAGCGTCTCGAGCGGCGGGGCTATCTGCGCTACGAACCGTACGAGGGAGCGACGCTAACCGAACAGGGACGCGAGGCGGCCGCCGACCTCCACGAGCGCTACGTCGTCCTGTCGACGTTCTTCCGAGAAGTCCTCGACCTCGCGGAGCCCGACCGCGAGGCGATGACACTGGCGGGCAGCGTCAGTCCGCTCGTGACCGAACGCGTCGCCGAAACGCTGCTCGAGGCCGAAGACGTCGAAGCGATCGACGTGACGGTCTGAGACGGCGATCGAGAAATAACAAGAGCCGGGTCGAGAGAGCGGTTCGAGCCGCGGCGGGGGATCGCCCCGCACGAGCGGCCGTCAGTTCGTCGCCGACTCGAGGACCAGCGTGTCGTCCTCGAGGTAGTGTTCGATATGGTGGGTGTGTTCCTCGATGGGCACGAGCTGTTCGCGGAGGAGTTCGGCGGTCGCGTGATCGCCGAGGTTCTCGGCGAGTTCGATGTGCTGGCGCGTACTCTCGATGATGTCACCCATCATCTCGAGGTCGTTGGCAAGCGACGTCCGGATGTCGTAGACGTCCTCGTCTTCGGGTTCGACGGTCGCCTTCTCGGCCAGCGTCGTCATGTTCGCGTGTGGAACGCCGCCAAGCGCCTGCAGTCGCTCGGCGATCTCGTCGGCGGCGTCCTCGACGTCCTCGTAGACCTCCTGCAGGAACACGTGAATGTCGAGGAACTCCGCGCCCTCGACGTTCCAGTGGTGCTTGTGGAGCTGGTGATAGAGGACGTACGCGTCCGCCAGATCGCGGTTGAGCGCCTCGACGATCTGCTCGGCCTTCTCGGGCTCGAGCCTGAGCGAATTCTCCTCGACGGTACCGGCTTCCTGTTGGACGGTCTGCTGCGTGTTCATCACAGTAGTCTATAGGGCACCCACACTCATATAACTTATCTTATATTTTTTCGTGTGGCCTAAAAATCGGGCGGCGGGCACACGGTGGTTCAGGGGCCGAGAACGGAACTGCTAGAGACCGGCTGGCACCGAGATAGCATTCGGTCGTGCTACTCGCCGAATACCGACTCGAAGAACTTCCGCTCGGACGTCCGCAGATGCTGGTTGAAGGTCGCGGGCGCGATACCGAGGCGTTCGGCGATCTCCTCGCCCGTACTGCCCCGCGGCCAGTCGAAGTAGCCCGCGAAGTAGGCCGTCTCGAGGGCCGCCCGCTGTTTGTCGGTCAGTTCGTCTTCGAGGACCGACGACGGGCCGGCGTCGCTGCGGTCGCTCCGCTCGGTCGTCCGCTGGGCGAGGTAGGTCGCGTCGGCGCGCTGGTCCTGAATGAGTTCGATCATCCGGCGCGTGTCCCGGCCCCGCGGCAGTTCGACGACGAACCGGAACTCGCCGTCGGCGATCGTTGCCGACGCGACGCGGCCGCCGTGGGTCGCGATCGTCTCGAACAGCGACACCGCCGCCGGAGCGACGAGTTCGAACTCGAGTTCGTCGCGCCTGACCGAGAGGAACCGAACGTTGCCGACCCCGTCGGTGTCGTCGATGCTGTCTTCGAACGCTTCCTGCGAGACGCCGCGTGCCGTGCCGTAGGCCAACAGCGCCTCGTCGCCGCCGACTAGCTGTTCGAACTCGATCGTACACGACTCCGCCGCCGAGAGTTCGACCAGTTCCTCCGCCATGTCCTCGACGCGGAACTCGAGTTCGACGACGGCGTCGCTGACGAGGGCGTCCTTGCGTTCGATCGCCGTGATCGCGTGGGCGATGACGTCGCCGGTCCGGGCGAGGACCTCGGTCTCGGCCCCCATGAACGCCCGCGGCGACGACGAGTAGACGTTCAACACGCCGTAGACGAGATCTTCGTGGACGATCGGGACCGCGGCCGACGACCGGTAACCGCGGGAGCGTGCGGCCTCCCGCCACGGTCCGAACCCTGGATCCGCCTGCGCGTCGTTCATGACCTGCACCTCGCCGGTCCGGACGGCCGTTCCGGCCGGCCCCCGTCCGGTCTCGTCGTCCTCGGTGACGGAGACGTCGATCTCGTCGAGGTAACCGTCCTCGACGCCGGCGGCTGCCTTCGGGACGATGCGGTCGCTGCCCGGGTTGACACCGCCGATCCACGCGAACCGGTAGGCGTCCTCCGCGGCGAGCCGGTCACAGACCTGCTGTTCGAGTTCCGTGCGCGTCTCGGTCGTGATCACCGCGTGACTGATGTCGTGGCCGATCCGGTTGAGGCGGTTCAGCGCCTCGAGTTGCTCGCGTTGCTGGCGGCGCTTTCGTTCCTGATGGGCACGCTCGATCGCGTGGTGGATCGTCCGCACCAGCAGTTCGCTGGTCACCTCGTCCTTGACGAGGAAGTCCTGTGCGCCCCGCTGGATCGCCTTGACCCCGACCTGCTGGTCGCGAACCCCCGTCAGTACGACGATCGGCGTCTCGCCGGTCTCCTCGTGGACCGTCTCGAGGGTCGTGAGCCCCTCGCTGTCGGGGAGGTTCAGATCGAGCAGGACGATGTCGGTCGGTTCGGTTTCGGCGGTCGCGAGCCCGTCCTCGAGGCGGGTTTCGCGGACGATTTCCGGTGCCCCACCGGCCGCATCGCCGGGGCTGACCCGCTGGGCCAGTTCCTCGGTATCCCGGAGCATCTCCTGGATCAGCCTGGCGTCGCCGGGGTTGTCCTCGATCAGGAGGACCCGAAGGGCGTCGGCCGCGTCGCCCGCCGCTCTGGTGTCGGTCTCGCTCATTTGGGATCGACCTCCGGTGGCAGCCGAACGACCGAGAACCAGAACTTCTCGAAGGCCCGAACGGTCTCGATGAACTCGTCCGGATCGACCGGCTTCGTGAGGTAGGCGTTCGCGTGGAGTTCGTAGGACCGGGCGATGTCCTCTTCCGCCCGAGAACTGGTCAGCACGATCACCGGGATCGATTGCAGTTTCGGATCGGCCTTGAGGTCCTCGAGGACGTCCTCGCCGTCCTTGCCGGGGAGGTTGAGATCCAGCAGGATCAGGTCCGGACGGGGGGCATCGGCGTACTCGCCGTGCTTGGAAAGGAACTCCAACGCCTCGGTCCCGTCGGAGACGACGTACAGGTCGTTCTCGATGCGACCCTGTTTGAACGCCTCCTTGGTCAGGCGAACGTCGCCGGGATTGTCCTCGACGAGCAGGATTCGGGCCGGCTCGGGCTGGGTGTGTGCTGTCTCAGTCATCGCTCAAGTCGTGGTTCGGTGTGGTGGGTAACGCGACGGAGACCGCTGCTCCCCCGCCCGTCTCCGAGTCGACGGTGATCGCGCCATCGTGGCGCTCGGCGATGCGCCGACAGGGCGCGAGCCCCCGCCGGTGCCGACGTACTCCTCGCGGCCGTGGAGCCGATCGAACACCCGGAAGAGACGATCCGTCTCCCTCGGATCGATTCCGATCCCCGATCGCAGACTGAAACCTTCCATCTCGGACCATCGTACTCGGCGAATACGGATATACGTGGGGTTCGTTCGCCCGAATAGGTAATCGCGGAATCCGGCAGGTTCTGGAACAGCTTCCGAAGCTGGTCGGGGTCGCCATCGACACGAAGACGTGGGACCGGTCTCGATCCCGGCGTCGGTCTCCTCGGTCCGCACCTCGAGGTCGGCCGACTCGAGCGCCCGCTGGCCGAGTGTCGCGACGGCCACCCGATACCGCAATCGAGCGGCGAGCGCGTCCGACGAGGGATCGACAGCAGCCATACTACCGTTCGAAAGACCCGCGAGAAGGGTAAACCTAGCGCCGGACCCTCTCGAGAGAGACTCTCCGTCCGTATTACCCATCATGGGAGTGACCGAACGGTCGGCGAGGATCGGCCGTCGCTTACGGTGGCACTCGAGTGCCCCACCAGCCAGTTATAATAACAACTGAAACGAGTCACACACCGATCGCACAGCCGTCGTGCGATCGGGTGTGCATTGACTGTCAGTGGCTACTATCGGTCCCGGTCGGAGTCGAACCGCGGTCCCGTCAGGATCGACGACCTCGAACCCGTCCCCACGATCAGTGATCGAAACGTCGGCCTCGAGGAGTCGCTCCCGGACTGCCTCGAGGGCCCCCTCACCGGGGACGAGCAGTTCGAACCACGCCAGTCCCCGCCCGCCGGCCGGCTCCGACCGGCGGTTCCACGTATTCGTCCCGACGTGGTGGTGATAGTCCCCGGCAGCGAAAAACAGCGCGCCGGGCACGCCCGTCATCGTCACGTCGAAACCCAGCCGGTCGGCGTAGAACGACCGCGCCGCCTCGAGCGAGGACACCTCGAGATGGACGTGGCCGATCGTCGTTCCGTCGGGGACCAGTTGCGGCCCCGCGGGAGCCGGCCCGGCATCGCCGGCGGCCGCGAGGGCATCGAGGTCGAGCGGCGCGCCGTCGGCCCGGATGGTGCCGTCGTCGGCCCGCGGCCACGCCGCTCGGGGCCGGTCGCGGTAGATCTCGACTCCGTTGCCCGCGGGATCCGTACAGTACAGCGCCTCGCTGATGCCGTGATCGGAGGCCCCCTCGAGCGTCCAGCCATCCCGGAGTCGCTCGAGGGCGGCGGCAAGCGCTGCCCGCGAGGGGACCCGGAAGGCGGTGTGATAGAGACCGGCCGCCCGCTCGTCGCGCGACGCGACGGTCGAGTCCTCGCCGACGACCAGCAGTGCCGTCCCCTCGGTTCCGAGGGTCGTCGTTCGATCGGCCCGCTCTACCACACGGAGGCCGACGGTGTCGCGGTAGAAGTCGACGGTCGCAGTGCGGTCGGCGACCACCAGTGCGGCCCGGCCGAGCCGGGTGCCGTCCGGAAGCGTCGGGGATGGATCCGAAGACGCAGTCATACGTTTCCTACGGGCTCGAGGCCCCTAAGTGGCTCTTTCGGCCAAATGCCGACGACGGACGTCGATCGGCTCGTTGACACCACCATCGCCCGGGACCGGGCTCCGAACCGCGTTTCTGTATCGCCATATGTGATTTATACCTGGGGAGCAGGGGGGAGTACCGACCGAGCGTGAACGGACCGCGATCGCTCGAGCGAGCCGACCGGCGAACATACCGGACTCGTGCCGATAGCGACGCGTCCCAGCCCGGTCGCGGTCCGCGCGGGCTTCGATACTCAGGGACTGAGCGGACGGCCACCGGGGGACATCGTCGCCGCCCGCAAGTAGCGACGAGCCGAAACGGCCCCGGAAACGGCGTCCGCAGTCGACGGGGAAGGTTCGAACCGACGGCCGATCACCGTAGTCGACCACCCCGGGCACGACCCTGACGACGGCCGGCAACTCACCCGTTCGGCCGATCGCGGGCGACTCATCGACAGCGATCGGCGACGACCGGACTTCCCGTGGCCACCCGGCTCGCTCGAGTCCGATCGGAATCCGCTCTCGTCCGACGGTCGGGAACCGTCGTCACCGGCCTCAAACCCCTGGGTCACGACCCGAAAACCGGCCGCTCCGAACGGGCCGACACCGACTCGAGCCACCCGGTGGTATCGTGGAACTCGATCGCCGACGGACGACGAATTCGACTGCGGCGTTGCAGCAGACCGTCGCGGCACGGGATCCCCAGTCGTGACTGACGCCGTGCCGTCGGCCGGTATAATCGTGTGAGATGGAAACAAGGGCCGGGCGCTGGGGGAGGCGAACCGATCGTCGGCCCAGTTGCCGGTCGGAACGATCGGTCGAATCGAGTCGGGCATGTCGCTTGCTCCGGGGTCGGAACGGGAACGTCCGTTCGAACAGTATCTTATAAACCATATGCTGCTATAGCAATTCCAGTACTGGGCTGGACGGACATCGACTGCGTCGGAGCGGCCCTAATCGGAGATTGGCCGGACGGAACGGGGTGATCGACGGGCCGAAACGGAATCGAACTCGCGGTGTCGCCGCGAGCGGTCCCACGGGGCGGACGATACGGATCGCATACTAATGGCGGCGGTCGGCGCGGGCGTAGATATGATACCGGACCCGACGGGATCGTTCACGACCGACCTCCAGCGGCGCGTCTACGAGTACGTCGAGCGTAACGGAGCCGTCACTCGCGACGAGCTGGCCCGCACGATCACGGTCGACGACGGCCGGGCCACCTCCAAACCCGCGCGGTCGGGGACCTACACCGAGTCGGTGCCGCCGACGCCGGACGAACTCCGGACGTGTCTCGAGGCACTGCAGGCGGAGGGACATCTGACCGAGACCGACGGCAAGCTTCGGGTCGCGCTCGCGGCGACGACGACGGACCTCGACTGCGAGGACGGGCGCGTCACCATCCGGCCGGCACGCGGGCGGGACCGGGCGGGGATCATCGAGACGATGCGGACGGTCGCCGCCGACGGGCCGTACGTCGTCGCCGACCACGTCGCGACCGACCTCGAGCGCGATCGGGCGCTCGTACGGGCCAACGAGGACCGGGCGCGGGTCGTCTTCACCGCGATCCTCGAGCCGGCGTCCGATGACGAAGGCGAGTCGGAAGCGGATTCCGGCGGAAACGCGGACGCGTCGACGGACGGCGACGTCGTCGGCTGGCTCCACGTCGATGCACCCGAACGCCGGGCGCTCCGTCATACCGCCGAGGTGACCGTCGGCGTCGATCCCAACCACCGCCGGGAGGGGATCGGCACAGAACTGCTCGAATACGGCCTCGAGTGGGCGATCGACGCGGGCTACGAGAAGTGCTACCAGCACGTCCCCGCGACCAACGACGGGGCGATCGCCTTCCTCGAGGAGAACGGCTGGGAGCGGGAGGGAACCCACGAAGGGCAGTACTGTCTCGACGGCGAGTACGTCGACGAAGTCATGCTGGCGGTCTGGCCGTAGCACACCGGAGAGCGAGTCGATCGGACGCATCGGCCTCGACGAATACGCTGTTTGGCGGTAGCACTATACATAGCCACAGTGGACTCGGACGCATGGAACCGAATCAGTTCGCCGAACTCGGCGTATTGGGAGTACTCGCGGAGGTGCCCGCCGACACGGAAACCGTCCGCGAGCGGCTCCGGCACAACTTCAGTCGATACTGGACAGCAGGGTACGGGGCGCTCGAGCCGACCGTCGAGCGGCTCCGGGAGGCGGGTCACGTCACGGCGGTCACGTCGGTCACGGCGGCGGGCCACCGGGAAACCGAGTACGCGATCACGGACGACGGTCGCGAGCGACTTCGGACGCTGTTGAACGAGCCGATTCCCGACGACGAGATTCCGATGGGCGGCCCGCGACTCGTTCTGACAATCGGCTTTCTCCATCACCTCCCGACCGACGAACGGCGCGACCGGCTCGCTGCGTTGATCGATCGGTTCGAACGGGCCCGCAGCCGATGGCACGACGTCAAAGCGACTCACGAAGAGACGCTGGCGGAGCCGACCGGGTACCGGCGGGATCTGCAGGATCTCGCGATCCGGCTCATCGACACGTACCGTCTGTGGCTGACCGACCTGCGGGACGAATTGGAGGCCGAGCCACAGCGTCGGTCGTGACCCCATCCCGTCGGTACTCGCGGAGCGCCGGACGCCGACACCACCGCGAGGACGGAGGACCATCTTCTTGCCAGTCGATCCCATATCACGCCGCATGGAGGAAATTTCCCTTGGCGTACCGGAGCCGATCCTCGAGCGACTGCCGGACGACGACGAGAGCGCGGCGGCGGACATGCACAAGGCCGTCGCGGGCTGGGAGGACCAACTCAACCGCGTCCGCGAGGAGGCCGCGGACGACCGCGAGGCCGCCGGACGGATACTCGAGGCCATCGAACGGTTCGAGGAGCGCTACGAGACCTACGACGCGTTCGTCCCCGAACTCCGAGCGTGGGGCCAGTCGCCGATCTACGCGATCGCGTGGCGGACGCTGTACGCCGACGTGATCGCCCAGCTGTACGATCACGACGACCTCGCCGACCACCTCGACCGGGAACGAAACGCGCGACTTGTCGAGGACGGCATTCGGCTGCAGGACCTGTAGCGACAGCGATCCGTTTCGAACCGTCTTCCCCCAAGCGTTGAAACTTCAGGACGGCGTAGGAAACGGTATGGCATTCGCCGTCTCCCGCGCCGGAACGACGCATCTCACCCTCCATGGGGGATCCGATACCACCGCCTGCAACGAGGCCGAGGCCGACCTCGCCGAGACCCTCGAGGCGCTCGTTGCGGAGGGCCAGCTGACCGATTGGGAGATCGCCGACGCCGAGGTGTACGAACACCCGACCGCGCCGTTCGATCCCTACACGATCGCGCTCGCGGTCGAGGTGACGGTGACCGTCGACGCCGACGATGCCGACGCGGCGGCCGAGGCAGGAATGGCCGCGATCGAGGCGGCGCTCGCCGGGACCGACGCCGAGCCCAACGACGACGCGTCGTCGCCGACGGTCGAGCCGATCTGAGGACGGCCGCCGCGTCCCGGTACCGCGTTACCGGACGGACTTATGTCGCTGGACGGCGAGTACGTGGTATGGACATCGATCTCCGATTCTTCGCCACGTTCCGGGAAGCCGTCGGCGAGAAGGAGCGAACGCGAACCGTGGCGGACGACGCCACCGTCGGCGACGTCCTCGCGAGCCTCGAGGCCGAGTACGAGGGCCTCGAGGGGCAGCTACTCGCCGATGGCGAGGTTCGGCCGCAACTGAGCGTGTTGAAAAACGGCCGCAACGTGGTCCACATGGAGGGCGTCGACACGACGCTCGAAGCGGGCGACGTGGTGTCGGTGTTCCCGCCGGTCGCCGGCGGGTAGGGTGAAAATCGGACGGTGATCCGGGGCGTTTCCCCGACGCTTTTGTTGGTCGATCGAAACGATCAGCGTATGCTCGATGAAGCCGCCGAACTCGTCCTCGAGCTGGGAGTCGACTGGCTCATCGATCGCGACGGGACGCGATCACGGCTCGAGCAGGCGTCACTGTTTCTCGGTCTCGTCGCCGCCGTAACCGCGGCCGCGCTGGCGGTCCTCGTCGGGCCGCTGTACGGGCTCGCTGTGGGCGTCGTCGCGCTGGTATTGCTCCTCTATGGTGCGTGACTGACAGCCGTGGGAACCGCCGACACCGCGCTCCGCGAGCGCTTCCGAGAACGCTTTAGGCCTCGTGATACTCGAGTCGAACGTGACGGAAACCGACAGCAGTGACGCGGATCGCGGTGCCGCCGGCGAGACGCCACCGGACTCGATCGGCGGGAGCCGACCCGCCGAGGTCGAGGCCGAGTCGGTCACGTTCGATCGCGAGGGGATCCGCGCCGGCTTCCTGACCTGTCTCCCGATCGCCGTCGGCGTCGGCGGCTACGGGATCGCCTTCGGGATGCTCGCGCGCCAGGCGGGCCTGAGCGTCGCCGAGGCGGCACTGATGAGTGCGACGGTACTCGCCGGCGCGGCCCAGATCGTCGCCGTCGAGCTTTGGACCGAGCCGATCCCCATTGCGACCGTCCTCCTCGCGACGCTGGCGATCAACCTCCGGTACTCGCTGATGGGCGCGGCGCTTCGCCCGTGGCTCGAGCGACTCACCCCGCTTCGGAGCTACGGTAGCCTCCTACTGATGGCCGACGAGAACTGGGCACTGACGATGCGCGAACTCAAAGACGGAGGCAGCCGGGGCGCGTTCCTGCTGGGGACCGGGATCGTGATGTGGCTCTTCTGGGTCGCGGCGACGGTCGTCGGCGCGGCCGCCGGCGGCGTGATCGGCGACCCGGCCCGGTACGGCCTCGACTTCGTCCTCGCGGCGGTCTTCGTCGCGCTCGCGCTCGAACTCTGGGAGGGGCGGGCGACGCTGGTGCCGTGGCTCGTCGCGCTCGCAACCGCCGTCGTCGCCGACGCCCTACTGTCCGGCCAGTGGTACATCCTCCTGGGCGGGTTCGCGGCCGCCGCCGTCGAGGTGGTCCGCTATGATGAGTGAGGGACCGCTCGCGCTCGATCCGCTCGTCGTCGGCGTCGTCCTCGCGATGGCGATCGTGACCGCCCTCACGAAAATCGGCGGCTTCTGGCTGCTCTCCCGACTCGAGGTGAGCGATCGAGTCGAGGCCGGCCTCTCGGTCCTGCCGGGCGCGATCGTGATCGCGATCCTCGGGCCGGAGCTGGCGGCGGGCGGGCCCGCGGAGTGGGGCGCAGCCGGCGTCGTGGTGGCGATCATGTGGCGCACCGAGAACATCCTGGTGTCGCTGTGTGGCGGAATCGGCGCCGTCATCGCGTTCCGCGCACTCCTGTAACCCGTTACCGCTGAACGCGAATTTATCCGTCCGGCCGTCGAACCGGGAGTATGGTAACCAGTCTCGAACGGTCCTTTCGCGGCATCTCCGAGCGGCTCGTCGTCCGCTACCTGACGAACTTAGGCGGCGAGCAGGTCGCCGACGACACCGTCGAGGGCGAGGACTGGACGGCGACGTTCTCGTCGGAACGGGTCGGCGTCGGCCCGTCGCTGCAACTGACCGAGGTGACGATCGTCTTCGAGGGCGACGAGGAGACCCTCGAGCCGCTGGTCGAGCAGTTCGCACAGAAGGCGATGCGCGCGGGCGGATAGATGGCGGGCGAACCGATCGAAGGGCAGGTCCTCCTGCTGACGGCCGCGAAGGCGAGCGTCCCGGCGACCCGACTGCCGGATCTCATCGAGCGGGCGCAGGCGAGGGTGGGCCCCGACCGCGAGCGGTACCGCCGGGAGTTCGAGCGATGCTACGCCGACGACGATCTCGAGGCCTTCCTGGTCGGTTGGGGCCACTGGGAGGGGATCGGCGAGGAGATCGGACTAACCGATCGCGAACTGTCGGCCGTTCGTCGCGCACACGAGGAGCAACTCCTGCGGATCGGCCGACGAACCGACCGCGAGGCGGAGTTCGAGACGGCCCTCGAGATCCGCGAGCCGGTGGTCATCGCCACGCCGGAAGACGACGAGTAGCGGCGGTCAGCGTCCCCTCGAGGGCGTCGCGGTCGCGCCGCGGCCGCTCGCGGTCGATGGCAACTATAAAGATCGTGTTTCACCTTTGAAGAACCACCCAGACGATGGCTATCGACCAGGAAACCGAGATGACCGACGCGGAGATCGACGACTTCCTCAGTCGTCACGAGACGGGGGTGTTGTCGCTCGCGCGGACGGACGACCCGTACGCGATTCCGATCTCGTACGGCTACGACGACGACGCCCGGGAGTTCTACATGCGGATGGTATCGACGCCCGACAGCGAGAAGCGGCAGTTCCTCGAATCTACGCCCGCAGGGCGACTCGTCGTCTACGACGAAGCCGGTTCGACCTACCGGAGCGTCATCGCGACCGGCGAACTACAAAGCATCGAGCCCGCGGAGCTGACGCCGGACCAGATCGCCCAGTACGGCGACGCGAAGCGGCCGCTGTTCGAAATCTGGGCCGAAGGGAAGGACGCACTCGACATCGAACTCTACCGCCTCGTGCCCGCAACGCTGGCGGGACGGCGAACCGAAGTCGATCGAGAGGAGTAAGAGCGGGCGATCGGGCCAGTGCCGACTCGGAGCGAGTCTAGTTCGTCTGCTGTTCTGCGACGAAGTCCGCCGACGAGACCGACGCCCCACAGACCGGACAGCCGTGTGTGAGCGTGGCCTCGCGCATCGATTCGTTGACCTCGATCTCCTGCCCGCACTCGGGGCACGTGAACTCGTATCTACTCATGTCGGGGGAAACTCGCGTGAACCGTCGGTTGTCTACCGTATAGCTGTACGTCCAGTATATATAGGGTTGCGGTTCGGTGCCACCGGCCTGTAGGTCCCGTTACGTTCATACGGTTCGAGTCAGCAGCCGCCGTCCTCGTCCCGTTGTCCCGACCGACGACCGACGCGTCGTCGGTCACTCATGGTCGAGGATCGCATCGAGGAGTTTCGTCTGGGCCGCCGCGAGGTGTTCGGTAAACGTCGTACTGGTAATCCCGAGTTCCGTGGCGACCTCGCCGGCGTTGGCCCGCTTTGGGTGTTCGAAGTAGCCCATCCGGTGAGCCGTCTCCAACACCTCGGTCTGGCGGTCGGTCAGCGTACTCCGGTCGACGAAGACGAGGTGTCGCTCGTCGTGGTCCTGCTGGGACTGGAGCAGTCGCTGGACGTCGAGCCCCGAATACCGCTCGCGCAGGTCGCCGATGACCGCCTGCAGGACGTGCATGTCCGGGGTGTGGAACGTGAGATACAACGCGCTGCCGTGTGCCCGGACGTCGACGACCGGACAGTCGTGGCCCTCGATACACTCGCAGGGACAGCCCTGGCCCAGCTCGCGCTCGAACCGGTAGACCTCGCTCGAGCCGTAGGAGAAGATCGACTCGATCTCGGCGTCGACGTCGAACTCCTCGGGGTAGTCGTCGGCCTCGAGCATGAACTCCTCGGTCACGCGCTCTGGCGCGGACGGGCTGGTGCTTTTGGAAACCGAGTGGACCCGCCCACTGGTCGCCGCGGCGGCCTGCGCGACGACGCAGTCCGGCGGGTCGTCGATCTTTATCTCCGCGCGAATCCCCGAAGCCATCGCCCGGTATTCGGGGGGCCGGCCCCCTAAACCCTGTGTCCGCGCTGTGACCCCGCCGACCGTATCCGACCCGATATAAAGGGCCCTGTATTTATTGGGACTCGTTTGGAGGGGGCTCGGTGGATACGATGAGGTGTAACAGATGTCCGCTACGAACTCCGACGCCCGGAAGCGAGGCTGGCACCGCGACGAACCCGTCGACACGCAGGCCGTATTGGCCGCCCTCGACGACGACGCCTGTCGAGCCATCCTCGAGGCGACGACCGAGGAGGCACTGACCGCGACGGAGCTCTCCGACCGCTGTGACATCCCGATGTCGACCGCCTACCGAAAGGTCGAACTGCTGACCGACGCCGACCTGGTCGAGGAGCAGGTCCGGATCAACACCACCGGCAAGCACGCGACCGAGTACGCCAAGAACTTCGACGACGTCCGCGTCTCCGTCGGCGACGACGGGTTCGAGATCGAACTGACCAAGCCCGATGCCGACCCGGACGCCCAGTCGAGCTACGGGTCGACGCCAGCGGTCGCCGATGACTGAGCCGGACGTCCGTACCGCGCTCGCCGTCTCACCCGCAGCCGTAGTGGATCTCGCTCGAGTCGACACCGTTCGTCGATAGATTCCTTCTCGTCGCATCGCTGCCGTCGTCTACTGCTCGGATCGGACGACAGCGGTCGGTAGGGCGACCGACAACCTTCCGGACACGCCGTCTCGAGCGCGAAAACGATCCGACGGTCCCGCTCAGTCGTCGCTCGAGACCGCCGCACCGCCCTCGCCGCTGACGCCGGTGCCGGGGCCGAGGTCGATGCCGAGTTCGTCGAGTTTCTCGTCGGGGACGACCCCGTCGACCCAGCCGCGGTGGTCGTAGTACTCTTCTTTCATCTCCTCGAGTTCGCAGTACTCGCCCTCGCTTGCACCCTGCCCGCGGATGCCGTCCTCGAGGAAGCGCGCGGGTAGGGAGTCGTCGGAGCCGTCGAAGCCGTTGAGGTTGTTGTAGTAGCGCTCTAAGTTGTAGATGCGCTCGCCGGCCTCGAGCAGTTCCTCCTCGCCGACGTCGCGGCCGGTCATCCCGTTGTACTGCAGGACGTACTCCTCGATGCCCTCCGCGAAGGCGTTGAACTTGCAGATGTCGAAGGAGTCACTGATGGCGTGGAGGTCCTGGAACTGGGCAGTGAGTTCGCCCTTGCCCTCGTACTCGTAGGGGTCGACCTTCTCGGGGATCCCGAGGATTTCGGCTGCGGGGGTGTACCCGCGCAGATGGCAGGCCCCGCGGTTCGAGGTGGCGTAGCCGATGCCCATCCCCTTCATGCAGCGCGGGTCGTAGGCCGCGATGGTCTGGCCTTTGACCGCCAGCGAGTTGTCGTGGGCGTCTTTCGCCTCGGCGACGCGGCGCGGTCCCTCCGCGAGCAGGTCGCCGAAGTCGTCCTCGCGGTGGGCGATGCGCTCGATCATGTCGATCATCGTCTCGGTGTCGCCCCACTCGAGTTCGCCGACGCCCTCGAGTTTGCCCTCCTCGGTCATCTCCATGGCCATCGCCATCATGTTGCCCGCGTCGATGGTGTCGATGCCCATGTCGTTACAGCGCTCGAGCATGAGCGCGATCTTGTCGCGGTCGGTGTGGCCGGAGTTCGGGCCGAGCGCGTAGGCCGACTCGTACTCGTAGGACTCGGTGCGGACGTTCATCTCCTCGCCCTTGTGCATCGTCGTCACCTCGACTTCCTTCTTGCAGGCGACGGGACAGGAGTGACACGTCGGCTCGTCGACGAGGATGTTCTCGCGGACGTTCTCGCCGGAGACCCGTTCGGCGTCGATGTCGACGCCTTCGGCCTCGCGCATGCTCTTGGTCGAGGTGTATTTCCCGTTTTTGGTCGGGAGGCCGTCCATCTCCTCGCCGATGTTCATCAGGACGTTGGTGCCGTACATCGAGAGGCCGCCCTCGTTGGGCGCGGTGACCTCCGATTCCTGGATGGCCTGCATGGCCTGTTGGTGGCCCTCCTTGAACGTCTCCGGGTCGGCCGGCTTCGGCATCTTCGTCGAGGACTTGACGACGACTGCCTTGAGGTTCTTCGACCCCATGACACAGCCGGTGCCGCCGCGGCCGGAGGCCCGGTCGTCCTCGTTCATAATGGAGGCGTACTTGACGCCGTTCTCGCCGCCGGGGCCGATCCCCATGATCGAGAGGTTCTTGCCGTAGGACCCCTCGACTTCCTCCTCGATGGCATCGCGCGTGTCGTGGAAGCCCTCGCCCCAGAGGTGGGAGGCGTCGCGCAGTTCGACTTCGCCGTCCTCGACGAAGGCGTAGACCGGTTCGTCGGCCTCACCTTCGAAACACAGGCCGTCGAAGCCGGACCACTTGAGCCGAGCGCCGGACCAGCCGCCGTGGTGGCTGTCGGTAACTGTACCGGTCAGCGGCGATTTGGTACAGATAGCGATCCGGCCGCTCATCGTTACCTGCGTGCCCGATAGCGGCCCGTTCATGAAGGCCAGCAGGTTGTCGGGTCCGAGCGGATCGACGTCCGGACCCTGGTCGAAGACGTACTTTACCCCAAGCCCCCGCGCACCGATATACTGCTTTGCATCTTCGTCGTCGATCGACTCGTATGCGACTTCCCCGTCCGAGAGATCGATGCGGGCGACCCTGTCTTGAAATCCGCCGAGTTCAGTCATGGTAACCGTTCCGTGTTAGCTACGACGCCCAGCACGTTAGTTGTTGACAGTCAAACGTAACCGGGTTCGGTTATCCGATCTCCGACACCGATCGCGAGCCGCCAACTCGCGAGCGGGGGCCGATTCGAAGGCGGACTCTCTCGAGACGGAACGGGGACTCCGACACCGTAACCGATACCGGACGGTCGGCCTCGAGCGGGGGTCAGTCGCCCGTCCCGTGGCCAGCGTCCGGGGTCGTCGGGAGCGAGGTCCCGGCGATCCGGGTCCGGCGAGCGCGGCGGAACACCGCGTCCGGACAGAGGCCGAACGCGAGGTTCCGTACTCGACAGCCGATCCTCGAGCGGATCGTCGCGATCGTGCCGAGGCGATGTGACTCGGAGCGAACCCGCTCGGCTCTCGGCATCCGCTCGGCGACGTACGCGTCGATGGCCGCGGACGGCTCCTCGCGGGCGGCAAGCGAGTGGGCCAGGGCGAGTGCATCCTCGATCGCCTGTGCCGCCCCCTGCCCGGCGAACGGATACATCCCGTGTGCCGCGTCGCCGGCGAGGACGACCGAGCCGTGAGACCACCGCTCGAGCGGCGGAACGTCTTCCAGGGCGGTGACGACGACATCGTCCGACTCGAGCGAGTTGACAACGGACGGCATCGGCTCAGGATAATCGGCGAGCCGGTTCCGAAGCGGCGACAGTTGGTCTCGAGTCGTCGCCGCGGACTCGGCCTGTCGTCCGGCCACAGTCGCGAACCAGTAGAACCGGTCGTCGCCGATCGGCGCGCCGCCCGCGTACGTGCCGTCGCCCCACACCTCGAACCCCAGCGCACGGTGTGCCGGCGGCAGTTCGATCTCGGCGACCGCCCGGTAGACGACGCTGTCGAGCGTCCGCAATTCGACGTCGGGCACGACCGCGTCGCGGACGGTCGAATGGATGCCGTCCGCGCCGACGACCACGTCCGGCCGAACGCGGGTGCCGTCGTCGAACCGAACGGTCGGCGTTTCCCCCGCGTCGACCGCTGTGCATGCCGTCCCGGTTTCGACCGTGCCGTCGAGTTCGTCGAGCAGGATCCGCTGTAGGTCGGCGCGGTAGATCGCGACCGCTCCGTACCCGAACGCGGACCGTTCGACGCCGTTCAGGTCGAACCGCGACAGGACCCGCCCGGCGGGCGAGCGGATCCGGACGTCCTCGAGCGGCTTCCCGGCCGCTCGGACCCGATCGACGATGCCGAGTCGGTCGAAGACGAGAAGCGCGTTCGCCTGCAGGAGGATGCCGGCACCGACGGGTCGGTAATCGGATGCCGCCTCGTAGACGGTCGGTTCGATGCCGCGTTGCTCGAGTGCGATCGCCGTCGTCAGGCCACAGATACCGCCGCCGACGACGGCGACGTCGAGTGTCGCTTGCATCCGGGTCATATCCAGTCTTCGAGCGCCACAGCGAAGCGCGAACTGCAGCGTATGCATTGTGCTTTAAGTTCGAGCGACGGCGATGGGCGGGTATGCGCTATCTCACCGTTCTCGTTCGCCCGACGGAGAGCGGTGCGTTCCACCCGGTCGGGGAGGCGCTCTCGGCGGCCCCCTCGATCGGTCGGGAAGCCATCCATCAGGTCGAACGACTCGCCGACGGGACGGTGCTGTTGCTCGCGGAGGGGAGCGGCGATCGAGATCGGTACGCGGAGATCATGCGGGACTCGCCACACGTGGTCGATCACATGGTCTCCGGCGAGCGGACCGGGCGGTGGATGGCGGTGAGTCAGTTCGAGCCGACGGCTCCGATGCGCCGGCTCCTCGAACTCGAGCGCGACTCGGACATCGTCATCGAAATGCCGATCCGCATTACCGACGACGGCTCGCTCCGAGTCACCCATCTCGGAAGCGAGTCGGCCCTCCGGACCCTGTTCCGGGAGGTGATGTCGGAACTCCCGCTCACCTTCGAGGTCGTCAAGACGGGGACGTACGAACCCGACGAAAGAGCGTTCACGCGACTGCTAACGGCCCGCCAGCGGGAGGTCCTCGAGGCGGCAGTCGAGGTCGGCTACTACGCCGCACCGCGGCAGGCGACCCACGAGGACGTGGCGGCCGCCGTCGGGATCGCACCGGTGACCGCGGGCGAACATCTCCGCAAGATCGAGCAGCGAGTGTTCGAGGCGCTGGTCCGCTGATCGGGGCCGGGCCGCCCGCGAGACCGCGGCTATAACAGGAGCGCGACCACGGCGAGGATGATGAAAATCAGCACGAAGATCCGTGCGATCTCCATCGAGATGCCGGCGACCCCGCGGGCGCCGACGGCGGCGGCGACGATCGCGAGGACGAAGAAGATGATCGCCCAGTACAGGAACCCACCACCCGTCTGCAGCGGCACGTTCTGCAGCGGCATCGTGAACGAGAACATGCTCATCGCTCCCACGACTGCTCACATAAACCTCCGCGACCGTCCACGACCGTTCTGGGTCCTAAGCCGTGGCTACAGGTCACGAGCGAAGACAGTCCGGGCCGGGGGTTACGCGTCCCCGAAGAACGCGCGACAGAGCTTCGCCTCCGCCGTCCGCAGGTGTTCGTGGAACGTCGGCCGCGAAACACCCATCGACTGGGCGAGTTCCTCGCCGGTCGTCGGCCGGGGCCACTCGAAGTAGCCGCCGAGATAGGCCCGCTGTAGGGCCCCGAACTGGCGGTCGGTCAACGCCTCCTCGAGCCGGGCGGCGAACTCCTGGCGGGTCTCGCCCTCGCGTTCGCGTTGCTGGAACGAACGGACGTCGGTGCCGTCGTAGCGGTCCTCTATGGCCTCGACGATCGAGCGGACGTTCGCCGAGCGGGGGATCTCGAGGGTGACCCGTGCCCGGCCGTCCTCGGCCTCGATCGCCTGCGTTCGGGCGCCCCGTTCCGAGAGCCAGCCGACGAGGCCGGAGTCGCCGGTCAGTTCGACCAGACACTCGTCGTCGTGTTCGACGACGACCCGGCAATCGACCCCCTCGAGGTCCGCGACTGCCGCGGTGAGATCCTCGCCGGTTGCACCGGCGACGGTAAACAGCGATGCCGTCTCGTCGCCGGTGCGATGAACTGACCGGCGGTACTCCAGCCGACAGTCAGCCGCCGACGAGAGTGCTGCCGGCGCGAACGACCGGTCGGCCAGCTCGAGTTCGACGGCGACGACGGCGTCGGTCGCGAGGACCCGGCTCGTTTCGCGGGCATTGACACCGCTTGCGATCGATCGGGCCAGCGCGGAGAGGATGACCGTCTCCCGCTCGTCGACGTCCCGGTCCCGGTCGGCCCGAACCGTCAACACGCCGTACTCGATGCCGTTGTACGACAGCGGCAGGGCGACACAGGTGCGGCCCTCGACCGTGCCGACGGTGGATTCGGTCGTCTCGAGGGTCTCGACGGCGGGATGGTCCGCCCCGGTCTCGAGCTGCTGGCGGTCCGCTCCGCTGCCCGCACTCGAGCGAACGTCGATCGTGCCGGTCGCGGGGTTCCGTTCTCCGATCCAGGCCCCGTCGTAGCCGTCTTCGGCGGCGATCCGCTCACAGACTTCGCTCTCGAGCTCCGATCGATCCGTCGAGCCCGCCACGACCGCGGTCACGTCCTGGATCAGCCCTTCGACGCGATCGAGGATGTACTCGAGTTCCTCGGTCCGTTCCTCGAGTGCGAGTTCGGCCTCCTTGCGCGCGGTGACGTCGTTCTGGAAGCCGACGTAGTTGGTCACCGCGCCGTCCTCGTCGCGGACGGGCGCGATGGTCACCTCGTTCCAGAACTCGGTCCCATCTTTCCGGTAGTTTTTGAGTTCGACGGTCACCGGGTAGTCCTCCGCGACGGCCGCCGCCATCTCCGCGATGGCCGCCTCGCTGGAGTCTTCGCCCTGGAGGAACCGGCAGTTCCGACCGACCACCTCGTCGTACTCGTAGCCGGTCATCTCCTCGTAGGCCTCGTTGACGTACACCAGCGGGTTGTCCTCCATGTCGGGATCGGAGATGGTGATCCCGACCGGCGCCTCCTCGAGCGCGCGGTCCTTGACGAGTCGGTCCCGAGTGCCGGCCAGTGCCCCCTCGTCGTCGGCGCCGGTCGCCCCGCGGTCGAACGTGATCGTCGCGCCGTCGACCCCGCGGTGGATCCGCGCGCCCTGCCGATCGTCGTCGAAATCGACCCGGCGAACGGTGCCGACCGTCGTCTCGTCGATCGCCGTCGCGAGCCGGTCCCAGTAGCCCGGGAGTGCGGTCGCGGCGTCGCGGTCGGCCTCGCCGATCCCGAAGGCGTCGCGCGCGGCCTCGTTCGCGTACGTGATCGTTCCGTCAGCGACCGCCACGAGCGGATCGACGACGTGTTCGAGGGCACGTGCTGCGGCCGCGGGGTCGCCGACGTTACCACGCCGGTCCGCATCCACATCGTCCATACCTCCGTATACGGACGGATCCCTAAGAACCGTTGCGATCGGACGAACAATCCCAGCCGCGTCGCAGGCTAGAGTGTTAAATACTACCACGGTGTAGTGTAACACATGCCAGCGTATCGATCACCGTTCGAGCGGCTCCGGGAGAAGTTCGACGAGGCCGAGCGTCGCTGTCCGGAGTGTGGCTACGTCGACACCGAGGGCGGCTGGCGCGTGACCACGTCCGGCGGCCGGGTCCGCTACCAGTTCGTCTGTCCCACCTGCGACGCCGTCGAAACCCGGGAACTCCGCCTCGAGTGATCGCTCGCCGGGACTCGGGCGACCGCAGCCGTTCGCGAGCGGCGACGCCGACCGTCGTGCGCCCAGTTTCGGACGGAAACCCGCCTTTTTCCGCAGGAGCCGTCGGTAACGAGGAACTGAGACCGACTGGATGGCGCAGAATCGTCGGTTTCAGTCGTCGCGGCGTCGATCCGGCGGGCACTGCCGATCGCTTGCGGTCGGTCGCAGCCGACGCAGTCGAACGGGGGTCGGATGACCGCGATCGATCGGTTCCGGGCTCGAAAGGGCTGTTTTCCCCGGTCTAATCCCGTAACAGTCGACCGGTTTTAGCCGGGGATCGCTCCTACGTCGGTCCGTATGGTTTCACGACCACGAACACTCGGTGTCGCGTTCGTCGCCGTGCTGGTCGCGCTCTCGGGGGGTCCCGCCCTCGCAGGGGCAACCGCACCGGCCGCGAACGACGACGCCGGAGACATGAGCGACACGAGCGCAACGCTACAGAACGTCCAGGTCGGGACGCTGGAACTCGAGAACGTCACGGTTCGAAACGCCACGATCGAAGAACTCAGCGTCCAGCAGTTGGACATCCAGAACAGCGAGGGGCTCCAAGACGCACTGAACGAGTCCGCGGACGACCAGTCCGCCGGCAACGACACCGCGGCCGGCAACGAGTCCGCGGGCGACGAGGTCACGATCTCGAACGTCGCGTTCGAGTCGCTCGCGCTCGAGAACGTCTCGATCGAGGACCTCGGCGGAACCGATGGCGCCAACGCGACCGACAACGAGAGCGCCGCCGGCGAGAACGACTCGTCGGCCGGCATCGCGCAGGCGATCGACGAAGAAACCACGAACGTCACCGTCGGGAACATGACGATCGAGTCGATGACCACGGAGCAACTGACCGTCGAGGACCTGACTGTCGAGGACGACGGTGGCGGCATCCTCTCGGGCATCTCCGACTTCATCGGCGGCCTGTTCGGCGGTGACGGCGACGGCGAGGCCAACGAGAGCGAGAACGCCAGCACACAGGATATCGAGGAACTGACCGTCGAGGAGTTCGACGTCGACGAGATCACGGTCACCTCGATGACCGTCGGCAGCCTCGAGACACAGGCCGACGGGAACGAGACGGCGGGCAACGAGACCGGCGGAAACGAAACGACGGCGAACGAGACTGGAGAGAACGAAACCGCCGGCAACGAGACGGCTGGCAACGAAACGGAACCGACCGGTACCGACGACGAGATGGCGGGCGAGACGATCCCGTCGCTCGAGGCCGGATCGATGACGATCGACGACGTCGCCGCGAGCAGTGTCACCCTCGGTGAAACCGACGGATTACAGGCCGCCCTCGAGCAGCCACAGAGCGAGAACGGGACGGCCACAAACGAGAGCGGAAACGAGACAGCAGCCAACGAAACCGGGTGACGCGGGACGGCGGTTGCCCCGGTCCCCGTAGCCGCTCCGCGGCCTTTCATCGCTGCTCTCCGGCCGACTATGCTTCGCCCGAGTCCCGGTCCGGCCCGAACAGTCGGTAGTACGAGAGTGCGAGGACGGTCCGACCGTCGCGGACCTCGCCGTCGGCCACCGCATCGGTCAGCGCCTCGAGCGACCGGGTTCGGACGCGAATGCTCTCGTTGTGATCGAGGCGCTGTTCGGCGGTCGGCCGACAGCCCCGGGCGACGAAGAGGTGCAATACGGCGTCGGCGATCCCGTTTGCCGGTTCGACGGTCACCAGCGGCTCCAGCTCGTCGGCCTCGTGGCCGGTCTCCTCGGCGAGTTCGCGGCGCGCCGCCGCCTCGAGGTCGTCGTCCTCGGGTTCGGTGCCGCCGACGGGGAGCCCGTGGCTGACCCGGGAGACCGCCTGTCGCCACTCGTCGATACAGACGACGTCACCCTCTGGCGTCAACGGCAGCACACAGACGCTGGCCGGCTCCGAGAGGTAATCGAAGTCGGTTTCGGTCCCGTCGGGGAGTCGAACGGACTCGTTAACGACGTCGAACCCCGGACAGGAGTAGGCTACGCGACGGTCGCGGGTCTCCCACTCGAGCGAATCGGTTGGCACAACGGCGGCTACGGCCGTCCGGGTCAAAAACGCCGCGTCGTGTCCGCGGTCGCGCTCGGGGTGCAGGCAAGCGCCGTTTGCGGCCGGTACCGATCCTACGCGGTCCGTTCCGGTTCGGTCGGCCGACGTACCCGCTCTATAACAAAGCCACAGCGAGGTGAACGTCGTCACTCAGAGGGTGATCCATGGACCAGCTAACTGGCTTCCAACGTGACCTGTTGTACGTGATCGCAGGGAAAGATCGGCCGTCCGGACAGGCCATTCTCGACGATATCAACGACTACATCGAGCAGCCGGTGACACACGGTCGGCTGTATCCGAACCTCGATACGCTCGTCGAGAAAGACCTCGTGGAAAAGGGGCAACTCGATCGCCGGACGAACTACTACGCGCTGACGCCCAAGGGCCGACGCGCACTGCAACGCCGTCAGGAGTGGGTCGACCAGTACGTCGACGTGTGACTTCTGACGCCGTGGCCGTTTTGACCCAGCCCGGGAGCCACGCCTCTCGTCGGTAGACCGATCGGCGGCCGCTGGGCGGCGATCACCGTGCGTCGTCGAGATCGACGACCGTCTCGAGATCCGCCGCGAGCCAGGCATTGAGCTTCGCCTCGGTCGACCCGTCGCGTGGCACGAGCGTACAGCGATCGCATTCCGACTCGTAGCGGACCACGACGGCCTCGAACAGGGCCGCATCGGCGGGTCCGGCTCGGTCGTTGGTCGCGTCCTCGTTGCCAGTTCCCCCGTCGGTCCCGTCAGTAGCGCCGTCCATGGTGATCTCGGCGAGCGTCGTCGCCACCGGTAGTAGGGGCTGGGCGGTAAAAACGGCTACTAGTTGGAGTATAGAGGGGTCACGTGAACTCGGTACCGTTCGAAAACGGCCTCGAGCGCGCCGGCCGTTCGCCAGCCTTCGACACGGCGACACCCCGGCGGCGGGCTCACTTCGACTCGAACGCGACCGTCTCGAGGTCGGCCTCGAGATCCCGCACGTGGTCGTTGAACGCGGTGACGAACGCGGGGACGTCGTCGACCAGTCGGCGAACTTCGGGGGCCGGCGGCGGCCCGTACTGCGAGAGGAGGTAGATCCCGTCCTCGCCGCCGACGCGCAGATAGGAGACTGCGTCGCCGTCCCACTTCAGCTCCCAGCGGGTCCCGTCGATCGTCGTCGCGTAGGTGCCGTAGTCGCCGTCGTAGCGGTGGAGTTGGCCAGCCATCGCGGTACAGACCTCGCGGATCCGCTCGAGGGTTCGATCCCGCTGGGCGGCCAGCTCCGCGGTCGATTCGACCTCGGGGAACGTCTCCGGTACGTCCGCAAAGAGGTCCTCGAACGACCGGACGTACTCGTTGAAGGCCGCGACGAAGGCGTCGTAGTCGGTCATCGCCCGCTCGAGCGCGTCGGGCTCGGGCGGCTGCTTGCTCGAGACGGCGTAGATCTCCGACCCCGACTGGGGCTCGTATCGCAGGTACTGCACGTCGCCGGCCTCGTACTTGAGCGTCCAGCTGCCGGCGTCGGTGGTGAACGTCTTCTGGCCGTAGTCGCCGCCCTGTAAAACGGCCAACTCCCGTGCGATCCGGCCGGCGTGGGTCCGCACCCGGGTCGCCAGCTCGTCGCGCTGCTGGGCGACGTCGTCCGCCCCTTCGACGTCCGCCTCGAGTCCGTCGGTCATCACTCGATCGAGGGGCCGGGGGCCGGTAACGGTTTCGCCACGGGGTGTTGGCAGGACGGTGCGACGCGGGCGGATGAGTTACTCGCTCTCGGTGGTCGTGTTCTCACTCTCGTTATCGCCGCCCGTTTCGTTGGTCGCGTTTTCGGTTTCATTGCCGGCGGTTTCATTGGGGCCGTCGTCCGTACTCGGTTCCTCGTCCTCCTCGATGTCCTGTCCGTTGCCCGTCCCCTCTTCGGCCTCGGTCTCGTCGTCGCTCTCGTTGTCGCCACCGCCGGGTCCGCCACAGCCGGCGAGGAGGGCCGTCGAAGCGACCGCTCCGGTCAGTTGCAGTACGCGTCGCCGAGTCGGGGGCCGGTCGTCGGTCATACGCAACGGGTCGGGAGCGACCCGGATAAGCCGTCAGGCGGCACGTGCGTGGTCGTCTCCGCACGCGGCCGGAACGGGCCAGTCAGGCCGTCGCCGGTCGGTAACGCCTTGATCCCGGTCGATGTAGGCATCACACCCAAGAACGGGGCCGGTGAACCGAGGCCCATGGCCTCGATCCCCGAAGAGTTTCACGACCTGTTCGAGAAGGAAACGTTCGCCCACGTCGCGACGCTGACCGACGAGGGACTACCCCACGTCACGCCGGTCTGGATCGACTACGACGCGGCCGACGACCGCCTGCTGATCAACACCGAGCGGGGCCGCCAGAAGGAGCGCAACGTCCGGAACAACCCGGGCGTCGGCGTCAGCATGACCGATCCCGACGATCCCTACCGATTCCTCTCGGTAATCGGCGAGGTCGAGGAGATCACGACCGACGGCGCTCGAGCCCACATCGACGAACTGGCCCGGCGCTATCAGGACGTCGACGAGTACCAGCCGACGATCGAAACCGAGCGCGTGATTTTGCGGATTCGGCCGGATCGGGTCCTGTGACCCGCCATGGGACGTCGCTCTCGAACGCCAGCGGCCGTCCCGCTGCGAGTCCCCGGTCGAAAATGTGAGCAGCGGAACAGCTATGTTCCTCAGTTTTTAAATATCCCGTATGACGGTGCCGGGAGCGATCGCCGACCCACAGTGGCGCGCGCCGATTATCGCGGGGCTCGCATCGGTTCCGGTCACGCTCGTTCTCCAGTGGCGGTCCGCCGGCAGCTACGTCTTCGTGCCCGTGCTTTTCGCTGGTCTGGTCGTCGGCTATCTGTTCGCCGAGCGACCGCCTTGGAGCCGCCGTGCCGGGATGCGAGCAGGTCTGGTTGGCGGACTCGCCCTGCTTGGGGGCGGGGTTCGGTTCGTCACGGACATCCCCGAGTATTCGTTCCCGATCGGTCTCTCGGTCCTCGCGGGACTCTACACGGTCCTCGTCGTCGTCCTCTACATCGGCTACTTCGGGCTCGTCGGGGGCCTCGGAGGACTCGTCGGCGGCTGGCTGGCGAACAGGATCGGCGGGTCCCGATCGGAGCCCGTCGCGAGGTGACGCGCCACTCGGTCGCGGTCGACGGCGGCTCGAGATCCCGGGGCCGCCTGCAGGGCCGGTGATTAATGCCGACGGTGTGGACGGCCGCCTATGGCAACCACCGCGGCCCTGCTGGTCGACTGTCTCGAGGCGGAGGGCGTCGAACGGGTCTTCGGCGTGCCGGGCGAGGAGATCGAGGATCTGCTGTTCGCGCTGCGGGCGTCGACGATCCGCTTTATTCCGACGCGTCACGAACAGGGCGCGGCGTTCATGGCCGACGTCCACGGCCGGCTGACCGGCGCGGCCGGCGTCTGTCTGTCGACGCTCGGCCCCGGCGCGACGAACCTGATGACCGGCGTCGCCGACGCCCAACTGGACAAGAGCCCCGTCGTCGCGATCACGGGTCAGGGCGGCCGCGAGCGGCTGCACAAGGAGAGCCACCAGGCGCTGGACGTCGTCGACGTCTTCGAGCCGATCGTCGAGTGGAACACCCAGATCGGGGAGCCCGAGATCGCCCCCGAGTCGGTACGCAAGGCGTTCAAACTCGCCGAGTACGAGAAGCCGGGCGCGACCCACCTCGAGTTTCCCGAAGACGTCGCGGCGACCGAGATCGACGCGGAGCCGATCGACCGTCGCGATCCGGTCCGGCGGCCGGATCCGGACGACGAGTCGGCCGCGCGGGCCGCCCAATTGATCGCCGACGCCGAGCGGCCGCTCCTGCTGGCGGGCAACGGCGCGGTCCGGACCCGCGCGTCGGAGCAGGTCCGGGCGGTCGTCGACCGCGTCGGACTCCCAGTCGTCGAGACCTACATGGGAAAGGGGGCGATCTCGGACCGCGAGCCCGCCTCGCTGATGACGCTCGATTCGGGCCCGGACGAGGAGGCCGCGCGGGCGATCGAGCGGGCCGACTGCGTCGTCGCCGTCGGCTACGACATCGCCGAACACGATCCACAGGGGTGGAATCCGGACCGCGAGAAGACCATTATCCACGTCGACTACGAGCCCGCGGAGGTCTATCGCCACTACAACCCCGACGTCGAGATCGTCGCCGACGTCGGCGCGGCGCTGTCGGCCATCGCCGACGACCTCTCCGCGGCGGCCTGTTCGCTGTGGTGTGACGACCTCCACGACCGGCTGCTCGAGGGCGTGACGGAGCCGCCGACCGACGGCGACCCGGTGACGGTGCGAAACGCCCTCCCGCTCCTACGCGAGGCGATGGCCGATTCCGACGTACTAGTCTCGGACGTGGGCAGTCACAAGATGGCCATCGCCCAGTCGTTCCCGACCTACGAGCCGAACACCTGCGTGATCTCGAACGGGCTGGCGAGCATGGGGATCGCCGTCCCGGGCGCGCTGGCGGCCGATCTGGCCGTCGATGCGAACGTCGTGGCGGGCACCGGCGACGGCGGGTTCCTGATGAACGCGGCCGAACTCGAGACCGCGACCAGACTGGACTGTGGCTTTACCACCGTCGTCTTCGACGACGAGGACTACGGGCTCATTTCGGAGAAACAGGAGGCCCACCGGGACGACCACACCGGGACCGAACTGACGACGCCGGACCTGGTGACCTTCGCCGAGAGCTTCGGGATCGAGGCCTACCGCCCCGACGGGTGGGACGAACTCGAGGCGGCGTTCGCCGGGGCCGTCCCGTCGGACGAACTGGCAGTGATCCAGGTCAGACTCGAGTGAGCGACGACGGGCCGCCGGCCGTCGACGGCAGGGGCGCGTCGGCCGGCGCGGACAGAAGCTACTTGAACGATTAGGCGTATCCGGACGTATGTTCACTCGGCAGCCGCGCGGCCGCGTCCCGGGGCGGGCGGCGACGACAGACGGTGACGGTACGTGACCGACGCCGACGGGAGCAACGTGGATCGGCGAACGGTACTCGGCGCGCTCGCCGGCGTCGGCGGGGCCGCCCTCGCCGGCTGTTCGGCGTTCGAACGGGAGAGCGACGCCGAAACCGAGCAACTGGACGATGACGCGGCGCGGGAGCTGGCCGAGCGGTTCGCCCCGACGTTGTACTTCGACAGCCGAGAGCCGTGGTTCCCGACGGACCCTCGGCCCTACGAAAGCGAGCGCGACGGCGACACCGTCGTCGACGGCTTCGACGCGCTCGAGGGGTACCACGCCCGGGCGAGCGACGGGGAGCCGCCGAACCCGGCCGTCTTCTACCACGCCGTCGCGTACGAGGACTCGCCGCTGGCGGCCGTCCAGTTCTGGTCGTACTCGGCGTTCGACCAGTTCACGACCAACTTCCACTGGCACGACTGGGAGGTACTCCATGTCTTCGTCGACACCGAGACCGACGAGCCCCAACTGTACGTCGCCAGCTCCCACTCCAGAAAGGTCCCCAACAACGAGTTCCTGGATCCCGACCCCGACGCCGTCCCACGGGTCCTCTCGGAACTGGGCTCGCACTCGAGTACGCTCTCGGTCAACGATGTCCCGGATCGCTTCCAGCGGGTCGCCGTCGAGGACCTGCTGGCGGACATCACGAACACGGCAATCGAAGGGATCGAGGACCTCGCCGAGATCCCGCTGGCGTACGGGCTGCCCCGCGACGAGGGCTCGCGACTCCCCTACGTCGTTCCGGAGTACGAGGGCGCGCCGCTGTACGACCACGAGGACCTGCCGTCCGTCACCCGCGACTCGTTGATCGACGCGGCGGTGACGGTCCGCTCGTTCGACGCGCTGACATCGCCGCCGACCGATCTCCCGGCCCGCGAAACGGGGCTGGTCTTCGACCACCGCGAGCGCGCCGGCGACGCCGACGTCGCGTACGACCTCGTCCCGACCGCCGACCTCGAGCATATCACCGAGTTTTCGGGGCCGCAACTGAGCTTCGAGTTCGCCGTCCCCGACGCCGTCGAGGACGCCGTCGCCGGCCACATCACGGCGACCGGTACCCCGTGGAGCCAGCCCCGCTACGAGAACCCGGCGGCGGACATCTCCGCGCCGAACCACCGAGAAGCGCTGGCCGACCGCTACGATGCCATCGGTGACCCTGCACCGATAAACACCGTCGTCAGCGAGATCACGGCGGCGGTGACGGCCGACGACGCGCCGACCGACGAGGGGCTGACGACGACCGCGACGGGGGTCGAATCGGTCGTCCTGCTCGAGAGCGACCCCGAAGCCGTACCGACCTTCGACGGCGTGGCCGTCGTGCAGGACGTGCCGGCCGGCGACCACCGGCTGACCGCCAACGGGGCCGGGACGGCACCCCACAGCGAGCGCGTCACCGTGGCCGACGACGGCGCGACGACAGCGGCCGGCGTCGACGGCGAGATCCCGCTGGTCGCCCGCGAGCGTGCGACGAAACTCGAGGTCGGCGGCGAGGAAAGCGACGCATCCCTCTCGCGGGTGGCCCTCGAGGACGACTTCGCCGGGCGGCTCTACGAGTCGGCGGTCGAGGGCGGCGACGCGGTCTACGTCCACGACGGCGGGGCCTACACGACCGAGGTCCGGGACGCCGACGACGAGATCGGTGCCTATCGAATCAACCCCGATCCCGGCACCGAGGAACCGGTCCGAATCGACCGCCCCGAGACCGGCACGGCATCGTTGGCGTCGTTCGTCGCGGAAATCGCCGCGGAGACGCAGGCGGCGGTCGCCGCGGTCGAACCCGAGGGCGATACGGACGACAACGGTTCGTCGAACCCCGTCACCGGTCTCGAGCGCGCCCTCGCGGCCGTCGCCGACGCCGCCAGCCGGGCCGCCGAGCGGGCGCGTGCCGGCGACCGCGGGAACGCCGACAAGCAACTCGAGACCGTCCGGGACCGGCTCGAGCGGGTCGGGGAGCGTCTCGCCGCAGCGGAGGAAGACATGCCCGCGTCGCTCTCGCGAGCGACCGAGAAGCGTCTCGAACAGGCCGATCGGCGCGCCGAACAGGCCCGGGCGTCCGAGACGCTGTGAGGGCGGTCGTCGCCGACAGCGTCCAGTGCGGATGTCGTTGTGCGTAGCGATCGCGATGATCGCGACGCAATCGACCCGCTGGACGGGGTCGAGCGGGTACTCGACCGCGAAGGTTTTCCGTTTGGGTGTCGTTAACAATAAACAGAGATGGGGTCGGGTCCGTGACGAAATCCGACGACGAGCGGGAGAAAGCCGCTGGTATCTGCCGACGCTGCGGGGAACTGTTTACGGTGTGGGAATCCTGCGACGGGACCGTCCGGCCAGTGAGTCCCCACAATGCCTGTTCGTGTACGGACCCGTCGCTGCGGGTCATCGACGGGGGCGAGGTCTTCGAGGACGAAGATGCGGACTCGGACGAAAACGGAACGGCACATCCCGGGGTGTGACCGCCTCGAGCGAAGTACACCAGTCGGCGGGTATGATCCTATCGCTGGCGGTGTTCACGACAGACATCGATCGCAACCGGGAAGAGGTGAATCGACGGTTTTCGGTTCTCGTCGGGTATGATTCGAGAGTCACGTCAAGCGAGGTTATTACGGGATCCGTAAGACGAACACGGGGAACCCGACTCCCGTTCGTGGTTCGGTGTCGACAGTTCAACGAAAGCGCGATTATAACTAGTTCTATACTGCCGGGAAGGGCACCAATGGTGATGATCAGTTCCGAAATAATATGTCCTGTCGGGGGAAGGCTGTGAGACGCTCTTTACCCAACCTTTACCTTATTAGTAGATATATAGGAATAATATAAAAATACAATAATTTAATTGTTTCAGGGTAGGGTGGATGGTTGATAAAAATCACCGTTTCGGACGACGAACAGTTCTGAAATCGTTAGGCGCTTCAGTCGGCGGGATAACGCTCGGCGTTGGCGCTAGCGGAGTCGGTAGTGCAGCGCCGACTAGCACGCCATACGATCCAAACTGGGTTGAGTCCGATGTCGGGAAAGAACACGAGTCGTGGGACCGAGACGAACCCAAGCCCGACATGTACATGAGTACCTATCAGGGTGTGGCAGAAGTCGGCGTAAGTGTCCATCGCGTCCTTTCGTTAGTGGGTGTCGAACACCTCGATGATCCGTTCCGCTTAAACACGAGTCACTCCTACCTTTATGCGTTTAATTTCGCATCATTCGGGGCAGGTATTTGGAAACAATACCAAAATCTGTACCAAGGCGAAGGCGGAACGATCACCGATCCAAAGACAATCCCCTCACTATTCGAGGCTGATCATACAATGGAACTGGAGGTACAGAATACGAACCAAACGGACATGCTCAACGAGGACAATGCGAAATTCGCGGCACTTGACGGCCTACTAACCCAACATGTCGATGATGTCGGCACGGGTTCCGAGTGGCTGTCTGCCACGAGTACTGAAGATATCGATTATGATCAGATAGACGCAGTAAATGACAAATTTGCGCAGGGGGCAGGACTCGCTCTCGGGATCGGTAGCACGATCGCTAGCGGCGGGGTTGCAACCCTGCTGGGTGGGGCCGGAGTCACGCTTTCGGCCGCAAATATGATCGACGAGATGAGTGATGAGGACCTCGGAATTGACACTGCTGATAACGGCCAGCACTGGCAGATGGATTTCAACGGGAGTGGTAGCATTCCTGCATACCTAGCAGGCGTTTATTTCACACTAGAAGTCCCACCAGGTGAAGGATTCACTTTAGAGGTGAACGACGATTATAGTATCGACGAACCGCTGTATTCACAGCAGTCTAAGTATTCGGAGGCCGACGAGATGTTGTCGAGTCATGATAGCGACACGTTCCTCGTTGATATCAAGCCTAATTGGACGGAGAACGAGGATTACATCAGCGAGCCAGAGGTCCTCTAACGTCAGAATCGTCCAATTGTGAGCCATACGATGGACTGATCGCATAAACGCATACATTTCACCTTCCTTTTCTATATCCTTACCTGTACAGTAGAATTGATAGCCCTCCCGGTAGCTCACTACGAGCGGCGGAACGTTACCGACACGAATTCGAACTGGGCAAGACGGTCGCGTTCACCTCGTTCGCACGCTGCGACTTACTGGCTCGAATTCGCTTGGCGAAACGACTTCCCCGCACTCGGAGCGCTTCGCTGTCGCTCGGCGTTCGTAGAGTGCGGGAACGGTAGTGGGCCGGCGCGAATTCGAATCATGCGAGACTCGCGGTACTCGTCTCGCTTGCTCTCGTTCGCTTCGTCGCCGACCTGCGGCCGGCTTCCAGCGGGACCGCCGGTCCCGCACCGCTCACGAGAACGCAGTTACGGCCACCCGACGGTCGTCACTGGACGAACGAAAGTGGGGAAAAGTGGGCCGGCGCGAATTCGAATCGCGGTTACGGCCACCCGAAGGCCGAAGGATACCAAGCTACCCCACCGGCCCGCAATCGGAACGTACGCGGCCGGGCGTTTAACGCTTGCGAAAGCCGCCGTCCGACCGCCCGAGGGGAGTCGGCCCCCGCGAGCCTCAGCACCGCTCGTAGCCGTCGGTGTCCAGATAGTGGTGCGCGACGGTGATCGCCTGATCGGCGTGCAGGAGTTCCGGCCCCAGCCGAAGCCGCTGCTCCGCGTGCGCCTCGAGCAGCGCCGCTTCGTCGGCGGTGAAATCCCGATGGTCCGACAGCACGAAGATCCCGTCGGCGAGCGTCGTGGGGTCGACGTCGACGACGGCGTCGCCCTCCTCGTGGAGTTGGATCACCGGACCGTCGTCGGCAATTTCCTCGAGGGTCCCCTCGAACCCGCGCCGGTACAGCTCGACCCCGGGGCTGGGCTCGGCCGGGAGGGCACCGATGGCGTCCTCGCGATGCTCGAGGGCGTTGCGGACCAGCGCGGCGGTACTGCGTTCGTCAGGATTGAGCCGCTGTAGCTCGCGTCCGTCGAAGGTAATGGTGAGTTCGTCCTGTGCGACCAGGTGGACGCGGACGGCCTCCCGGATGCCGTGGGAGGTAACGAACGCGGCGGTGATCGATCGACAGAGCGCGTCGAGGCGACCGGCCCCGCCCGCGAGGTCGTCCAGCGAGAAGTCGGGCTCGGTTGGGACGTCGTGACCGAGCAACACGAACTGGCGCATACCGGTGCAACGAGGACGAACGGAATAGCTGCCACGGTTCCGGATCGGCGGTTCGGCCCGACAACTGTGAAACGATCGATAACATATATCACGGTGATTCTCTAGATTGGGAATATGTCACGCTCGGACGACGAGTTACCGATCACGGACGGTGGTGCGTCGGTTCGAATGCAGTACGAAGAGCCGACGGCGATCGTCGACACCGTCGTACGGGGCGTCGAAGCCGTCGATGAACCGCCGGCTCCCGACCGGCCACTCTACGACTGGATCGAGCCGGAGGCGATGGTCGACCTGTTCGCCCACGCCGCGGCGAAAGGCGGCGACGTGCGCCTCGAGTTCGCGGTCGGGGACTGTAGGGTCGTCGTCACGAGCGCGGGGACGGTCGCGGTCCGCAACGATCCGGTCCGCATCTGCCCGACGGAGTGAGCCGTCGTAAACGGGCCTACGCGGTCACCCACCGCTCGAGCGGGGCGGTCACGAGCCCCAGTCCCGGCATGCCGTCGCGATACCAGACGACGGCCCCGACGGCGAACAGGCCGAACTGGACCCACTCGAAGGCCCCGAGTTCGTAGTAGCTGAGGATGGCATCGAGGATGCCGGCGACCGGCTCCTCCGGTGGCGGCTCGAGGACCGGCCACAGGAGATAGGTCGCGCCGGAAAAGTCACCGCCAAACACCGCCGGCGGAACGTCGGCCAGCAGGTGCGAGCCATAGCCCACGAGAAAGCCGACGCCGAGCGGGCGACGCCGCAGTCGCGTCGCGACGGCCAGCACCGCCACCACGAGGGCGGCGAGGGCGAACACCGAGTGTGAGAGGGTCCGCCCGCCGGGCAAGATTCCGACGTTCCACGCGAGGGGCTTGTCGATCAGGTCCGGCGTCTGTGAGCCGACGGCGAGGGCGATTGCCGGCAGGGCACGCGGCGGGCGGCCGAACCGGCGGTGAACGACGGCAGTGTACAGCAGATAGGCGACGGCGAGGTGTCCCCAAGGCCACATCCAGAGAGGCTACTCCGGAAACCGGCATAGGCGCTTCGACTCGCCGCCGTCGGGCTGCATAGGCATGGCCAACCGGTTTCCCCGTCTCGAGTATGGAGTGCGTATATGGCGAAATCAGAGTCGTCGCAGTCCGGCGGTAGTCGGCGGTTGCTCGCGATCCTCGAGGGGCGGCCCTGCCCGGACTGCGCCGACGGCGAACTCGAGCGGGACAGCTACAAGGACAAGCGAGCGGTCGTCTGCGACAGCTGTGGCACGCCGCGGGCGCAGGTCTGGACCGGCTAGCGCTCGAGGGACCGAGCGAGACCCGCTCACCGCGACCGCGAGCCGGAGTAGTCGTGGCCGATGACGAGCGCGAGTGCGTGAACCGCGATGAGCCCGAGAAACATCGTGAGCCGGCCGAACGAGTCGATCCCCGCGACGATGACGGGGACGTAGACGATCGGAAGCAGGGCCCCGAGCCAGAAGCCCGCCGCGGTAACGGAGCGGTGCAGCGGCATCGGTACGATCAGCGCATCGCCTCGAGGTCGACGAATCCCTCTCCGTGGGCGGTGATCCAGGTCGTCGTCAACACGCTCCCGCTGGCGTGGCGCGGGAAGATGGCACACTCGTTGGGTGCATCATCGTTTTCGATGGTGACGTGTTCGAGTTCGACTGGCGGTTCCTCGCTGTCAGTGCGGTGGACATCGGCGTCGGTCATGCGGGATCAGGCGACGGGTACGCGCGCCGAGAGTTCCTATCCGGTCCCCTACTATTGTTATCGAGTGGGTAACGCCTCGAACGCGGACGATAGCGTTCGGTTCCGTCGGGTTCAGACGGTTCACTACCCCGGAACCGACCGCAACGAGGGCCGACGTGTACGACGCCGCTATGGCACGGATTCCGGACAGTCATCGCCGTATCAACGCAATAACTGATCGTTTCCGCCGGTCGCGTGCCGTCGAACGGCCGCCGGGACGCCGCGACTCCGACGGCCGGGCCTACGCCGAGGCGGGCTCCGGCCGGGCGTCGAGCGTGAGTCGCGTCGTCTCGGATCGCCCGTTCCGGCGGAACCGGATATCGAGCGCCTCGCCGGGACTGGTCTCGAGCGCGAGGTACGTCGAGAGGGCGTGGCGGTCGGGGATCGGCGTCCCGTCGAACGCGCGGATGACGTCGCCGCCGACGGGGATGGCCTCGCCGCGGCGCTCGACGGTCCCCGAGGCCGGCTCGAGGACGCCGTCGGCCGCCGAGCCGTCGACGACGGCGGTGACGAGGACGCCGCTGGCCTCGTCGAGGCCGTTCGCATCGGCGACGAGCCGGTCGACGGATCTGAGCCCGACCCCCATGTATGAGTGGTCGTAGGAGCGGTCCGCGAGCAACGACGGGACCACGCGCTCGGTGAGCGCGGCCGAGATGGCGAAGCCGATGTTGTCGCCGCCGCCGGAGTTGACGACGCCGACGACCTCGCCGTCGAGGTTCGCGAGCGGGCCGCCGCTGTTGCCGGGGTTGACCGCGGCGTCGGTCTGGACGACGTTCGGGAAGGAGAACTGCCGCTGCGGGACGTCGAGCGTCCGATCGACGCCGCTGACGATCCCCGCGGACATCGACCCCTCGAGGCCGTAGGGGTTGCCGACCGCGGCCACCTGCTGGCCGACGACCGGTCGGTCGTCGGTCAGCGACAGCGGCGTCGCCGAGTCGGGAACGTAATCGACCTCGAGGACGGCCAGATCGCTGTGGTAGTCGCTGCCGACGAGCGTGGTGCCGGCCCAGTCGCCGGTGACGTACTGGAGGTCCGCGGCCTCGGCACCGGCGACGACGTGGTGGTTGGTGACGACGTGGTCCTCGTCGTAGAGAAAGCCCGAACCCTGGCCTCGCCCCCGTTCGCCCGTCGACGGGTTCTCGACGCCGAAGGCACGCACCTGTGTCACCGATTCGATGATCTCGTTGTAGAGGTCGGTAAACGCCGAGCCGTCGGCGAGGTTCCCGCGGTTGTCGAACGAGGAGTCGCCCTCGATCGAACTGTCGGCTCGGGGTTCGGCACAGCCGGCGACCGCAGCGACCCCAGCACTTGCGGCCGCGAGAAAGGAACGGCGATCCAGTCGGAACTCGTTCATGTCGTGACCTTGGACCCGATCCATTTGAACGTCGGGGCTAGCGATCGGCGCGTTCGAGGGTCGCCGGCCGCCGAACCGGACGGCCCCATCGTCGACACCACGGTCGGCCTCGCGAAGGGAAAACGTGTTACCCGCGGCTCCCCGAGTCCCGAGACATGATCACGGAAGACGCCCGTGCGCTGCTGTCGACGGGTGCCGTCTGCGACTCGTGTCTCGGACGGCCCTTCGCCGATCGCAGTTTCGGGCTGACCAACGCCGAACGCGGCCGGGCGCTGCGGACGACCGTCGCGCTGGCCGACGACGAGGACTTCGAGACGACCGCACCCGCGGACTGCTGGGTCTGTGAGGGGTACTGCGGCACGTTCGACGCCGTCGCCGAGACCATCGTCGACGCCCTCGAGGGAACCGAGTTCGCCACCTATCAGGTCGGGACCCGCGTCCCGCCGCTGGTCGAGGAGAACGAGCGCCTGCTCCGGGAGGACGCTGGCCTCGAGCCCGACGTCGGCGAATCGATGAAACGCGAGATGAACCGCGAAGTCGGCCGGCGCGTCGGCGCGACGACCGAGACCGAGGTCGACTTCGACCGACCGGACGTCCTCGCGGTCGTCGATCTCGCAGGGTTCGACCCGCTCGAGGCGCTCGAGGCGGAGACGGTCACGAGCCACGCGGTCGATGTCCAGATCAACCCCGCGTTCGTCTACGGCCGCTACCGCAAGCTCGAGCGGGACATCCCCCAGACGGAGTGGCCCTGCCGGGAGTGTGGCGGCAGCGGCGTCCAGCTGGGCGACGACGGCGAGGAGCCCTGTGACTACTGCGGCGGCTCGGGCTACATGTACGACACCAGCGTCGAACAGGTCGTCCGCCCCCACGTCGTCGACGCCATGGACGGCGACGAGGGCACCTTCCACGGCGCGGGCCGCGAGGACGTCGACGCCCGCATGCTCGAGGAGGGGCGGCCGTTCGTCCTCGAGGTGAAACGCCCCGCGGTGCGCGACCCCGACCCGGCCGAGCTCGAGGCCGAGATCAACGACGCCGCCGACGGCGCGGTCGAGGTCGACGGCCTGCGGCTGGCGACCTACGAGATGGTCGAGCGCGTCAAGGAACACGACGCGAGCAAGCACTACCGGGCCGACGTGGCGTTCGCCGAACCGGTCGACGGGGACGCCTTCGAGACCGCCCTCGACGAACTCGAGGGGACGACCGTCGAGCAGTACACGCCGGAGCGAGTCGACCACCGCCGGGCGGGGCTGACCCGCGAGCGGACCGTCTACGCCATCGACGGCGACCTGCGATCGCCCACCGAGGCCGAGGTCCGACTCCACGGCGAGGGCGGCCTCTACGTCAAGGAACTGATCAGCAGCGACGGCGGCCGGACCGAACCCAGCCTCGCGGGCCTGCTCGGGACCGACGCCGAGGTGACGGCGCTTGACGTGACCGGTGTCGAAGGAGAGAACGAGCCGTTCGAGCGCGAGGCGTACTTCCTGGACGAGCCGCGCGACGGCTCCGAGCCGGCGACGGGAGACGCCTGAGCCGCCGTCGGCCGCTCGGTCGAAACGGGCGGCTCACGCCCCGGCTACTGTTCCGGAGATCCGTCGACGGACGCCTCCTCGAGTTGTCGCTTGAGGAGCCGAAAGTCCGCCGCGCGTCGCTTGCCCACCAGAGCGGTCAGTTCCTCGTACGCGATCTCGTCGTCGTAGTAGGCGGCGGCGACCTCCCCTTCGAGCGGTCCCTCCCGCGCGTTCTCGAGGTAGTCCCGAAGCGCGGCGACGAGCAGTTCGGACCGGCTCGTCCCGAGCGCGGTCGCGAGAACGTCGGCTCGCTCGAGGAGCCGATCGGGCGCGTCGACCTCGAGTCCCTCGCTGTCGGATTGCACGACGCGCCGGTTTCGAGGCCACGGACAAATATCGTGCGACACGCGACGCGGTGAATCGGGGACAGACAACGCAACCGTTTAGCGCCCGGCGACGGATCCACGTCGTATGCCATTCGGCGTCGACGAGGCCGGCAAGGGCCCCGCGCTGGGATCGATGTTCGCCGCGGCCGTCCACTGCGACGCGCCCGACGATCTCCCCGACGGGATCAGGGACTCGAAGCGGCTCTCGCCCGAGCGACGCGAGGAGCTGGCGGCGACACTGCGGGGCGACGACCGGATCGCGATCGGCGTCGCCGAGATCACGCCGGCGCGGATCGACGACCCCGAGACCGACATGAACTCGCTGGCGGTCGCGGCCCACGCGACGGCCATCGAGGGCGCGCTCGCGGACCGCGCTCGCGTCGCGAGCGCGGACGAGCAGTTCTCGGGGCTCTGTGACGCCTGTGACACCGACGCCGACCGGTTCGCCCGGCGGGTCGCCGACGCCTGCTCGCTCGAGGCCCTCACCGTCGATGCACGCCACGGTGCCGACGACGAATCGCCGCTGGTCGGCGCGGCCAGCATCGTCGCCAAAGTCGAACGGGATTCCCACGTCGCTGCGCTGGCCGACGAGTACGGCCCGGTCGGCAGCGGCTACCCGGGCGATTCGACGACCCGCGAGTTCCTCGCGGACTACGTCGACGAACACGGCAACCTCCCGCCGTTCGCGCGGGCGTCGTGGTCGACCTGCGAGGACGCGCTGGCCGCGGCCGAACAGACCGGGCTCGAGCAGTTCTGACCGGCCTGCCGTTCCGATCGGCATCTATATCGTGACCACAGTCGTCCTGTCACCGTGAGTGAAATGCGCGTTCGAACGCTCGTCTACGCCGCGGCGGCAGGTCTCGCAACGTTTCTCGTCGTCTTCGTCGCTGTGTCGGAACTCCTGCTCCCGTACCTCGAGTTCTCGGTACTCGTCGGACTGCCGGCCGGAATCGGGGCCGGCGTCCTGATCGCAGCCGTCGTTCTCGTCCAGTTCGGTCGAAACGCGGACGGCACGCCCCAACCGCTCGCGCTGGGCCTCGGGACGTTCGGCGTCACCTTCCTCACCATCTTGGTCGTCGCGCTCGTCTTGCTCCGGGCGGGCGTGATCGGTTCGATCGTGAGCGCGACCGGCATCGGTATCGTTGGGGGACTCGTCGTCGGGATTCGGGCTCGACGCGAGAAACCGCCGACTGGATAGCGCGATACGCGACGAGTATGGAACGGGTTCGTCTCGGTGACAGCCGACTCGAGCGACGCCACGAGAGGATCAAACTCCCCGCGATCAACTGCGCCAGACCGCGTAGACGTAGCAGCCGACGCCGAGAAAGACCAGCAGCGAGGAGAGCGTATCGGCGGCGCTCGAGTCCGTGAGGAGGGCCACGACATTCAACAGGCCGCCGGCGACGAGGCTGCCCGCGCCCAGGGTCAGCACCGGTTCCGACCGCGACCGCTGCCCGTATAGCATTGCTCCCACCGCGATCGCGATGATTCCGAAGCCGAATTCCGTGAGCGTCACCGCTCGCGGGTCGTTCGTGGCCGTCGCGTAGGCGAAGACGGCGAAGTAGCTCAGAATCATGGCGGTGACCGCTCGAGAGCGAGCCGGTGAGCCGGCAGTCAGATCCATAGCCGGTCGACGGACTCCCGGCCCTTAGCCTTCGAGGGTTTCGGCCCACTCGAGACCCAGCCCCTCGTGGACGACGAACTCGAAGGCGTTGATGAAGTAGTGGGCGACGACGACGACCAGCAGGCTGCCGGTGACGATATAGACGGCCGCGAGGCCGAACCCGAGCAGGCCGGTGACGACGACGCCGACCGAGCCCTGCATCCCGTGCCCGAGGGCGAAGGCGATCGAGGACCCGACCGCGAGGAGCCATGGCGAGACGCCGTAGCCGGCCGCCGGGACGCCGATCAGCGCCGCCCGGAAAAGCAGTTCCTCGAAGCCGGCGATGATCGGCAACACGCCGACCAGCAGGACGAGCCAGCCCGTCGCCGAATCCGGCGAAAGCAGTTCCCGCAACGCCTCGTCGTGATCGAACCCGAACCGGGTCGCCCCCGCCGCGGCGAGTTCGTTCCCGACGTAGAATCCGAACCCGGCGATCGTCCCCAGAAGCAGGCCGGACTCGAGGTACGAGAGGGAGAACTCGACGCCCAAGGCCGACGCCGGGATCGCCGTGTAGATCGCCGCGCCGAGCAAGAGGAGCGCGAACAGCCCCTGGGAGAACGCGACGTTGGCGAGGACCATCCCCGTCGAGAGCGAGTCCGGATCGACCCCGCGATCCGCCGGGTGGTCCGCATCGAGAGCGGACGCAGCCGGGTCGCTCGAGTCGGTGTTCGTGTCCCCATCGGGCTCGGTACCGGCATCGGTGGCGCTCGGCGGCGTCGCCGATCTCTCTACCGGGCGCTCACCGTCGCTCGAGGCGTGGGTCGCCGACCCGGGCCGGCCCCGGCCGTGAGCGTCGGGTGGCCGCGACCCGTCGTCGTCCGATGACGGCTCGCGGAAGGCGTCGGTAGACGGCGGCGACTCGCCGGCCGATGCGTCGCTTCTCGCTGTCGCCGGTCCGTCAGTGACGTCGTCGGCTCCGTCGGTAAACGCCGACTGGGTGAGATGCGATAAAACGAGCAGCAACGCGAGGACGACGCCCGTGAGACCGAGGAACGTCGCCCACTGGGGCATTTACTGCGGGCTCGGGTTCGAGCCGCCGGCGGAGCCGACGGTGCCCTGATCGAACGCGGTGCCAGTGATCGACTTGAGTCGGTCGACCAGCGAGTCCTTCTTCGGTTCGCCCATCAGGGCGACGTCCAAGACCTCGCTGATGTTCGAGCAGGGGATGATCTCGATCATGTCCTCGTACTCGTCCTCGATCATCACGTCCTGTTCGTTCGCTTCGGGGATGATGACCTTCGTACAGCCGGCCTTGGCGGCGGCCTCGATCTTGTGGGTGACCCCGCCGACCGGCAGCACGTCGCCGCGCACGGAGAGCGATCCCGTCATGGCGACCGACTGGTCGACCGGGATGTTCTCGAGCGCCGAGATGACGGCGGTCGCCACGGTGATCGAGGCGGAGTCGCCGTCGACGCCCTGTTGGCCGGCCTGGACGAACTGGATGTGGATGTCCTTCTCCGAGAGGTCGACGTCGGAGAACTTCTTGATGATCGCGGAGACGTTCTGGACCGACTCCTCGGCCATCTCCTGCAGCTTCCCGGTGGCGATGACCTGTCCACCGCCCTGTGCGGGGGCGATCTCGGCCATGACCGGAAGCATGATGCCCGAGTCTTCGCCCATGACCGCGAGGCCGTTGACACGGCCCTCGACGCCGCCTTCGTTGACCTGCAGTTCGTAGTCCTTGCGGCGCTCGATGTAGTCGTCGGCGAGCTGTTGCTCGATCGACCGGGAGCGCTGCTTGGCCTGCAAGACGTCCTCGCGGGTGGTTCGGTCCCGATCCTCGGCACGGGCGATGTCGCCGGCGACGCGGACCAGGCCACCGAGGCTCCGGAAGTGCAGCGTGAGGTGGTTCTTGCGACCCGAGCGACGCTTGGCCTCGAGGATGAGTTCCTCGACGGCATCATCGGTGAAGTGAGGGAGACGCCCGTCGCGTTCGACCTCCTGAGCGATGAAGCGGGCGTACTTGCGCCGCATTTCGGGGGTGTCCTCGATGGTGTCGTCCATGTAGACTTCGTAGCCGTACCCCTTGATCCGGTTGCGCAGCGCGGGGTGCATGTTCTCCATGGCGTCGAGGTTGCCCGCCGCGACCATGATGAAGTCACAGGGGACGGGTTCGGTCTGGACCATCGCACCCGAGGAGCGCTCGGACTGGCCCGTGATGGCGAACTCGCCCTCCTGAATGGCCGTCATCAGCTTCTGCTGGGTGCGGATGTCGAGCGTGTTGATCTCGTCGACGAACAGCACGCCCTTGTTGGACTTGTGGATCGCGCCGGGTTCGACTCGGTCGTGACTCGGCGTCTCCATCCCGCCGGACTGGAAGGGGTCGTGGCGGACGTCGCCCAGCAAGGCGCCGGCGTGGGCACCCGTCGCGTCCTCGAAGGGCGCGACGCGCTGATCGCCGTTGTTGACGATCATGTTGGGGACCATCGCGTCCGAGCCCCGAGAGGTGTAGCGGAAGATCAGCCAGATGATCCCGGCTGCGAGGATACCAAGCAGGATCGGACCCGTGAGGATCGCGTACCCGATGACGATCGCGATGATGATCCACATCAGGATCGACCGCATCTGATTGCGCTTGCGGGCTTCCTCCTTGTGGGCGTCGATGATCTGCTCGCCTTTCCCAGCAGGAACGGTTCGGACTTTCGGCTCGTTACCGTCGTCCGGGTTGTGGTAGACTAAGACGTCTTGAAGATCTTCCTTCGGGAGCAGTTGGCTCATCGCCTTGGCCAGCATCGACTTGCCGGTCCCCGGGGAACCGATCATCATGACGTGGCGGCGCTGCTTGGCCGCCTTGATGATGATATCGCGTGCTTCGTCCTGGCCGATGACCTGATCGACGAGCCGATCCGGGACCTCGATGTCCTCGGTCGAATCGATCTTCAGTCCACCGAGAAGGTCGTCCTCGGCGATCTCCTCGTCGACCTCGACGCCGGGATCGACCTCGACCGTACTGCCGAGGTCCTCGACCGTCTCGAGGTCGTCGTCCTCGTCGGACGACGGGTCGAACCCGTCGATCGGCTCATCGAGGTCGTCGCCTCGGTCGCCCTCGTCCTCGAGCGGCGGCCGGTCTCCCTGACGCTCGGGGGGCTGCTCGCGCCCGTCCTCGTCGGGAGCAGCGTCCGAAGCGTCTTCGGGAGGATCGTCAACGTTCGTATCGTTACTCATAGAACTCTGTTCGGTATCTGTTTCGAAGGGATTGCGACTGATATACTTTCTCCATGCGGAGGATGGTGTCAGTTGCTGATACCGGCGGGAACAGCGCCCGACGTGGCTAATCAGGGAGCGACCGTCCCTGTTTTAATTCGGTACATATTCAACGAATGTATCGCTCGGTGATCGGTCAGCGTGACCGGCACGGGACGAGCGGGGGGCGACGGGGCGCTGTCGGTCAGTGTCCCGCGTTCGAGACGACTCGCCACGCTTAAGCGCCGTGCCCGAGCAGTTCCCGGCATGACTCGGGGGTTCTACATCGGTCGGTTCCAGCCGTTTCACAACGGCCATCTGAACATGGTCAAGCAGATCGCCGAAGACGTCGACGAACTCGTCCTCGGGATCGGGAGCGCCGACGACTCACACACCGTACGCAACCCGTTTACCGCGGGCGAACGCATCATGATGATCACGAAGTCGCTGGTCGAGTACGATCTGGTCACCTACGCCGTCCCGATCGAGGACTTAGAACGGAACTCGGTGTGGGTGAGCCACGTCCAGAGCATGAGCCCCGACTTCGACGTCGCCTACTCGAACAATCCGCTGGTCATCCAACTCTTCCGGGAAGCCGGCATCGAGATCCGCCAGTCCCCGATGTTCAACCGCGACGTCTTGGAGGGGTCGGAGGTCCGCGAACGGATGATCACCGACGGCGACTGGCAGTCGCTCGTGCCCGACGCCGTCGTCGAGGTCGTCGAGGAGATGGACGGTATCGAACGGATTCAGATGGTCAGCGATTCGGACTCGAACGGGGACTGATTTGGCCTCGAAAGTCGTAACCGAGCCCATGATCACGCTCGCGTCCGACTTCGGCTCGCCCTATCCCGCGGCGATGAAGGGCGTGCTGTTGCAACGCACCGATTCCCGGCTGGTCGACGTCGCACACGATTTCCCCCGACAGGACGTCCGTACGGCCGCCTTCTGGCTCCGAGAAGTACTGCCCTATTTTCCGCCGGCGACCCACCTGGTCGTCGTCGACCCCGGCGTCGGAACCGACCGCGACGCGATCGTTCTCCGTGCGGGCGATCACACGTTCGTCGGCCCCGACAACGGCGTCTTGGTCCCCGCGGCGACCCGACTCGCCGGATCCGAGAACCCCGAGTGCTACACCGTCGACGAGGCGGCGCTCGAGCCGGTCGAACCGACTGTCCCCGTCGAGTCGATCGACGGTGAGAGCCCACAGCGACCGCCGGGTGGCCGGAGCAACACGTTCCACGGTCGGGATGTCTTCGCGCCCGCGGCCGCCGCCGTCCACGAGGCCGATCCAGCGGCGCTGGACTCGCTCGAGTGGCTCGAACCGACGGCGATCGACGTCGAACTGACGTTGCCGACGCCGACGCTCGAAGACGGCCGAGCGGTCGGCGAGGTACTGGTGGTCGACGGCTTCGGGAACGCGATTACGAACGTCCCGGGCACCTATCTCGCGGACCGAGCGCGGATCGTCGCGAACGGCGACTCGGTCCCGATCGGCGACACGTTCGCCGCGGTGCCGGCGGGTGAGCGACTCGCGACCGTCGGGAGCCACGGCTACGTCGAACTCGACGTCAACCGCGGCCGCGGCGACGACGCGTTCGGCCTCGCACCGGGCGATCGGGTGGTCCTCGAGCCCGAAGGCGGCGAGGAAGCGGAGTAGTCAGTCATCGGCCGGCCGCGACCGCTGTCGCGCCGGATCGATCACGACCTCGCCGTCGGCATACACCGTCACGGCACACTCCGAGAACGTAAACGACACCGAACCGTCGCCGATCCGGGGCTCGTCGCCCCGCCAGTGGACGAACAGGGCGTTGAGTGCGTCCGGATCGATACACTCCGAAAGCGCCTCGAGATCGTCGGGCTCGACGCCGAGGACCGACGAGACGGTCATGAGCAGGGCCGTACTCACCGGTTCATAGGCGCGGTCGTCACACCACGTGTGGTAGGTCCCGCGGTCCTCGTCGTAGTAGACCGTCCGACCGTCAGTGTCACCGATCGGCGTCAGGGTGTCTCGCGGAGCGGTTCCGGACATACTAGACCTAGATGGTGTTTGTTAACACTTAACAGTAATGGCCATAATCGACCGGGACCGGCAGCAAGCGACACGAAAAAACGCGAACGCGGGAAACAGCGACGTTACTCGGCGGCGATGACGTCGTCGATACGGGCGATCATCGTCGCGGCCTCGGTCGCGCTCTCGACGGCCTCACGCTTGACGTCGGCGGGGTCGACGACGCCGTACTCGAAGGGATCGTCGATCGTGACCTCGTCACCGTCGGTGATCAGGCCCGCGCGGCCCTCGGAGTCGTGGGCGGCACGGAGGTCCACGAGCGCGTCGATGGGGTCGCGGCCGGTGTTGGCCGCGAGCGTCCGCGGGACGATGTCGACCGCGTCGGCGAAGGCCGTCACGGCGAGCTGTTTACGGCCCTCGATGCCGGCGGCTTCCTCGCGGACCTTGTCCGCGATCGCGATCTCGGTCGCGCCCGCGCCGGGGACGACCTCGCCGGACTCGAGCGCCGTCGCGACGACGTCCAAGGCGTCGCCGATGGCGCGCTCGAGTTCGTCGACGACGTGTTCGGTGCCGCCGCGAACGAAGACGGTGACCGTCTCGGCGGCCGCGCCGCCCTCGACGAACGCCAGGTCGTCGTCGCCGAAGTTCTCGGTGCGGATCCGGTCGGCGGAGCCGAGATCCTCGTCCTCGAGGTCGTCGAGGTCGCCGACGCGGCGCGCGCCGGTCGCGGAGGCGACCTGTCGGGCGTCGCTGTCGCCCAGCCCTTCGAAGACGAGAACGTCCTCGTTTGCCAGCGCGTTCGCGACGCGGTCGTGGACGTCCTCGGTCGTGAAGACGACGTCGGCCCCGCTATCGGCGACGGCCTCGGCGTAGCCCTCGAGTTCGCCCTCTTCGGCGTCGATGGCGGCGTTGAGCTGGTCGATCGAGTCGATGGCGTACTCGGCGTCGACGTCGCCGGTCCGGACGTCGAGTTCGACGTCCAGAATAGCGATCGACGCGTCTTCGACCGCGCTCGGCATGCCGTCGTGGGCGGGCTCCTCGTCGACGACGATCCCGGGGACGAGTTCGGTCGCGTTCGAGGAGGCACCGATCTGGGTGTGAACGGTGACGTTGTCGCGGGCGACGCCCTCGTCGGTATCGACGTGGCGGATCGCCTCGACGACGGTCTCGGCCAGGGACGCGGCGGTGAGTCCGCCGGTGCCCTTGCCGGTCATGCACGACTCGGCGACCTGTCGGAGGATTTCGTCGTCGACGTCGGCCTCGTTGACCTGCTCGTCGATCGCCTCGAGGGCGATCTCGGCGGCCTCGTGGTAGCCCTCGACGATCGTCGTCGCGTGGACGTCCTGCTCGATCAGGTCCTCGGCCTCGCCCAGCAGGTTGCCGGCCAGTACCGCGGCGGTGGTCGTCCCGTCACCGACTTCCTCCTCCTGGGTGTCGGAGACTTCGACGATCATCTGGGCCGCGGGGTGTTCGATGTCCATCTCGTTCAGGATGGTCGCGCCGTCGTTGGTGATGACGACGTCCCCGCCGGAGTCGACGAGCATCTTGTCCATACCGCGGGGTCCGAGTGTGGTACGTACCGACTCGGCCACGGCCTTGCCGGCCATGATGTTGGACGACTGGGCGTCCCGACCCTGCGTTCGCTGACTATCCTCGCTCATAATGAACATGGGCTGCCCACCCATGCGTCGCTGTTGTGCCATCGTTGATCCTCACTACCTATGTCGTTAGCACTTCTATATAAGCGTTTCCCTCCTACCACCGCTCCGTCTTGCGATTGCCCGTGTGAACCGTCGACACGACGGGTCGGCGACGAGCCGGTAGGGAAATATGGGTCCGCTCGGAATGGCCGGACGAATGCTGGAGCTGGAACACGGGTTCCGCGTCGTCGACGTCGCGACGCGGCTGCCGCCGGCGGACGGGACGGGGGTGCCCAGCGTACCGACGATCACCGCGGATCGACTCGAGCGGGAAATGCATCAGGCGGGGATCACGGGGTCGGTCGTCTTCCCACCCGCGCTTCCCGAGACGAGCTATCTCGCGCCGAACAACGGCGTCGCCAGGCGGAGCGTCGACCGCCCGTTCGTCGCCTTCGCCCGGATCAACGGGACCGAGACGCCGGGGCGGACGACCACCGACCGACTGCGCAACGCCGTCAGCGGCCGCGAGGACCACCACACCTCGCCGAGCGACATCGAGAAGTTCGCCTACGACGACCGCTTTCACGGGTTCGTCCTCGACCCCGCCGTCGATGACTACCCCGACGAGGACGTGCTGGCGGCCCTCGAGGACGTCGGCCTCCCCGTAATCGTCCGCGGCGGCGTCGATGCGCCTCCCGAAACCCTCGCCGAAACGATACTCGATCGGTCGTTCCCCGTCGTCGTCGGCCGGTTCGGCGGCCACCCGCTGAATCGGGAGCTGATGGACGAGATGATCGACCTCCTCGACGAGTACGACGACTGCTACCTCGAGACGAGTTTCGTCCGCTACCGCGAGCAGCTCGAGCGCGCCGTCCTCGAGCATCCCGACCGCGTCTTCTTCGGCAGCGGCGCGCCGGCCTGTCACCCCAACGTCGCGGTCATGGAGATCCTCACGCTGGACGTCTCCGAGGACATGCTTCGCCGTGCGTTTTCGAAAAACGCCTGTCGCGTGATCGACGCGCTCGCACCCGAGGCGGACGCCTGGAACTGAAACCGAGCGACGGCCGCGGTCCTGCCCGTTCGCGTCGGGGGTCGCGCGGTTCTCGTCGACCGCTCGGACTCCGCCCGCCGTCCGCCGACGAACGGATTTCGCCGACCTGCCACTCGACGACCGGACAGCGGCGGGTGAGCCGGCCCGCGAGGGGGCTCGCGCTTCGGGAACGAAGTGCATCGGGTTTCGACACGAGTGGTCCTCGATCCGCCTGAATTATTTACCAAATATCTCTATTCCTACGTTTCAGGTGCAAGATATTGGCCTGAATCATATACCAGGTATCACGAATTGCGTATTGATCGATAAATTCATCATCGTTCATGAGCGGGAACCGACTACATGCTCGAAGGATTTCCACTGGTACTGTTGCTCGCCGCGGCGGTGGCCTTTATCATCGTCGCCACGGCGAAGTTGGATCTGCACGCGTTCCTCGCACTGCTGATCGCCGCCTACCTGACCGGTCTCGCTGCGGGGCTCGATCCCGCGGAGGTCGCCTCGCTCGTGACCGACGGCTTTGGCGGCATCCTCGGCTACATCGGGATCGTCATCGTCGCCGGGACGATCATCGGCACCTGCCTCGAGCGCTCGGGTGCCGCCATCGTCATCGCGGAGACGGTACTGGACTACGTCGGAGAGGAGTACACCACGCAGGTGATGGCGATCACGGGAAGCATCGTCTCGATTCCGGTGTTCTGTGACTCCGGGTTCGTCATTCTCTCGGGTCTGAACCGGTCGCTCGCCGAGCGATCGGGACTCTCGCTGTCGACGCTCGGCGTCGCGCTCGCGGGCGGGCTCTACGTCACGCACGTCTTCGTGCCGCCGACGCCGGGGCCGATCGCCGCGGCCGGGATCATCGGCGCGGACATCGGTCTCGTCATGCTCGCCGGACTCATCGTCAGTGCCCCCATCGTCTTCGTCGCCGCGACGTGGGCCGACAGGGTCGCCTCGAACTACCACATCGACCCCAACCCCGAGATGACGATCGAGGAGATCAAAGCCGAGTACGGGTCGATGCCCTCGCGTGCGGCATCGTTCGCCCCGCTGCTCGTGCCGATCGCACTGATCGCCGTCGGCTCGATCGCCGCCTACCCCGAAGCGGAGAACCCGGAACTGATCACTGGAACGCTCCAGCGCTGGCTGCTGTTCCTCGGCGATCCGGCCGTCGCGCTGATCATCGGCGCGTTCATCTCCTTCGCGATCGTGCCCGACTTCACCAGCGACGTGACCGACGAGTGGGTCTCCGACGGGATCAAAAACGCCGCCGTCATCCTCGCGGTGACCGGCGCCGGCGGCGCGTTCGGCGAGGTCCTCTCGGCGCTGCCCCTCGAGAACTTCATCACCGACACGCTGGGCGGGCTCGGTATCGGCCTACTCGCCGCGTTCGTCGTCGCCGCGGCGATGAAATCCGCGCTCGGTTCCTCGACGGTCGCGATCCTGACGACGGCGGGGCTCGTCGCACCACTGCTTGGCTCGCTGGGCCTGGACACCGAGATCGGCAAGGTCTTCACCGTTCTCGCGATCGGGGCCGGCAGCATGACCGTCAGCCACGCCAACGACTCCTACTTCTGGATCATCACGGAGTTCACCGACATGGAGACGTCGACGGCCTACCAGGCCTGGACGCTCGCGACGCTGGTACTCGGCCTCTCGAGTATCGTCTGGATCGTCGTCCTCCGAAACGTCGCGGGACTGGCCTTCTAGCGGACGACCAGTACCCGCAGGTCGTTCAGGTTCGTGCCCGTCGGCCCCGTGCAAACGAGGCTATTTCTGGACTCGAGATACGGATAGACGTCGTTGTCGGCCAGCGCCGCCCGCGCCGCATCGGGGTCCTCGACGGTTGCTCCGTCGACGAGCGCGCCGGCCGCGTCGGTCGCGCCGTCGATGCCGTCGGTATCGACCGCGGCGACCGCGGCGTCGGTTCCGCTCGCCGCGAGCGACAGCGCCGCGCTCGTCGCGAACTCCTGGTTCGGGCCGCCCGCCCCGTCGCCGCGGACCGTCACCGTCGTCTCGCCGCCGGAAAGGACCACGGCCGGCGGCTCGAAGGGCGTCCCGGTGGCCCGGATCTCCTCCGCGATCGCGACGTGGGTCGTCGCCGCCTCGCGGGCCTCGCCACGGACGCGCGAGGAGAGGGTCAACGGCTCGTACCCCCGTTCGATCGCCGCGTCCCGTGCGGCCTCGAGGACGGTCATCCCGTCGGCGACGACGTGATTCGAAACGCGCTCGAACGCCGGGTCGTCCGCCCCGGGCGTCTCGGCGATCTCGCCGGCCGCGCCGCGCTCGAGGCGCTCGCGGACCGCGTCGGGCGCGTCGATCCCGTAACGCTCGAGAACGGCGAGCGCGTCGTCGAACGTCGACGCGTCGGGGGCGACCGGGCCGCTGGCGATCACGCTCAGATCGTTCCCGACCACGTCGCTGAGGATCACGCCGGCGACCGTCGCGGGGGCGGCCCGGCGGGCCAGCCGGCCGCCCTTCAGCGCCGAGAGGTGCTTCCGGACCGCATTGATCTCGCCGATGTCGGCCCCGCTCTCGAGTAAGGCGTCGGTCGTCGACTGCAGATCGGACAGCGACACGTCGCCGGCGGGCGCGGCCATGAGCGCGCTCCCGCCGCCGGTGATCGCCGCCAGCACGAGCGTGTCCTCGCTCGCCGCGTCGGCCGCCTCGAGCAGGACCCGCGTTCCCGCGACCCCGCGCTCGCTCGGCGTCGGATGGTCGCCCTCGCGGACCGTCACCCGATCCGTCTCGACGGGGTCGTCAGTGACGACCACACCCCCGTCGAGCCGGTCGCCCAAGACGTCCTCGAGCGCCGCGGCGACGTGGGCCGCGGCGTTGCCGCCCCCGAGGACGCGGACCTCGTCGTACGCACTGAGGTCGTAGGTCGCGTCGGCGACGCGGAGGGTCTCGCCCGCGAGCGAGACGGCCTCGCGGACGACAGTGCGTGGATGGCCCGCCTCGATGCCGGCCTCGACGCAGGCGAGCGCGGCCTCGCGGGCCTCGCTCGAGGCGAGTCGGTCGCGGTCCTCGATCACGTCTGTCCACCCCGGGCGGCGCGCGGTCGCGGACCGGCGTCGGCGCTCGCGGTTCGATCGGCGGCTCCCGTCGCTGTCATGTGTGAGCAGTCAGTCGCGACGGGCTAAAACTCGCGGATTCGATGCGCTTCGTGTCAGGCCGCTCGCGGGAATCGGGCGGGCGGACGTGTCGGCCGATTGTCTTTATACGGCGGGCCGCGGACTAGTCGACCATGAGCCCCACCCTGTCCCTTCGACCGCTGCTCGAGGACGAGAGTTGGCGGGCCGGACTCGTCGGTGGCGTGGCCGCCCTCCCGTTCACGACCGCCGCCTACGTCCGGACGGGAAGCGAACTCGCGCTCGGTCCGGTGTTCGTCGCCGGCCTCATCGCCGGCTATCTCGTCGCCGACCCGTCGGCGCGCGCTCGAGCCGCGAACAGAGCGGGCGTCATCGGCGTGCTGCCGGGGCTGTGGATGGTCGCCGATGTCTTGGTCTTCATCGCGACCGAAGTGGAACCGTCGGTGCTGGCGCGCGCAGCCGCCGTCGGCTTTCTAACGCTGTTTACCGCGTTGCTGTTCGGAATAGCCGTCGTACTCGCCGCCATCGGCGCGCGGGTCGGCGGCTGGCTGCGCGCGAAGACCCACTGGCTGCGCCCGGCCGGAATCACGATGTGAGAAGTGCTGGTCGCGCTCGCGCTCAGTCGTGTTTGAACGACCGCTGGCCCGTAAACGCCATCGCGGCATCCACCTTTTTCCACTCGGGTTCACTCCCGATGGTCGCTCACCCCTCGTGCAAAAATCTGGACCAAAAAGCCGCTCACTCACTACGTTCGCTCGCGGTTCTAATCGTGCCGGAACGACCGCTGACCCGTAAACGCCATCGCGGCATCCACCTTTTTCCACTCGGGTTCACTCCCGATGGTCGCTCACCCCTCGTGCAAAAATCTGGACCAAAAAGCCGCTCACTCACTATGTTCGCTCGCGGTTCTAATCGTGCCGGAACGACCGCTGACCCGTAAACGCCATCGCCATCCCGTGTTCGTCCGCGGCCTCGATCACGTCCTCGTCGTTGACCGAGCCGCCGGGCTGAATCACCGCCTCGATGCCCGCCTCGGCGGCCTCTTCGATGCCGTCCGGGAACGGGAAGAACGCGTCCGAGGCCATCACCGCGCCCTCGGCGTCTTTCCCCTCCGCGTGTTCGTCGGCCTTCATCGCCGCCAGTCGGACCGCGTCGACGCGGGAGACCTGCCCCATGCCGATCCCGACCGTCTCCGTGCCGTCGGCGAAGAGGATGCCGTTGGACTTGACGTGTTTCAGGGTCTGCCACGCGAAGACCATCGTCTCGAGTTCCTCGTCGGTGGGCTCGCGCTCGGTGACGACCTCGAGGTCGTCGACCGAGATCGACTGGAGGTCGCGTTCCTGGACCAGTCGACCGCCGACCAGCGGCTTCTCGGTGAAGCGCTCGGTCCGCTCGCCGAGTTCGCCCACGTCCAGCACGCGCAGGTTGTCCTTCTCGAAGAGGACCTCGAGGGCGTCGTCGGTGTAACCGGGCGCGACGACGACTTCCTTGAACGAGTCGATGATCTGTTCCGCGGTGGCGGCGTCGCACTTCCGGTTGAGCGCGACGATGCCGCCAAAGGCGCTCATCGGGTCCGTCGAGAGGGCCTTCTCGTACGCGTCAGAGAGCGAGTCGGCGGTCGCACAGCCCGCCGGGTTGGTGTGTTTGATGACCGCTGCTGCGGGCTCGTCGAACTCCTTGATGAGGTTCAGGGCGCCGTCGGCGTCGTTGTAGTTGTTGTACGAGAGCCCCTTCGCACCCTCGTTCAACTGGTCGGCGTGGACGACGCTGGCCTCGTCGGTGGTGTAGTCGGTGTAGACTGCCGCATCCTGATGGGGGTTTTCCCCGTAGCGGAGCGTGTCCGCGCGATCGTCCGAGACGACGCGCCGACTCGGCAAGCCATCGTGATCGGCGTCGTCGACGCCGGCCACGTCAGCATCGACGGTGACCTCGCCCGCCTCGAGGTCGACGTCTACTGCACCTTCAGCGAACCACTTGACCGCCCGCGGGTAGGCGCGGAACTCGCCCTCGTAGAGGACTCGCTCTTTGAGGTCGGCCTCGTCGTCGCCCTCGTAGACCGGGATCGGCTCCTGCGTGACGATCGGACCGGCGTCGACATCGTCCTCGACGACCGCGCCGTCCTCGTCGGTCGCGTCCGTGACGACGTGGACCGTACAGCCCGTGACCGAGACGCCCGCCTCGAGCGCGTCGCCCCAGGCGTCCATGCCGGGGAACGACGGCAACAGGGCGGGGTGAACGTTCAGCGTGGTGGGTGCTTCCTCGAGGAACGTCTCCGAGAGGATCCGCATGTAGCCGTCCAGACAAACGAGGTCGAACTCGTAGTCCGAGAGAGCCTCGAGGACCGCCTCCTCGTGATCGCGGCGGTCCATGTCGTCCTCGAGCGGGACGACTTCGGTCGGGATCCCGCGCTCGGCCGCGCCCTCCAGCACCGGTGCGTCCGGATCGGTCGCGAGGATCACGGCGAACGCGGCCCCGCCCGGCGCTCGGTCTGCGATGTTCAACAGGTTGCGCCCTCGGTTGCCGGCCATCCCGGCGATTCGCGTCATGGTCGGATGCCCGCCCGCGAGGGGCAAAGCCGTTGCGGTCTCGATCCTCAGAATATGCACGACCGTGTATTATTCCGGTAGTATTTCCGAGTCGGGCGCGCGAGATATGCACGCTCGTGGCCCTGTGTGGGTCGCGGTTTCGATACGCTTTTGCACCGCGCTGGAAAGAGTCGCACAATGACCGATACCGACGCCCTGTACGCCGTCTCGCCGCTGGACGGTCGGTACGACGGACGGACCGCACCACTGTCGCCGTACGCGAGCGAGGCCGCCTTGATGCGGGCCCGCGTTCGCGTCGAGGTCGAGTACCTGATCGCGCTGGCCGACCTCGAGGCGACGCCGCTGGAACTCGGCCTCGAGGAACGCGAGGAGCTACGAGGACTCTACAAGCACTTCGCCGAGGAGGACGCCGAACTGATCAAGAAACTCGAGACCGAGGGCCACGCCGGCTTCGAGGCGACCAACCACGACGTCAAGGCCGTCGAGTACTTCGTGCGCCACCGACTGCCCGAGGGCAGCGACGCTTCAGCGTGGATCCACTTCGGGCTGACCAGCGAGGACGTGAACAACCTCGCCCATCGGCTGCTGGTCCGCGACGCCGTCGACGAGGTGTTGCTGCCCGAACTGTACGGCGTCCGCGACACGCTGGCCGAGATGGCTCGCGACTACCGCGACCTCCCGATGCTGGCCCGGACCCACGGCCAGCCAGCGACGCCGACGACCTTCGGCAAGGAGATGGCCGTCTACGCCTCGCGGCTGGGTCGTGCGACCGGCCGAATCCGGCAAGCGACCGACGACCTGCGCGGCAAACTCGGCGGCGCGTCGGGTACCTACGCGGCCCACGTCGCCGCCTATCCCGACGTCGACTGGCAGGACTTCGCCGAGGCGTTCGTCACGGAACTGGGCCTCGAGTTCGAACCGCTCACGACGCAGGTCAACCCCTGTGACGATCTGGCGGCGCTGTTCGACGCGTTCCGCGGGGCCAACGACGTCCTGCTCGATCTCGATCTGGACATGTGGCTCTACGTCTCCGATCGCTACCTCGGACAGGAGGCCGTCGAGGGCGAGACCGGCTCCTCGACGATGCCCCACAAGGTCAACCCGATCGACTTCGAGAACAGCGAGGGGAACCTCTCGAAAGCGAACTCGGACCTGACCTTCCTCGCGGACTACGTCACCACCTCCCGGCTCCAGCGGGACCTCTCGGACTCGACGGTCAAGCGCAACATCGGCGGGGCCTTCGCCCACTGCCTGATCGCCTACGGCAAGACCGCCGCCGGCCTCTCGAAGGTCGTGCCGAACGAGCAGGTCATGCGCGACGACCTCGAGGCCACCCCCGAGATCATCGGCGAGGCCGTCCAGACGGTCCTCCGGCGCGAGGGCCAGGAAGACGCCTACGAGCGCGTCAAGGCCGTGACTCGTGGGAAAGACGTTACCCTCGAGGACTTCCGCGAGATGTTCGACGACCTCGAGGTCGATGAGAGCGTCCGCGAGGAACTGCACGCGCTGACGCCGGCCGGGTACACGGGCGTGGCCAGCGAGTTGGTCGACGGCCTCGAGTAGGTGGCTGCCGAGTTTTAGAGATTGGGCGTGCTGGATCCAGATACTGGATATTAGAAGAGTCCTCGTCGGAAATAGACGCCGTATAGTGGTTCGTTCTCTCGTTTAACAGTTCGTTTATCGATCTTATACGGACTCTCAGACGAAGTGAGGGTTTCCCTCTCAAGTTGTCATCTGGTGTATATATAGTGGGGTGTGTGGCATAGCCGTTCTCGAGTCGCCTCGAGCCTTCGGGGGTAGGACGGTGGGTCCGATCGCCGAACGCGATGGGGCGACTACAGAGAACACGACTATGACGGAGAAGAAATTCGATCTCTCGCGGCGCAAAGTGCTCGGAAGTATCGGTCTCATCGGCGCTGGCAGCGCGGCTGCCGGCGCGGGGACGATGGCCTATTTCAGTGATACCGAGGAGAGTACGGGGAACACCGTGACTGCGGGGACGCTCGATCTTACGGTTAACGGACACAATGACATCAGCGGCTCGTACCTCGATGTCTCCGGTGTCGCCCCGGGCTGGTCCGAAGACGTTGACCTCACGCTGGCGAACGCTGGGAACGTCGGCGGAAACCTGTACATCAAGATCGACGCGTCTGGTGACCTCACGGACGACCTCGATCTGACCTACAGCATCGACGGCGGCGGGTCGGGCAGCGTCGATCTGAGCAACGTGCCAACTGATTGGATCGACACTGGACAGGATATCGGCGGGAGCGGAAGCGTCGAAGGGAACCTCGGTCTCGAGCTGCCGACCAGCGTTGGCAACGAGGCGCAGGGCGAAACCGCGGAAATCGACGTTGCCATGCAACTCGTCCAGAGCGGCGGCGATCCCTAACAGCATCCGTTCCCGCGAGGGAACGTCTAAACCATGAACGACGACAACAGTCGCGTATCAGTGACCCGACGACGCCTGCTCGGCGGCCTGTCAGCGATCGGTGCGGTTGGCGTGGCGTCGGGTGCCGGAACGTGGGCGTACTTCAGCGACACGGAGGAGAGCAGCGGAAACACCATCGAAGCCGGAACGCTCGACCTAAAAGTGGCCGACACTGACGAGGGATTCGGTGACGGGGTCTCAGGTACCTGGACGATCTCGAACGCTAAACCCGGTGACTCGGTGCTGGCGGATCTCACGCTCCAGAACGCTGGCTCGCTGGAAGCGGACCACGTGGAGATCGGCTTCTCGGTCGACGAAACCGAGGCTGATGGTTCAACCGGAACCAACGAGGCGGACACCATGCCCTCGAGCGCCGACGGCATGGCCGACCAGTTCGAGGTCACCGTGTTCACGTACAACGGCACCAACGTTCGCAGCAACCTATCCGACGCCAACAGCAACGGCATCGTGGATATCGACGATCTGGTGACCGGCAACGGCGCGGTACTCGACGACTTGAGTCCGCCCCCGAGCGCGAACGGCGGCACCGAGTCGATGACGATGGAGTTCCGGTGGGCCCACGATGACGAGTTCGACAACTCGGTGTCCGGGATCAACAACGACTACCAGGGCGACGAGTTCGATCTCACGGTCACGTACGCCCTGCATCAGGACTCCGGCCAGGACCTGTAGCGTCCGCCGCTTCCATTTCTCGGCAGTTGGAGTTGGGCCACAGGTCGCGACGGACCGAACGGCTGTTGCGGCTGATTGGAAGAGTGACAGCGACAGGAACGAGACGCTACGCCGCCAGCACAGAAATGGATCGCCGGAACGGCTACCGACGGGTCGATGAGTTCGGTGTCGTCTCGTTGGTTCCCTGTCCGTTCGATTCAGTCGTCGACGCGTTCTGAGAACTATCGGCCGTCACCGCGCCGTCATTGTCGGAATCTTCACCGCTGGCATCTCCCGTTCCCGATTGATTTCCGCTCTCGTTCGCCTCGAGTCCGGTTTCGTTGCCGCTCATCTCGTCGCTGTTCGTCTCGTTGCTATCGGATTCGATTCCGTTTTCCCGGCTGGTTTCGTTCGGTTGTTCTTCGTCGGTACTCACCGACTCGTTCCAGCTGGCTTCGACCTCGCCGAGCGTCACCTCTTCCTCGTCGGTCAAGCCACCCGTCGTCGTCGACACCGTCGCCCCTGTCAGCGCGAGCGTGATCACCGCGAGCAGAAGCACGAATCTCGTTCGTTGGTTCGGTTGCATTGGTATCAATCGTCTTCCGTCGGTTCCGGAGCGCCGTTCCCCGCCGCTCGAGCCCCCGTCGAATCGCCGTCACCGTCCCTGTCGGTGGTGTCATCGTCGCCTTCAGCGCGCTTCCACGCCCGGTACAGGTCCCACACTTCCGAGACGGCCAGCAACGCACCCGGGACGATCACGAACAGCGCGAGCCCGAGCCTCGAGCCGGCGAACAGAACTACGTGACCGATGTACGGCAGCGTGTGCGTGTGCCGGCCCTCGACGGCGCTGGCCGGGACGAGGTCGCCGTCGGGGTCGTCGTTCGCGTCACCCTGCGTCCGGAACTGTCGTTCGCCGTCACGTTCGACGACCTCGACCACACGGTGGGTCGTCCGTTCGCCGCTGCCGTCCGCATACGTGATCACATCGCCCTCCTCGATCGACGCCGGATCGACATCTTCGACGAGGATCACGTCGCCCGACTCGAACGTCGGGCTCATGCTGTCGGAGAGGACGACGTGGCTCTGGCTGGCGCCCGCCAGTTGCGGGACGCCGACGATGATGAACGGCGCGACGACGGCGAGCAGTACGAGGACGCCGACGACGTTGACAATGGTTCGTCGCTCCGAGACGGCCTCGCGTATGGACTTGATCATCGTCACTGCACCTCACGCCGGCGGGTCCCCGGCCGAGCCGAGGCGGTTCGCTCGTTCGTGATATCGATGCGCGACCGCCGATCCTACGAACAGCAGCGTGACGAGAGCGGCGAGTCCGAGCCCGGGAAGTTCTGAGAACGGGAAGAGACCAACTCCCGAAAGCGTCACCGCGACCGCACAGAGACCCCCGAGCCCGAGGTAGTACGTACTCCACGGAATCTCGTCGTGCGGGACGACGTCCAGATACACCTCGAGTTCGGACGCGTCGTCGGTCAGTTCGATAACGCCGGCCGAGGAGTCGAACTCGACGATGTCGTTCTCGTCCATTTTCGGCAGGTGAGACTGCCGAAGCGCCGTATAGACGCGCATTCGCTGCTTGTGGGTCACGGCGTCGACGTCGACATCGTTCTCCCAGGCCGCGAGCTCCCTCGATAGCTCGCGGAGCGACACTTCCCGCTGTTCCCGCATGAGATAGTGCAGGCTGTACCGCCGCCGCGGACAACTCAGCATGGTGAACGCCACGTCCTGAGTCAGTCCGTCGCTCGCGTCGTCGATCCCTTCGTCAGTCTCCTCGATCGCGGTCTCGCCGATCGATTCGACGCTCATCCGTTCGACCACCGGGGTCGGCGGCGAACGGTCCCCTGTACCGTTCTCGTTCGAAGTCTCCCCCTCATACGATAGTGCGATCCGTCCTGTGGCGACTGTGATAAATAGTTATTAACCGGTTGTCTCTCGGAGAGACTTTCTAGCCAAGATTAATAATAGAATTACGAACTCGAGGATAGACCTATTATCGAACCATGGCAAATACGGCTGTTTTAACCCCATTACTGTAGCTTTCAGATATTTCCGATAGTGTTTGATTTCGGATATCAGTACCAAACGCGAATCGGAACCCGGTCAAAAACGAGCGAGTCCGAGGGCTCACCTCGAGCCGTCCGTCTGCTTCGCGATACCGGATCGCAGTACCGGAATCGTGATAGTATTGGATGCCCTCGACCGAGGGCTCATATGGAGTATCTGCTCTGGGTGATCGTCGCTCTCCTCGCCTACGGGTTGATGGCACCGCTGACGAGTTTCGTGACGAAGGAGGTTCCGCCCGCGGTCGCGCTCTTTCTCTCGACGACGATCTTCCTCTGTCTGACGGCGGTCGTCCTCCTGGTGTCCGGGACGGGCCAGCCGGCCGACGTGACGACGCCCTCGGCGGGGATCGTCTACGTCGCCGGCCTCTTCCTCTCGACGGGGATCCTCGCGTACTATCAGGCCTTAGAGCAGGGACCGGTCAGCGTCGTCGTGCCGATTTACGGCCTCTTTATCGTCGGGAGTTCGATCGTCGGCATCGCCGCACTGGGCGAGGAACTGACCGCGACGCGGGCGGCCGGGATCGCCGTCGCGACGGCGGCGATCTACCTCGCCGCGGGAGGTGAGGAATAATGCGCCGATACCTCGAGCTATCGGTCCTCGCCTGTCTGGCCTACAGTCTGGTCGCGCCGCTGCTCTCGATCGCGATGACCGATCTGCCGAGTTCCCTCGCCGTGTTCCTCTCGAACTCGGTGATGTTCGTCACCGTCGGCCTCGTCGTCCGCTATCGTGGCCACCCCGTGCGGCCGTATCTGCACCACCCCCGCACCCCGTACATCCTCGCGATGGGCGTGTTGCTGACGATCGGATTGCTGACCTACTACCGGGCGCTCGCGCTCGGCCCGGTGAGCATCGTCGTCCCGATTTACGGCCTGTTCATCGTAGTCAGTTCCCTGATCGGGATCGTCGCCTTCGACGAGACCGTCACACCGCGTAAACTCGCCGCCATCGCACTGAGCGTGGTCGCGATCGCGCTGATGTCGGTCTGACGCCGGGGACGAGACACCGTCACGACGGGCGAACAGTTCACCGAGAAAACAGTTATTGTGCGTGCCGGGCCAATTGACACACATGCGAACCGCACTCCGCTATCACGCGTCCATGGCCATTATCGGCGGCACGCTCGGTTTCATGGGATTGTCGACGCTCGCGTCGGGGACCACCTCCATTCCGGCCGTTTTGCTCTCGATCGGCGGCGTCGGGATGGTACTGGCGACGGCCTACCAGGTCACGATCGCCGACGATCCCTCGATCCCCGACGACCGGGTAGTAACCGTCGTGACGGTCGGTGCGATCCTCACCGTTCTCGGGGGACTCCTCACGTTGCTGTCCTGACGCCGCGCAGAGAATCGAATCGTACCGCCCTATTCGACCAGTTCCGATAGCGTCGCCTCGAGCGCTCGGGCAGCCTTCCGAACGGCCTCGAGCCGCACGTACTCCCGTGGCGCGTGTGCGACGGCCCCCTCGTCGTCGGCGAGGACGCCGGGGCCGAAGACGACCGTCGGGGCGTCGGCGGCGAAGTAGGACGCTTCCGTCGCCGCGGTGAACGGCCGGACCTCGCCGCCAGCGGCGTTCGCAAGCGTTCGCGCAACCGGCGCGTCGGGATCGGTGTCCCAGGCCTCGAGGAACGGCGTCGGTCGGTCGGTAAAGCGAAAGTCGAGGTCGACATCGTCGGGGACGGCGGCCCGCAGGTGCGCGGTCAGCGCTTCGTGGAACTCGTCGGCCGTCTCCGGGGGGACGCTCCGGCGGTCGACGGTCAATGCGGCGTCTGCCGGCACCTGATTCGTCGCCTCACCGCCCTCGACGACGGTCGGGGTCAGCGTCGCCGCACCGAGTTGCGGATGGGTCGGCGGCGCGTCGGCGCGCTCGCCGAAGGTCCGGACCGCCTCGAGGACGCTCTCGAGGGCGGCGACGGCATTGGTTCCGGTCTCGGGTTCGGCGGCGTGGGCGTTGGCACCCGAAAGGTGGATCGTTCCCTGGAACCGGCCCTTGGCGGCCGTACAGACGTCGAGGTCGGTTGGTTCGCCGACGATTACGGCGTCGGCGTCCGCGGTGGGCGACGCCTCGCCGGAGACGAGCGCGTACGCGCCCGTCGAGAGGACTTCCTCGTCGGGGGTGACCGCGAGCGTGACGCGGTCATCGGTCGGCTCGACCGCGAAAAAGGCCGACAACAGCGCCGCGAGCGGTCCCTTCGCGTCACAGGAGCCCCGTCCGCGGATCACCTCGCCGCCGTCGGCCTCGGGCGCATCCGGGTCGCGCTCGTAAGGGACGTGGGGCGAGACCGTGTCGATGTGGGTGTTCAACACGACGTGGCTGTCGGCGTCGGCCGCCGGCGGTCCGCGACTCGCCAGCACGTTTCCGGCGTCGTCGACGCGGGGGTCGACCCCGTGGGTCTCGAGCGTCTCACGGAGGAACGCCCGCATCGGGCCGACGTCCTCGTGGGAGGCGTGCTGGACCGCCGTCTCGAGGAACGCGATGGGGTCGAACTCGTCGTCGCCGTCGGGGCCGCTCGCGGTCGGCTCGTCCCCGCTCATCGCTGGATCCCGTTCACAGTTCGGTCGGCGATCGGACGGCTACCTCGCCGTCGAACTCGTGTTCGACGGGGCCGGCGAGCGTCGCGTTCCCCCGGTCGTTGAAGCTCACCTGCAGGTCCCCGCCCGGCGGTCGGACCTCGACCGGATCGGCGTCGGTCAGTCCGAGCCGTCGCGCGACGACCGCGATGGCGACCGCACCGGTGCCACAGGAGTCGGTCTCGTCCTCGACACCGCGTTCGTAGGTCCGCTGGTCGAAGCCGCCCTCGCCGTCGGGGCTGGCGATCGTGACGTTCGTCCCGACGGGGAACGCGTCGGCGTAGCGGACCCGCGGCGCGACGGCCTCGAGGTCGACCGCGTCAACGTCGTCGACGAAGCTCACGGCGTGTGGGACGCCGGTGTTGACCATCGTCACCTCGAGGCCTTCGATCTCCTCCTCGAAGACCGGTTCGTCGGCCCTGACGGGGACCTCCTCGGGGTCGAACGTCGGGGTCCCCATCTCGATGATGATCCCGTCGTCGGTCCGGTCCGCGCGCAGGGTGCCGGCCTGCGTGTCGATCATGACGCTGTCGGCTCCGGTCCGATCCATGGCCCAGTCGGCCGCACAGCGCGCGCCGTTGCCACACATCGGCGCGGTCGCGCCGTCGGGCTGGACCAGCGTCATCACGACGCGGGGCGGGTTGAACCGCTCCTCGAGGGCGAGATAGAGGATCCCGTCGGCACCGACGCCGTCGTCGCGGTCGCACTCGCGTTCGGCGAGCGCACCCCGATTGGGGACGTACTCGTCAGCCTGGATGATTAGAAAGTCGTTGCCGGTGCCGTGGTACTTCTGGAATGGGACGCTCATCGTACTTGGTCGTTGTCGGTGTCGGTCGCTCGGTCGTGGTCGTTCTTTCGATCCGCCGGTGCAGTATGGCTCGCCTCGCACTCTCGTGGTGACTCGCTCACGGGTCGTTCCGCCCCGCTCCATCATCGAGGCGCTCACTTCGGTCGCGCCTCGCATCGCTCGAGGTATCCGAGACGCCCCGCGCCTCGCGTTCGGGGCGGGTCACGTCGGTGACCGTCTCGCGACGGCGGGCGAGTCGCGCCTGGCCGTCCGCGAGGACGATCGACGCGGGTCGAGGTCTGGTGTTGTACTGGTTCGCCATTTCGTAGCCGTAGGCCCCCGCATTGCCGATCGCGAGGATGTCCGCACGTTCGCTTGCCGGTAGTTCACGCTCGGCACAGAAAACGTCGCCGCTCTCGCAGATGGGGCCGGCGACGGTCTGCGGAACGATCTCGCGCCCGGCGGCGTCGGTCGCATCGCGATCGCTCGAGCCGTCGCCCGCCGTCTCGGCGGTCAGGTTCCGGATCGGGTGGTAGGCGTCGTACATCGCCGGCCGGAGCAGGGTCGTCATCCCGGCGTCGACGCCGGTAACGGTCGTCTCGCGGGCTTCCTTGACCGTGTTCACTTCGGTCAGCAACACGCCCGCGTCCGCGACGAAGTAGCGGCCGGGCTCGATCGTCAGGTCGGCGTCGACCGCGCCCAGCGCCTCGCGGGTCGCCTCGGCGACGCTCTCGAGGTCGAGCGGTTCCTCGTCCTCGCGGTAGGGCACCCCGAAGCCGCCGCCGACGTCGACGAACTCGAGGCCGCCGACGGCCTCGCGCGCCTCACGGGTCGCTTCGCTCCCCGTTCGGCTATCCGAGGCGCGTAGCGCCTCGCTCACGTCCCGCGCGAGATCACCCATCCGCGCGACGAACTCCCGGTGGGCCTCGAGTTGGTCGCTCGAGACGCCGGAGCCGACGTGGGCGTGGATCCCGACGACGTCGAAGCCGCGGTCGGCGGCGTCGGCCAGCACGTCGACGGCCCGCTCGGCGGGGACGCCGAACTTCGCGGCCGCACCGGTTTTGACCTTCTCGTGGTGGCCGGCACCGATACCCGGGTTCACCCGTAGACAGAGCCGGCCGTCGTAGCCCCGCTCCTCGAGGCGATCGATCGTGTCCGTGGAGCCGGCGGTGACGGTCAGCTCCGGCTCGTCGGCCCAGGCGTCGACGATCCAGTCGAGATCCCGCGCCGGCGGGTTGACCGCCGTGTAGTGGATCTCCGACCCGGCCGCGCCCGCCTCGAGCGCGCGCTGGACCTCGCCGGCGGAGGCACACTCGAGGCCCGCCCCCGCCTCGTGGAGCGTCGAGAGAACGTCCCCCAGCGCGTTGGCTTTCACCGCGTACAGGATCTCGGCGTCGGGAAAGGCGGTCTCGAGGCGGCGGTAGTTCTCCCGGACCCGCTCGAGATCGAGGACGTACAGCGGCGAGCCGTAGTCCTCGACGAGCGTGTGTAGTTCGGCCGCGTCCCAGTCGGAGAGGCGGCGGACGGGCACCGAAGCCGCGGCGTCAGTCATTGGTACCTCAAAGTGAGCGAGAGGATTCAAGCGTTTGGGTTCTCCGCTACTCCGATTCCCGTTCTTCTATCGCGATCCGATCGTCCGTCACGTCGTCGATCGATTCGTCCGACGAAACGATCGGATCTGCCTCCGCGTAGGCGACGTGATACGCGTCGAACGCAGTGAGACCGTCTTCTTCCATATAGTCCGCCGCCTGAAACAGGACGTCCTCGTCTTCGGGGATAGTCGCGATTTCGAGCGCGGACGTGAGCGCTTCCATCCGATCGAACTCGAACCGGTCCGAGATCACGAGCAGTTCGAGCAGCGTCGCCCGCGAGGTGTAGATTTCTCCGTCGTTCTCGAGCGCGATCTCGGCTGCCCGATCCTGCAGCCAGTCGTCGTCTTTCACCAACGCGATGAAGAAGTCGATATCGGCGTATATCATCTGACCCTAGTCACTCGCGTCGTCTATCGCGTCCGTTCGAGCGTTCTCGCGTGCCTCGCGCTTGATCTCGTCGATCGATCTGCCGTCGAAGGCGTCACCGACGGCATCGCGGAGGCCCTCGATCGGGTCGTCGTTCAACGGGATCAGTTCGATCCGATCCTCGAGTTCGACGACGCGGTATCGGTCGCCGTGTCTCTCACGGATCTCGTGGGGGATGACGATGCGACCTCGATCGTCGGCTTCGGCTCGTTTGCTCATTACGATCCACTACTGGGGGAACGACTAAAAGTCCTCCCACGATCTCCTGTGGTTTCCCCGGACCGAGTGCGATCACGGCGATTCGTCCGAGGCCGTCGGGCACGGCTCGTCTATTCCCGAAGCGCGTCCTCGCGCTCGGTCGCCTCGAGCGTTTCCGTTTCTAGGTCGGTCGCCACGACGGCGGGCTTGTACGCGCCGCCCTCGAAGAGGTCGTGGTCGCTGATCGAGGACTCGACGAACCGGGTAAAGGCGCGCCGATCCGCGGGCAGTTCGCCGTAGAGAACCTCCTCCTCGACGAGGTCGTAGACGGGGATACGCGGCGTCAACAGGGTGTTCTCGCCGACGACGCTGTTCTCGCCGACGACGAAGCCGCTGGTGACGCGACAGCCCGCACCGAGCGAGACGTTGTCCTCGACGATGACCGGCGCGTTCTCGACCGGCTCGAGGACGCCGCCGATGAGGGTGTTCGCGCCGAGCTTGACGTTATCGCCGATCTGGGCACAGGAGCCGACCGTGTCACAGGAGTCGACGAGCGTGCCGTCGCCGACGTACGCGCCGATGTTGACGAACGACGGGCTCATCATGATGCAGTCCGAGCCGATGTGAGCGCCCCGTCGGACGACGGTGCCGTCGGGCGTGTTGCGGCTCCCGCGGTCGCCGTACGCGCTCGCGTCCGCAAGCGGCAGCACGTCGTTGTACGTCGTGTCGCCGTGGTCGTACTGCTGGATCTCCCGAAGGCCGAAGTTCAGCAGGATCCCCTGCTTGACCCACTCGTTTGCCTCCCACTCGTCGCCCGACTTCTCGGCGGCCCGGACCTCGCCGGACTCGAGGGCGTCGAGGAAGGCCTCGAGGGTGGCGTATTCGTCCTCGCCGGCGGTGTCAGCGCTGACGTCGCCGTCCTGTTTGCGGTCCCACAGCTCGCCGATTTCGCGTTCGAGTGCGCTCATTCTCCGATCACGTCTGCGAAGTCGTACCACCCTGCCTTCTGTCCAGCGATCCAGACCGCCGCGTCGACCGCGCCCGCGGCGAAGACCCCGCGGTCCTCGGCGCGGTGGGTGAGCCGGACCTCCTCGTGGTTGTCCGCGAGGACGATCTCGTGTTCGCCCGTAACGTTGCCCGCACGAAGCGCGTGGACCCCGATTTCGGACTCCGATCGCGGGGCCTCGCCCTCGCGGCCGTGAACGCGTTCGCCGAAGTCACCGTTGGCCTCGATCTCCTCGAGCAGCCGGTTGGCGGTGCCGCTCGGGGCGTCGCGCTTGGCGTTGTGATGGGTCTCGACGAGTTCCACGTCGTAGCCCGGCAGGTTCCGGACTGCCTCGCCGACGACGTTGAGCAGGGCCTGCACGCCGCGGGCGAAGTTCGGCGCGTGCAGGACCGGGATCTCCTCGCTTGCGTCCTCGAGAGCTTCGTACTCGTCGTCGTCGAAGCCGGTCGTCCCAGTGACGAAGGCGACGCCGGCGTCGGCGCAGGCACGGGCGTAGTCGACGGCCGACTCCGGGCCGGTGAAGTCGATCACGGCGGCCGGTTCGCGGTCGGCGACCAGCGAGTCGAACTCGGCCGCGGGCTCGATGTCGACGCCCTCGATCGTCTCGCCGTCCGGATCGCGGTTGACTGCGAAAGCGACCTCGCAGTCCTCGCGTCCCGCCGCTGCCGCGATGACTTCCCGGCCCATTCGCCCGGTCGCGCCGGTGACGCCCAGCCGGACCGTCATCGATCACCCTCCGCCGGATCGGCGACGTCCGTCTCGTCGCGCTCGAGGTCGGCCAGCACTGCCTCGAGGTCCTCGCGATACTCGTCGGCCAGTCGGGACAGCGGCGAGCGCAGGCGGGCCGGCCCGTAGCCCCGGATCCCCATGGCCTCCTTGACCGGGATGGGGTTGGTCTCGACGAACAGTTCGCGAAACAGCGGGCCGAGTTCGTGGTGCAGTTCTCTGGCGCGTTCGTAATCGCCCTCCAGTGCCGCACCGACCATGGCACACGTGCGCTCGGGTTCGATGTTCGCGGCGACGCTGATCGTTCCAGTGCCGCCGACCGAGAGGGTCGGGAGGGTCATGCCGTCGTCGCCCGACAGCACCGCAAAGTCCTCCTCACGCGTGCGTTCGACGACCTCACTGATCTGGCCCAGATCACCGCTTGCGGCCTTGTAGCCCGCGATGTTCTCGTGGCTCGCCAGCTCGACGGCGGTGTCGGGCTCGATGTTCCGACCCGTCCGGGAGGGGACGTTGTAGACGATCTGGGGCAGGTCGACGGCGTCCGCGATCGTCCGGTAATGCTCGATCAGTCCCCGCTGCTCGGGCTTGTTGTAGTACGGCGAGATGAGCAGGAGGCCGTCGGCGCCCGCGTCGGCGGCCCGCTCGGACAGTTCCAGCGCCTCGCGGGTGTTATTCGAACCGGTGCCCGCGATGACGGGCACGTCGTCGACGGCCTCGATGACGGCCTCGACGACCTCTACGTGTTCGTCGTGGGTCAGCGTCGCCGACTCGCCGGTCGAGCCGACCGGGACGAGCCCGTCGACGCCCGCGGTCTCGAGGCGCTGGGCGTCGGTCTGGAGCGTTTCGAAGTCGATCCGTTCGTCCTCGTCGAAGGGCGTACACATCGCCGGGAAGACGCCCGAAAGGTCGATAGCAGTCATGTGTTGGTGTCGTTGAGTCGTGTGTCGGACTCCGATCGGTAGGACCTATCGGTTCCGATCGGTCAGTAGTCGGTCAGGTGCGGTCACGCGCGGTCGAAGCGTGCCCGGGACGGGGGCGCTACGCCCGCCGCGAGCACTCGCAGGCGCGTTTGCGTTTCGAAAAACGAGGGGCGACGCCGCTCACGGCGGACTCGAACCTCGAGCGAGCGACGTGACGCATACCCGGGAGACCGGACCGAACCGACTTAGCCGTTGTGTCTTCGACCGAGCCGGTCGCTGTGAGAGAGGGTTTCTGACACACGAATCCGCGTAACTTATCCCGAGTCGTTGTCTAGAGTCAGCTATGACGAATTTCGGATTGAAAGTGCGAATGGCGATCGTCGGCTCGATCCTGTTCGCGTTCTACATGCTCGTCGGTGCCTTCGGCCTGGCGATGTTCGGGGTCGGCGCGTGGCCGCTCGTCGGGCTCGGCCTGCTCGTCCTGCCGGTCATCCAGTACAAGATCGGGACCTGGTCGGCCACGAGACGCGCCGAGGAGATGCCGGAAGACGGCCAGTACCGCGAGGTCCATCAGATGACGGAGTCGCTCTGTCGGGACATGGGCATCGAAAAGCCCACGCTGATGGTCATGGACATGGGCGTCCCCAACGCCTTTGCGACCGGCCGGAAGGGCAAGGGTTACGTCGTCGTCTCGACCGAACTCATCCGCCTGCTCCAGCGCGACGAACTCGAGGGCGTCATCGCCCACGAACTCGCCCACATCAAGAACCGCGACGTCCTCGCGATGGTGCTGGGGAGTTCCATCGCGATGATGGTCGGCTGGGTCGCCTACATGGTCTACATGATGGGCGACGACCGCAGCATCGGCAGCATCTTCGTCGGGATGATCATCTCGAACATCGCCCAGATGCTCGTGATGGTGTTCGTGCTGGCGATCTCGCGGTACCGCGAGTACGTCGCCGACGACGACGCCCGTCAGTACATCGGCAGCGGCGACCCGCTCGCCCGCGCTCTCGAGAAGATCTCGAAGGGCGCGCAGGGCCGGGAGTCCGAACTCGACGACAGCGTGAGCGCGCTGTGTATCTTCAACTCGGAGAAGGGCCTGCTGCAGACGCTGTTTGCCACCCACCCGCCGACCGAAAAGCGCATTCGGAAGCTCCGGAACTAATCCGGCGGCGCCCCATCGTGACCGTCCCGAACGCCGCGATTTTTTATAGCCGCCCGCGACATGCTAGTATATGACCGAAATTCACCCCGGGCAGCGCGTCGCCGTCCTCGTCGACGCCCAGAACCTCTATCACACTGCCCAGAGCATGCACAGCCGGAACATCGACTACTCCGCCCTGCTCGAGAAGGCGGTTCAGGACCGCCAACTGACTCGCGCGATCGCGTACGTCATCCGCGCGGACTCGCCGGAGGAGGAGAGCTTCTTCGAGGCGCTGATCGACATCGGCTTCGAACCGAAGATCAAGGACATCAAGACCTTCGCCGACGGTTCGAAGAAGGCCGACTGGGACGTCGGGATGAGTCTGGACGCGGTGACGCTGGCCAACCACGTCGACACGATCGTCCTCTGTACGGGCGACGGCGACTTCTCGCGGCTGTGTTCGCACTTGCGCCACGAAGGGGTCCGCGTCGAGGTGATGGCGTTCCAGTCCTCGACGGCCGAAGAGCTCATCGACGCCGCCGACTCCTTCCTCGATCTGGGCGAACGCCACGAGACGTTCCTGCTGTAGGCGCGCCGACCCGAACCACACTCGGTTCGGGCCGAGAATCAGTTCGGCTGGCGGGTCTGCCAGAGACCGATCACCAGCGCGTAGCCGGTGACAAGCAGCGTCGCACCGGTAACGAGATAGACGAGCGGACCGGTGGCGATCGCGGCCGGCCCGATCAGTGTCAGGGTCCCGATGACCAGCAGGGCGACCCCGAGACCGATTTGCGTGACGTCCATGTAGGGCCGATACTACTGAAGCGACGATAATAACGTTCTCCATCTCGTTTCGGTCGCGTCGGTGGCTGATCGAGGGGGTCACCACGGCCTGAAGCCGCTCCGGTGGCCGAATTCAGTGCCCACACGGGCTCGATCCGAGCGAATACGCCGGAACCGCAGGTCGAAGGGCTTTCGACCCGCCGGCGCAAATTCGGCCCAATGAGCGAGTCAGCAGACGGGAGCGCGGGCCTGCCCCAGCTTCGGACCATCGCGGACTACCAGTTCGGCGCGGACGCCGGCACGGCGCTGTTCCCGCCGTCGGAATCGCTGACGGTCAAACGGACCTCCTCGGGCCGACCCCAGCAGATCCACGCCGACGCCGGCCGGATCGTCTCCTTCGGCACCGACGGCCGGTTCACGCTCGGCCTCGAGGGCGGTCGCCGGCTCGCGGCCGCGCTCGAGCCGCCGGCCTATCGAGTTGTCGTCGACGACGAGAGCGAGCCCTTCGTCCGCGAGGAGAAGAACGTCTTCGCGAAGTTCGTCCTCGAGGTCGGCGACGAGATCCGGCCGGGCGACGAGGTACTGGTGGTCCACGAACGCGGCGAGTTGCTGGCGGTCGGGACGGCCGAACTCGACGCCGACGCCATCCGGGACTTCGAGACGGGGATGGCAGTCAACGTGCGCGAGGGTGCGCCCGCAGAGACGTAGCGGGGTGACGGACCGGCAGCCGGTCCGCGAGGACCGCTAGAGCTGACACTCCCGACCGATCTCGCGCTCGTACCGTGTCTTGATCGCCTCGAAGAGTCGCTCGCCGACGGGCGTCCGGAGTCGCGGCGCGGCCGTCGCGAAGAACTCGTCGAGATTCTCGTACTCGTCGAAGGCCTCGTTGCGCTCGGTCTCGTCGTAGCGCTCCCCACGTTCGTATTTGAGCGCCTGCAAACAGTTGTCGATCAGATCCATGTCCTTGACGAACCGCGCCGTCTGAGTCTCGCGGGCCTCGTACGCCGCCCAGAGGGAGCGGAACTCGTCGCCGTCGAACGGCTCGAGTAGGTCCACGATCGCGTCCCGCTCGCGGGCGACTTTCTCGTCGCCGTCGACTCGCTGGTTGTCGTCCTCGGCGCGCGTCGCAATATCGCCGATGCGGGCCTCGCCCAGATCGTGAAGCAGCGCCATCGATACCGCGCGGTCGCGGTCGACGCCGTCGGCCCGGTCGGCATAGTACAGACACAGCGTCGCCACGCCCCACGTGTGGGCTGCGACAGACTCCGGGGCATCGATCCCGCGAAGATCCCAACCGGTCCGGCGCTCGTCTTTCAGTTCGAGAGCCTCGAGCAAGGCGTCGAGTTCGTCGGTCATTACGATTGCCCACGCGCCGATCGGGATTGAAAACGTCGATCGGCGACCCGGGAGTTTGAATGGACTATTAGGGGCGGAGTGTGTGTATAGATCACGAATGCCGCAAAAACCAGATCTGAGCGGACAGACCGCGTTTATAACGGGTACCACGCGTGGAATCGGGAAGCAACTCGCACTCGCACTCGCCGAGCAGGGCTGTGACATCGTCTCGACGGGCAAGACCGTCGACGACTCGGACTCGGACCTCGAGGGGACGATCCACAAGACCGCCGAGGCCTGCGCCGAGAAAGGCGTCGAGACGCACGCGATCCAGTTGGACGTCCGCGACGAGGACGCCATCGAGGCGGCCGTCGAGGAGGCGATCGACGAGATGGGCGAGATCAACATCGTGATCAACAACGCCTCGGCCATCCAGATGGGCGCGGTCGAGGACCTGCCGGCAAACCGGTACGACCTCCTGAACGAGGTCAACGTGCGCGGCACCTACCTCGTCTCGCGGGCGTTCATCGACCACCTCAAAGGCGTCGAGGAAGACGCCTGGATCCTGACGAACGCGCCGCCGGTCGAACTCGACCGCGCCCCGGGGTCGGCCGCCTACTCCTGGTCGAAGATGGGGATGTCGTTCGTGACGCTGTCGATGGCTCAGGAACTGGCCGACGACGGGATCGGCTGTAACACCTTCTGGCCGGTCACCGCGATCGACACGCGCGCGACCCGGTACTTCGAGATGGGGACCGAAGACGACTGGCGGACGCCCGATATCGTCTCGGATACGGTCCTCGAGATCCTGGCCCGCGATCCCGCCGAGTTCACCGGGAACCGCGTCTACGACGAGGACTTCCTCCGGGAGGCCGGCGTCGAGGACTTCTCCGAGTACAACCTCACCGAGGGCGATCCCGAACCGACGTCGGCGCAGCTGTTCGATCCGGACTACTCGCGGCCGGACGACGCCTGAGACGGGTTGCTGTCCCAGTGAGACCGCACGGCGATCGCGGTCGCGCCGACAGCGACCTGCGGGCGTCCGTCTCCCCACCCTCGAGCGAACGACAAACTAAAAGGTCGCCCGTGGCCACGTGTCGAGTATGTTCGGAGGAGGCGGCGGCGGACTCAACCCGCGCAAGATGGAACAGATGATGGAACAGATGGGCATCGACGTCGAGGACATCGACGCCGAAGAGGTCATCATCCGCACCGACGAGTACGACCTCGTCTTCGACGACGCCGAGGTCACCAAGATGGACGCCCGTGGCCAGGAGACCTACCAGGTCATCGGCTCGCCCGAGGAGGTCGAGGCCGGCTCGGCCGGCGGCAGTGCCGACACCGGGGGCGACGCCGGCTCGTCGATCCCTGACGAGGACGTCGAACTCGTCGCGACCCGTGCCGGCGTCAGCGATGACGAGGCCCGGGAGGCCCTCGAGGACGCCGACGGCGACCTCGCCGCAGCAGTCGAATCCCTCGAGTGACTCGCGTGAGCGAGGACGAGAGCGCGGACGACGCCGAAAGTGGCACGGATCGTGTCCCGGTCTTGCTCGTCCGCGGCGACCGCGAGTACCTCGTCGAACCCGGCGGCGAACAGGGGACCGACCTCGGCGTTCTCGAGGTCCCCGAGGACGTGCAGTCGGGCGACACCATCGAGACGCATCTGGGCGACGAGTTCCAGGTGCGGCGGCTGCGCGGCCCCGATCTCTTCCATCACTTCGAGCGGACGGGCGCGCCGATGGTGCCCCGCGATATCGGGCTCGTCATCGGCGAGACCGGCATCGCCGGCGGCGACCGGGTCCTCGACGCCGGCACCGGAACCGGCGTCCTCGCGGCCCTGCTGGCCCGGGCCGGGGCCGAGGTCGTGACCTACGAACAGGACGCCGAGTTCGCCGACGTGGCTCGCGAGAACATGGCACTCGGCGGCGTGGCCGACGCCGTCGACGTCCGGACCGGCGACGTGACCGAGGAGATCGACGGCCTCGAGCCGTCGTCGTTCGACGTCATGACCCTCGATACGGCCGACGCGCCCACGATGGTCGAACACGCGCCCGACCTCTTGGTCGACGGCGGGTTCGTCGCGGTCTACAGCCCCTTCATCGAGTCGACCCGCGAAGTCGCACGGACGGCCCGCGAGGTCGGCCTCGCGAACGTCACCACTCGAGAGACGATCCAGCGCGAGATGCAGTTCGACGAGCGGGGCTCGCGGCCCACGACTGCGCCAGTCGGTCACACCGGCTATCTGACGATCGCGCGCAACGAGTAGTGCGGTTTCTCCTTACTCAAATTCCGTATTCAGCTCGAGAGAGCAATGGCCGAGAGCGGGCTCCGAGCAACGCGAGGAGCCCGCGATTCGGGGGAGGGTAGGCAGTCTCCCGACACCGACCGCGAGCGAGCCCGTAGGGCGAGCGAGCGGGCCGACGACTGACCCAGAAGCCGCGTTCCGCGCGGCTGACGGGGAAGGAGGAGTGCTTTTAATCGAAATTTTGCCGAGGGACATCGCGAGCGAAGCGCTCGGCGCTTCGCTCGCGATAGACCGCAGAGCAAAATTTCGTTAGTTGTCGTCCTCGCGCCACTTGTGTTCGCACTCGGTACAGATGAAGAAGCGCGTCTCGGACTCGTCGGCCGAGCGGATCTGTTGCATGTACCAGTGGGCCCGGTCGTTGCCGCATTCGGGACAGATGGCGTCGGTCTCGGGCAGCGAAGTCTCGCCGGAGGACTCGATGATTTCGCCGACCTCCTGATCGTCGGTGACGATGTACTGGTCGGCGTCGCCTTTCGGCTCCGTGTACCCACAGCTGCCACACTCCCAGAGGCCGTCGTCGGCCTTCATCATCGAACCGCATTCGTCGCAGAATTCCATATGCCTCGGTTGTCGCTCACCCCGGTTAAGTGTGTAGAAAAGAAGTCGCCCCGCGAGAGGGACGTTGACAGGGTGATAGCGTCGGTAGCGAGGCGAAAGCAACGGATCAGCCAATGGAGACCGGGCGTGACCTCATAACACTGCCCACCTGTAGGTCCGTTGGATCGCCTCGTGGATCGCAAACACGAGACCGACGATGAGAACCACCGTCTGGTAGTCGGAAAGCGAGACGACGGTGGGGTCGATGTATTCGGTGATGAGGACCGTGGATACAACCACTACAACAGAGACCGAGTCGTGTTTATCGGCGAGGACTGCCTCACCGTCATCGGTTCGGTCGTCTCGAATCGAGTTTCCGGAGAGCGCTTCGTATAGCCGTTCGATCGTCCGATGAACACCGACCAGAACGAGTACGAGGAGAACGAACGACCAGACTATCGACAGTTCGATCACGGTCGAATTGACGTACACGAGACAACATCCAGAAATGATAACCGAGACGATATCGAGACCGGTTCGTCTTCTGCTCACCGTCGATCGTCTCTAGAATTTCGTCACTCTGTTATATTTCCAACTGTAAAGAGGCAAGATCTATAGATGGATTCCCTGTTCTGTTGTGGCGGTTCCTCGGCAGGAGCCCGGGACGTCACGTCGGGACTGACAAACGAAAAGCACGTACCGAGCGACTGCAGCGTCTCATCGGTCTAACCCTCGCCTTCGGACTGGTAGGGCTCGCCGACGGCTTCCCGCGGGAGGACGTTGTTGAGTTCCGACTGGAGGTCCTCGGTCGACTCGAAGCGGTCGCTGCCGCTTTTCGCGACGAGGTCGCCCAAGTTCCGCTGGCCGTCGGCGAGCAACAGGGTGACGTCCGCGAGTTCGGTCGCCGCCTGCTCGTTGGTGATCGGGTACTCGAGGTCGGCGAGGACGGAGTCGATCCGGCTGAGTTTGACGTCGGGCATGGACGAACGGAGGCGGGCCAGCGGCTTGTAGCTCCGCGACGCTCCCGCGGACTATCCAGTCGATCGACATTTCGGTTCGAAACTATAATCGGTCGGGATCACGCAGGTGTTGCCAATGCGGAGCGTGGTGGAACGTCTCGTCGCGCCCTTCGCCGTCGATCGACGGGTCCTCGCACTGGCGGGCGCCCGCATGGCCGACGGGATCGGCAACTCGTTTCTGATCATCGTCATCCCGCTGTACGTGACCAGCGGCGTCGTCGGCGGGACGGCCTTCGGTCTCGGCGAGTCGCTGCTCATCGGGGTGATCCTCTCGCTCTTTGGTTTTCTCAACAGCTCGAGCCGGTTACCGGCCGGCTGTCGGATCGGCTCGGCCGGCGCAAGCCGTTCATTCTGGTCGGGCTCGCGGGCCTCGCGATGACCAACGTCGCGTACGTCTTCGCGGAGACGTACCTCTCCTTGCTGGTCATCCGTGGGTTACAGGGCGTCAGCGTCGCCTTCATCATCCCGTCGTCGGTCGCGCTCGTCAACGAACTCGCGACGGCAGGCGACCGCGGCGGGAACATGGGCGTCTACAACACGTTTCGGCTGGTTGGGTTCGGTGCCGGGCCGGCGGTTGCCGGCGCGGTCGTCAGTCGCGGTCCGTACGCGCTCCCCGGCGGTCTGGCAGTCTCCGGGTTCGACGCCGCCTTCTACGTCGCGACGATCACCGCGACGATCAGCTACGTCATGGTGACGGTGCTGGTCTCGGACCCCGAGTCGACGGCCGCCAACGCCGGCGCGGACCTCTCGATCCCGATCCTCGATCGGTCGGGACCGAACCTGCTCGATCCGATCTTCACCCTCGGGATCGCGTCGTTTTTCATGGCGACCGCCATCGCGCTGTTCGCGACCATCCAGCCGCAGGTCAACGCCCGCCTCGGGCAGGGGGCGACCTGGTTCGGCCTGCAGTTCGCGGCGTTTATCATCGCGCAGGTCGCGCTCCAGACGCCGATCGGGCGGGCCTGCGATCGGTACGGCCGGCGGCCGTTCATCGTGACCGGAATGGCGCTGTTGATCCCGACGACGCTCGTGCAGGGCTTCATCCTCTCCTCGGCCCCGATGTTCGTCGCCCGCCTGCTCCAGGGTGTCGCCGCCGCGATGGTCTTTGCCCCGTCGCTGGCGCTGGCCGGCGACCTCGCCGGCGAGGGCGAGTCCGGCTCGAAGCTGTCGGTGCTGACGATGGCCTTCGGCTACGGAATCGCGGTCGGGCCGCTCTCCTCGGGCGCACTGGTTCGGTTCGGCTTCGAGACCCCGTTCGTCTTCGGCACCGCGCTCGCCGCGCTCGGAACGGTCCTCGTCTACACGCAGGTCGAAGAGACCCTCGAGACGACGGTCCCGGTTCCGGTCATCGGTGACGATTGACGATACGCCTTTGTGACGCGGCCGAGTCGGAGTGGGTATGCGCATTGGTATCGTCCACAGTGACGCAACTCGAGCCGGGGACGCGACATGACGACGGACGCCGACGACTCCGTTCGACCGTTCGAGGTGTCGGTCGATCGGGACGAGATCGACGACCTCCGGACGCGCCTCGAGCGGACCCGCTGGCCGGACCAGCTTCCCGAGACGGGCTGGGCGTACGGGACCGACCGCGAGTACCTCCGGGACCTCTGTGCGTACTGGCGCGAGGCGTTCGACTGGGCGGCGTTCGAGGACCGGTGCAACGAGTTCGACCAGTACGTGACGACGATCGACGGGCAGCGGCTGCACTTCTATCACGTCCGCTCGCCCGAACCGGACGCGACGCCGCTCGTCCTGAGCCACGGCTGGCCGGGCTCCGTCGCGGAGTTTCTCGACGTCCTCGGGCCGCTGACTGATCCGGCGGCCCACGGCGGTGATCCCGCGGACGCGTTCCACGTCGTCGCCCCGTCGCTGCCGGGCTTTGGCTTCTCCGGCCCGACCGGCGAGCGGGGGTACGACGTGCCGCGGATCGCCGACGCCGTCGCCGACCTGATGGCCCGGCTCGGCTACGACCGCTACGTCGCACAGGGCGGGGACTGGGGCGCGCTGGTCGCCGCATTACTGGGTGCGAACTACCCCGATCGCGTGGACGCGATCCATACGAACATGCTCTTTTTGAACCCTTCGTCGCTCGAGGCCGACGATCCGACCGACCTGCTCGACGAACGGGGGATGGCCGACTACCGGGAGACCGCGGCGTTCCGCGAGACCGAAACCGCCTACCACGAGATCCAGGCGACCAAACCACAGAGTCTGGCCTACGGACTCACCGACTCGCCGGCCGGGCTGGCGGCCTGGATCGTCGAGAAGTTCCGGGCCTGGAGCGACTGCGACGGCGACCTCGAGTCGTGGATCGACCGCGACCGGCTGCTCGACAACCTCAGCGTCTACTGGCTGACCAGGACCATCGGCTCTTCGATGCGGCTCTACGCCGAGACGGACGTGGGCGCGGCGACGCCGGATTCGGTCGACGTGCCGACGGGCCACGCGCGCTATCCGGCCGAAGTGTACAAGACGCCCCGCGGCTGGGCCGAGGCGGTCTACGACGTCGAGTACTGGTCCGAACAGCCCGAGGGCGGCCACTTCGCCGCGATGGAGGTGCCGGAACTGTTCGTCGAGGACCTGCGAGCGTTCGCCGGCGAGTTCGGCTGAGGACGGGGCGGAGTCGCTCGAGTCGCGGCGGGACGCAACGCAAAAGTACCGGATCCCCATACGGTTCGACGATGACGCTCTCGGAGGAGGCCCAGGACCGGTTGGCGGACGTGGTGGAGCTACAGCCGACGAAGAACGGCGAACTGCAGGAGCGATGGGGGATGGAGAGCGGCAGCGAGGTCCACCAGTACCTCGAGAACGAACTCGGCGATTACTACTTCCGGGACGACAACAGTCTGATCCGAGCGACCGCCGAAGCCGCCGAGCTGGTTGACGTCGAGCCGGGGATCGAGAGCGACCCGGACGACGAGGGGGTCCCCTCGAAGGTCCGCGTCCCGGAACTACAGGCGCGGATCGTGGCGGTGCTTTCCGGCCCGGACGAGGAGTCCGAGAGCGTCGTCTCGGTACTGCACAAACTCCGGGACGAGTACGACGTCGACGCCGAGGCCGAGGACGTCCGGTCGGGCCTCCAGAGTCTCCGGCGCAAGGGCGTCGTCGAAGTCGAGTACCGCACCGTCCCCACGTTCCGGCTGGCCGTCGAGCGTGCGGACCTCGAGGTCGCCGTCTCCGACTAAACACCGAACTTTTTCCGCCTCGGGTTCGCTCGCGCTGCTCGCTCACCACTCTCTGCTCACGGGCGCTGCGGGACGGCTGCGCCGTCCCGACAGTCGCGGCGCGTAGCGCCGCGCATTGCCCGTTCGCACGGCTCGCGGGACCGGCGATCCCGCGCTGGGCGCAAAAACGTCCTCAGAAATCGAGGATTTCTGATGGGCCCGCGAGAGCAAAGCTCTCGCGGACTTCGATGAAAAAGGCCGACGGCTCGGCCTTCGGCCTCACCGCCGGTGAACCGCTCGCTTCGCTCGCGGATGCTTGTCAGAAGCTACTGACGGGCTACAGCCCTGGTCGCCGTCGCCGCCGGCGCTCCTCGAGCAACCGCCGAAGCCGTTTTCCGGGCCCGCCCTCGATCGGCCAGCCGCGGGTGCGCCAAGCGGGCGGCTCGGGCTCGAACTCGGGACAGGAGCCGGCACACTCCGCGGCCGTCTGGCACCGCTCCTTGGCAGTGCAGTACGGCAGCGCCTGTGAGCCGTCGGGGTCCCGTAGCTCGAAGTGGCGGCAGTCGGGCCGCATCGTGTCGACGAACGAGCGCCAGCCGCGCTCGTAGGCGCGCTCGGCGATGGCGAGGCGCTTGTCGACCTTCCAGTCGGTGTCGGCGTACTCGAATCGGGCCGCCGAACCGTCCCGGTCCCCGCCGTCGGGCCGCTCGAGGATGCGGGTCCCCGGTTCCGTCACCGGGAGCGAGCGGGGATACCACGCGACCTCGGCGGTCAGGTCGTCGGGCTCGAGCGCGAGGACTCCGGCTTCGACCGGTAGGTCCTCGAAGAGGACGGGTTCGACGGGTTCGTCCGTTCGACGGGTCGCGACCCAGGCCTCGTCGGCCAGCCCGACGGCCACGTCGTACTCGAGTTGTGATCCGAGCGCGCGGGCAGCGCTGGCGTCCAAGTCAGGTTTGTTCTCGATCGCGACGAGCCGCTCGAGCCAGTCGGGGTAGGCCCACTGTCGACGGATCTCGATCCGGTTGCCCGACTTGCGGGTCTCGAGGATCCCGCGGTCGGCGGCCTCGTGGATCGACTCGCGGACGTATCGCCACGGATAGCCCGGGTCGGGAAGCGCGTCGCGGTAGTAGCACCACTCGTCGGGGGCGTTTCGGACGACGTGCAGGAGGTCGCTATCGAGCCGATCAGGGCCGAACCGGGCGCGGCGGCGCAGCCCCTCGGGGTCGCACTCGAGGACGATCGTATCCCAGCGGCGGCGGGTCGTCCCGAGTTGGCGGGCGACGAGGACGGCGGTGTCAGTACCGTCGGTTTCGCCGGGCGGCCACTCGCGTTCGGCCCACCGGCAGGTCCGGAGTTCGAACCCGAACTCGGCGGTGTATGCGTCCACGCTCCCCGTTGAATTCGGAGGCGCAAAAACGCTGCCCGATCGGCCGACGATCGGGTCGAGCGAACGATATGGGCGGTGCTATCGACCGTATTTCGAGGTCGGTCGCGATGCCCGCGTCGCACGACACGAGAGAAGTGATTTCTCACCGGCCGCGACCGGCTACTCCTCGTCGTCTTCCGCCTCGCGTTCGTCGAGGAACTCGTGGGCGTCCTCGAGAATCTCTCTGGGGCCGTCCTGCGTGACGGTGTTTACCGCCTGTTCGTAGTCGCGCCACTGGAGGTCGCGATGTTCGTTCGATAGTTCCGCGCTGGCTTCGAACGACTTCGCGATGAAGAGATGAACGGTCTTGTGGATCGTCTTGCCGTTCGCCTCGAAGACGTAGTCGTAGTCCTTGCGAAAGCCGTCGAGTAGTCGGAACTGTTCGATACCTGCCTCTTCCGTTACTTCGCGGATAGCCGTCTGCTGAAGTTCTTCGTCTCCTTCGACACCGCCCTTGGGAAACTCCCAATCGCCCGGGCGGCTCTTGAGTAGAAGATACTCGCGCCGGCCCCGCGTGTCGCGGAAGAGGATCGCGCCTGCGCTCGTAGCTTCGACTGCCATTAGGTGGGCTAACAGGTGCGACGTTAAGAGAATATCGGACTGTTCGTCCTACGGACACGGATCCGACCGGATTGTCACGCACGAAACGGGCGATCGTCTGCAGTCGTTCACTGTCGTGCCGGCGACGCGTCTCAGCAGGTTTTTACGCGCCCGTCGCAGACGTATGCGACAGCACCAGCCATGACCTTCGTCACCCGTCTCACCCTCCAGAGCGGCGATCGCGCCGCGCTCGATGGCATCGTCGAGGACATCAAAACCACCGCCGAACGGAAGGGGGCGGCACTGAAAGGTCCCCACTCCCACCCGCCGGAAAAGCTGTCGGTCCCCCAGCGTTGCCGACTCCACGCCGACGACGACCGTCACTTCGACTCCTGGGAGTACACCGTCTTCACCCGCGAACTCGAGATCCACGGCCACGACGACCTCGCGCGCAACATCGCCTCACAGAACTTCCCCGACTCGGTCCACATCGAGGCCGAGGTCGAGCAGATCCACGGGGCCGGCCGCAGCAACTGACTGGCCTCGGTCGCACTTCTGCGATCGTCGGACACCGAAACCGTCGGGAGGGCTTTTGGTCGTTCACGACGAGATGATCGTATGACCGCAGACGACCTCGTTACGCTGCGTCGAGACCTGCACCGAAAACCCGAACCAGCCTGGCGGGAGTTTTACACGACTGCACGGATCGTCGACGAACTCGAGTCCCGACTGGGCGACGACCTCGCCGAACTCCACGTCGGCCCCGAGGCGATCGCCGGCGACCACCGGCTGGCGGTCCCCGAGGAAACCGAATTCACCCACTGGTACGAACAGGCGCGGGACGCCGGCGTCGACGACGCTACCCTCGAGCGACTGGACGGCGGGTATACGGGTGCAGTGGCCGTCCTCGAGCGCGGCGAAGGACCGACCGTCGGCCTTCGGGTCGACATCGACGGCCTCCCCCAAACCGAGTCCGACGACCCAGGCCACCGGCCCGTCGCCGAGGGCTTTCGCTCCGACCACGAGGGCGCGATGCACGCCTGCGGCCACGACGCCCACGCGACGATCGGGATCGGCGTACTCGAGCGGATCGCGGAGAGCGATTTCGCGGGAACCTTCAAGGTCTTCTTCCAGCCCGCCGAGGAGGTCGTCGGCGGTGGGAAGGCGATGGCCGAGAGCGACCACCTACAGGACGTCGACTCTCTGCTCGCGGTTCACATCGGCCTCGACCACCCGACCGGCGAGATCGTCGCCGGTATCGACGGCTTCCTGGCGGTCTCGCACCTCGAGGCCGAGTTCACCGGCGCGTCGTCCCACGCGGGGGGACACCCCGAGCAGGGCCGCAACGCCGTCCAGGCGATGGCGACAGCCGTCCAGAACCTCTACGGGATTCCACGGCACAACGACGGCGCGACGCGGGTCAACGCGGGCGTCGTCGAGGGCGGGAGCGCGGCCAACGTCATCCCGGCCGAGGCCCGGATCGTCGCCGAGGTACGAGGTGAGACGACCGACCTGATGGAGTACATGAAAGGGCGGACCCGGCAGGTCCTCCGGAGCGCCGCCGCGATGCACGACTGCGAGGTCGAAATCGAGATCGGTGCGGAGGCCCCCAGTGCGACCAGCGACGAGGAACTGGTCTCGATCGTCGCCGACGTCGCCGGCGAGACGCCCGGCGTCGAGCGCGTCCTCGAGCGCGACGAACTGGGCGGCAGCGAGGACGCGACCTATCTGATGCAGGCGGTACAGGAAAACGGGGGCAGTGCCTGCTACGTCGGCGTCGGCACCGACCATCCCGGCGGTCACCACACCGCAACGTTCGACGTCGACGAGGCAAGCATCCAACACGGCATCGACACGCTCGCGGGCACGATCGAGCGACTCGGCCACGACCAGTAACCGACCGAGAACGGACCCCGAATGTTCTTGGGTATCCTACCAGTACGGATCAGTGACGGTGCAGTCCACTGATCCAGTCCCCGATTCGCGATCGACGACCCGAACGGCCGCGCTCGAGGTGGCCGGTCGGTGATCCGTCCGACGCCCCTCCACCTCGGACTCTGGGTGCGGATGGCGGTCGCCGGACTTCTCGTCGGAGCCGCACAGCTCGTGGTCCTCGCACTCGAGTTCGTCGTCGGCGGGTTCGTCGCACTGTTTCTCCTCGTGGCGCTCGAGGATTTTCTCGCTTTTTTCTTCCTCGTCTCGCTACTGTTCGCTGGTGCGTTCATTTGTTGGCTCGGCATCGCGATCGTGATCCGACGCTACTATCCCGAACAGACCCTCTCGGATCGCATCGCTCACGACGGGACCGCCAACGCAGTCGAAGCCGTCGGTGAGACGCTGCTGTCCGCGGAGGCGATCGCGAGCTGGCCGAAAATCCTCGGCCTGCTCGGCGGTGTGGCTCTCGGGTCGTTCGTCGGGTTCGCGTTCACGGAGGCGGTCGCGTGGCGTTCGATCGTCGATCCGTTGTCCGCCGCCGCTGCGGTCGGCGTCCTCGTCGTCCTCGCACACGTGGCGTGGATCGCCTACTCCGAACGAACCGATGACGCCGCTGCGCTCCGCGATATCGAAGGCGTCGTCCGCGTCATCGATCGGCCCGACGAGGACCTCGAGGAACGCCGAACTGCCGTCCAACGCCGTGTCGACCGGCTCGCCAAGCAGGTCGATCTCCCCGCACCGACGGTCCGTCTTGGCGTTTCGTCGACGCCGACGGCAGCGACCGTCGGCTATCGGGCCGGATCGTCCACGATCGTCGTCTCCAAGGGCCTGCTCGAGGCCGTCGATGACCGCGAACTCGACGCCGTCCTCGCACACGAACTCGCCCACGCGAAAAACAGGGACGCGGCGGTGCTGACCGCGTTATCGGTGCCCGCAGCTTCCGCGGCCGCGCTCATCGAGCGCTACGATTTCCACCCGTTTGTGGCCGTCCCGTGTGGTATGGTCATCGTCCTCGTCCGGTGGTCCGTCGCCGTCGTCACCCGCTATCGGGAGTACGTCGCCGACCGCGGCGCCGTCGCGATCACCGGCGACCCCGCGGCGCTGGCAAGCGCCCTCGAGAAACTCGATTCCGCCCTCGAGGAACGGCCCTCGAACGATCTCCGCAAACACCGCTCGACGGCTGCGTTCTCGATCGTCCCGCCGCCGTGGGAGGAACACCGCTTTTTCGACCGTACGCGGCGGTTCCTCCACCGGCGGCTGTTCGGCACGCACCCGCCGACGGAGCGCCGGATCGAACGGCTTCGGTCCCAGCGCTGATCCGTATCGTCGATCAGGCGTCCATGACGACCTCGAGGTCGAACGCCTCGTCGGCGGGAGCCGAGCCGGGCTCGAGGTAGCCGACGGCGAAGGCGCTGTAAACGTTGCCGCCCTCCGGAGCGACGTCGAAGGTCGCGACCACGTCACCGTCGTTGGTCTCCGTCGCCGGGCGGACCTCGAGGGTGTAGTCGCCGCCCGGCACTTCGGTCGCGGCCGCGTCGCCGAAGGCGGCGTCCTCGAACAGCACGGTCTCGCCGTCGCCGACGGTGACGTCGACTGCAGGGGCGTCCGGCGACGCGTGGACCAGCCGCACCCGCGCGTCGTCGCCGGGATCGCTGACGTCGTCTTCCAGAACTGCCGGCTCGAAGGGCTGGTTCTCGTCGGCGAGTTCGCCCAGCGCCGCGATCGTGAACGACCCCTCGGCGATCTCGAGTTCCTGATCGAAGACGACGGTGTCGGCGTCGCCGGCGGCCGTGATCATCACCTCGTAGGTGTCGGGTTCGAGGTCGAGGTAGTCGCTGACGGCCCGGTAGGGCACGTCCTCGAGGACGGCGTCGCCGTCGACGGAGACGTCGACGTTGGGGGCGTCGGGCGAGAGATGCGCGACCCGGACGTTCGAGCCGGACGACTCCATGTCGTCCGACCCGGAGTCGTCGTCCATCCCGTCGTCTCCCATGCCGTTGCCCGAATCGTCGTCGCTCATCTCCTCGTCGTCCCCGTCGTCGCCCCCCATACAGCCGGCCAGCGCGATGCCGCTCGCGGTTCCGATCAGTGTCAGTGCGCGTCGCCGTGTGTGGTTCCGTGCCATCATAACCCGTTATTTGACGGATAGGAAAGCCAAGACATCCTAACAGCGTAGGGGAATATTCACGGGAAACGATACTATGGGAAGCGAATCGGTATCCGACGGCCGAACGTTCCAGTTACTCGAGAGTCAGTCGAACGGAACAAGCCGAACGATCACTGGCCGGGAGTGCGTCTCGAGCATCGGCGAGAGACGCACGACTCGGGGGAGGGCAGGCCGCCGCCCGACACCGACCGCGAGCGAGGCCGGAGGCCGAGCGAGCGGGCCGACGACTGATGTGAGTGACTGAAAGGAACGAACGGAAGGAGGAGTGCTTTTCATCGAAGCTAAGCGGGAGCTTTGCTCCCGCGAGGTCCGAGAGAGCTTTGCTCTCTCGAGATTTTGCCGAGGGCGCGGCTTCGCCGCGCCCGCAGAGCAAAAGTTCGGTGGCTAGTATTTGGGCTCGGCCCCGGTCGTCTCGTAGACCTTCTCCATGAGGTCGTCACGGCGGTCCTGCCAGCCCGCCAGCCCCTCGGGACTGGTCGGGTAGTTCTCGTAGTGCGAGAGGAGTTCGTCGGCCCGGCGCTTGGTCTTGTAGAGGTTCCAGATCGTTCCCCAGTGGCCGCGGCTCTTGACCAGCGCCTCGAGTTTGAGTTTGAGCCCGATGTCGGTACTGCCCGAGTACAGCGCCTCGGCGAGTTTGTCGCCGGGCATGGCGGCGAGTAGACTCATCAGGTCGTCGACGTCGACGGCCGTCGAGAGGATGTTGTAGACGTCCAGCGCGGCGTAGCGCGCGCCGAAGTGGTCCATCACTTTTTGATTGTACTCCCAGAGGACGTCCTCGCCGAACTCGCCCGTCTCGAGGGCCTCGATGGCCCGCTCGGCGGCGTACTTGCCGCCGTAGGCGGCCCCGGCGATGCCGCCGCCGGTGGTGGGGTTGACGTGGCCGGCGGCGTCGCCGATGGCCATGTAGCCAGGATGCACGGCCGAATCGTAGGGTCGTCGGGTGGGCAGCGCCGCGCCGAGTTTGTCCTCGACCTCGGCACCCTCGAACTCGGGGCGGTTCTCGAGGTCGCGTTTGAGGTCGTCGACCAGTTGCATCGGCTCCTCGGTCATCTGGAAGCCCAAGCCGGCGTTGATCTCGGTGTCGGTCCGCGGGAAATACCAGAGATAGCCCGCCGCGCGCTCGGTCGGCTTGAAGACCAGCGCGTCGTCCCACTCGACGGGTTCCTCGACCTCGACGATCTCGCGGTAGGCCGAACAGAAGTGGCTGTAGTCGACGTTGGTGTCGAACGTGGAGTCGGAGAAGTCGACGTGGTCTTGCAGCACCGACAGCGAGCCGGCGGCGTCGATGACGATGTCGGCCTCGTAGGTGACCGGGTCGCCCTTGCGGATCGCCTCGACGCCCGTGACGCGGCCGTCGTCGTTCTGGCGGACGTTCTGGACGACCGTATCGTAGCGAAACTCGACCCCCCTGTCCTCGGCCCCGTCGATGATCCGGCGGCCGTACTCCCAGCGGTCGATGACGGCCAGTTCGCCCGGCACCGGGATCTCGAGGACGGTGTCTTCCTGCGGGATCTCGAAGCGCCCGTGGTCGACGTCGGTGTTGGTAAAGGCCGGCTCGAGTTTGGACTTCGGGATGGCTTCGGGGAAGGCATCGGCACCCTTCAGGGCGTCGCCACAGGCGATGTGGCCCGCCTCTTCCTCGTCCTTTCGCTCGAGGATGACGACCTCGTACCCCGCTCGTGCGATGGTCGCTGCGGCGTAGCACCCTGCCGTTCCGGCTCCGACGACGACCGCGTCCGGCGACTGAGTCTTCGGCGTCGTGGCGGCCGACTGCTCCTGCGTACTCATATCAACTGTGTGGAGGCCGTGGTAAGAAAACGTTTTATGGTCGGTCCGCGGTGGTGCCGCGTTGACCGCAGCAGTACCCGGTTCGGAGCAAGCGCGACGTTGTAGTGTGGCTGTCTTTTCACTTACAGCCGTGGTCCACGGGTTCACCAATCCAGTACAGGTCTACTTCGTAATATTTTCTAGATTAAATTTATATGCGACAATATTCACTGTTCGAATGCAATGCCTGGAAACGACGACGGACGATCTCGACGAAACGTGCTGAAAACGTCCGCCGCGACGGTCGCTGCGGGTGTCGGTACGGTCGCCGCGGTCGGCACGGCCAGTGCGTCCGATTGGGGGATCGACGTGGGTGATCAAGTTCAGGCCTGGGGGGACTTCGGGTACGCTCCCGGCTGGGAGAACAGCGACAGAAGCGGTGACTGGACGGAGATCAACCACTCTTGGGCGGGATACGTTCGGGCGATCGCCGACGACGACGGCACGGAGGTTTACAAGGTCGACTGGCACAAGCTAGACGACGACTGGTGGATCGCGGAAGATTTCGTTCGGGAGATCTAGCCACCTCCCGCGGTTGGACGGAGCCAGCCGCAGCCGGCGTCCGCTGGCACATAAAACGTTTTAGGGAGGTCAGTCGTACCGAGAGGTATGACTGAGTACACCATCGAGTTCGTCGGAACGGGTGAGACGATCACCTGTACCGACAAAGAGACCATCCTGAGCCGGTGTCTCGAGGAGGGCATCGCCCAGGAATACTCCTGCCGGGTGGGGATGTGTCTGGCGTGTTCGGCCGAGATCGTCGCGGGCGAGGTCACCCAGCCCGCTGCCCGCGGACTCACCGAGGAAGAAGCCGAGAACTACGCGCTGACCTGTATGGCCCGGCCGCAGTCGGACCTGAAACTCGACCGCGGGAAGTATCCGCCGAGCATCGAGGGCGACCTCGAGGCCGTCTCGAGCGACGGCGCGGTCGCCGACGACTGACCGGTTAGTCCGCGACGGCGCAGTTGTTCGGTCCCAGCTCGAGTTCGAACGCCGTTTCGTCGTCGATCGCCTCGTGCCCGAGGTTCGCCGCCACGATGCGCTCGTGGTTGGACGGCCGCGGCGGGAGGTCGCTCGTCGCGTGGGCCAGGAACTCCCGATCGTTCATCGAGAGCGCCTCGAGCCGATCGCGGAGGTCGCCGAGCCGGGCGGCGTAGGTCCCATCCGCGCGCGACTCGGCGGCGTCGCCGTAGTGGCCCGGCGCGATCGTCGTGTCGTCGGGGAACGCGAGGACGTGGTTTTGAAGCGTCTCGTACAACGCCTCGGCAGCGGCGGCTGCGCCCTCGTCGCCGCGTTCGAGGTCCGGTCGGCCGATGCCCTCGAGGAACAAGGTGTCGCCGGTAAACAGGGGCCCGGCATCGTCGCCGGCGAGCCGAACGGAGACGGACTCGCTCGTGTGGCCGGGGGTCGCCACGACGGTCAGCGTCGCGTCGCCGACCTGCAGTTCGTCACCGTCGGAGACGGTCGCGGCCTCGAACGCCAGCCCGCGGTCGGTCGCGCCCGCGGGAACGACGGCCGTCACATCGGTTCGGTCCGCGAGCGTCCGGACGCCGCTGACGTGGTCGGCATGGACGTGCGTGTCGATGGCGTACTCGAGGGTCGCGCCCCGGTCGTCGGCGTCGGCAGCGTATCGGTCGGCGAAGGCCCGCAGAGGGTCGATCACCGCGGCTTCGCCGTCGCTGTAGATCGCGTAGGCGAGACAGCCGCTCGAGGGGCGGTCGTACTGGACGACCGTCGCGGGCGCGTCGACCGGCAGTTCGCGGGCGAGATACAGGTCGGCCCAAGCGTCCATCCCGCCGGCGAGGTTAGCCGCGTCGATCCCCGCGTCCCGGAGCAGGGAAACGGCGTGGGCGCTCGCCTCGCCGTGTCCACAGACCGCCAGGATCGGCTCCTCGAGGTCGGCCGCGAGGTCGGTCACCCCGCCGGTGGCCTGCGCCTGGACGAACTTCATATGCGGAACCTGGACGGCCTCGACGCCCTCGCCCGCGAGGTGCCAGCGCTCGAACTCGTCGCGGTCACGGACGTCGAGGACGGTCAGTTCCGACCCGGTTCGTAGCCGCTCGGCCAGCGCCACTGGCGTGATCGAGGGGACGTCGGCCGGTCCGTCGGCGTCGCTCCGGTCGGTCATGGGTTCGGATACGTGCCCGCCGCTGGTAAAGCCGCGGGCGGACGCCGCCGGCTAACGTTCAACACCCTGGCCGGTGTCGGGCCGGTATGGACGCCGACGAATTCGAAGATGCGGTCGCGGAATCGATGGCAACCGAACTCGAGCGGCTCGGCTCGTCGAAACGCCTCGTTGCGCTGACCGACGCGGACCTGACCGAAACGCAGGTCCTCCGGACCGCTGCGGACAGCGAGCGCGTCGCCGCGGCGACCCTCGCCGAGTGGACTGACGACGAGGACCACGACGGGGCGCGCGAGGCCTTCGCCGACTTCCGCGAGCAGGAGCGAGACCACTGCGACCGCATTACGGACTTGCTCGAGGACGAGTACGAAGGCGACGCCGAGAGCGTCGACCCGATGCACGCCGAACTTCGCTCGCTCGAGTCGACGGCGGCCCGGCTGGGCGGGCTCGTCGGGCGAGCGCTGGTCGGGGATCGGACCCACCTGCAGGTAGTGAGTTTCTTCGTCAACGAGGGCGACGAGGAGCGAGCCGACTGCTTCCGGGACCTGCGAACCGAGACGGTCGCACAGGGCGAGCGGGCGGCCGCGTTGCTCGAGGAGGTCTGTGGGAACGAAGACGAGTGGGACGAGGCTCGGGACGCGGCCGAGGCGGTAATCGAGGCCGCGTACGACGCATACGCGGGTTCGTTGGACAACTTAGGGATCGATCCGAAACCAATTTGCTGAGGCAGGGGCAGTGATTAAGTCTGACGGCGTACTTTCCTCAGGCCAAGCATCGTATCTGTGAGCGATCATCGAGAGCGAGTGATTTTAGAGGTCTCATCCTCACATGTCGAGGTCTTTGGTTATAATTTATAAATTATTAAACCACACACAACTATTCCACTCCAAAAAATTTATTTCTGACTAACCCTTATGGGATATATGGCCAGTTCAACAGGGATTATACTCCTGTCTATATATTTGATTCAATTTCTAATCGCTATATTCGTATACGTGGACATGTGTCGCTTTGACCTTGATGAATTTCAGCGATATGACCTAGCCATTCTCATTCCTCTTGGTGGTCTTTTGTTATTTCCCTATTATATATTTAAAAGAAATGGTTTTGAGAAAAGTAAATCTACCCAAGTCTCATATGCTAGGATCAAATCAATACTAGTGTCTACGAGAGCAAAATTGTTTGCTCTCACCCTTATAACTGGAGTTCCTTTTAAAGCAGCTGGATCTCAAGCACCAGGGTCGAAATCTCAACTTGTCCTTCTTGTGATCAGTGGAATCGGTGCGTTCCTTCTTTTTAGAATATTACGCCAGTATCATACTGCATGAATACCTTAATTTCCTACCTGATGCGCACTCACACGTCCAGCACTCAGGAACGGTCTAGTTCTGCACATTCTCGATTGATACCTTCCCAACGAGAGTTTAGTGCGGTCTCTGGCGGTTATAGTAGCGCATAAATTGTCTAAGTAACCCGCGGACACTCGATCAACTTCCCACCCACAAGTTATGAAAGCGGTCAATCCGCATGAAGGTGTGAAACCACTTTTCGATCAAGCAACACTCGATATAGCTGACCTGACTGCTCAGTCCTACTCAAGAGAGGCAGTCCAATAGTCGAATTGGTCAACGAGAAACATAGTCTCAGAAAGATCATGTTTCTCCTTGAGTTGATGCAGAAACGCAGCTGCTGGATCGGTACCATGCCGACCAAACAGTCGAAGGTGAGAATCAACCTTGTCTCGATGTCTATTGCAGCATACAACCGAAGCCATTCGCCATTAATTTTGACAGGGGTTTCGTCAACTGCGACCTTGACGACTTCGCCGTCGGCGGGTCGCAACCGCTGTCAGCCAGACGATAGACTCCATTCCAAATCGCTCCATGCGAGCCTTCAACACCGAATTCGGATAAAATCGTTGTTATTTCATTAAGGGAACAACTAGTTTCGTGGAAGTGAATGGGAACGTCCATTGAGGCGTTCACCGTCCGCTCGGTTTCCCACGATTCTTCTAAATCCGCCGAATAACTCCCGCTGATCAGGTTTAAGAGCATCCTTGGACAAGAAATTCAGCGGCCTGCTCACTTCTCAACCTGAACCAACTAGACAGTGCCGTGTTATAGAATCTACCACAATTCCTTCCACTCCTCTATGAAGCAATCGGCGGCGCATCCGGCAAGATTCGTGCAACCGGGAATATTAACGTCATCGAGTACCGCTGAAACACCGTCAGCGGAGGAAACGCCGAAGCACACAATCAGCCAACAGGCCACGGCGACTGGCGGGGCGGGGCTTCCGATCGTACACAATCCACAGTTCTTTACCTGGTTTAGACAGTAAAGTACGTCAAGGGCAATGTCATCGCCACAGCCGCCACATCCACCCACAGATGCAACCTGTACTCCACCAGACCCGTCAGCACTGCGTCCAGTCCCATAACGTTCTCTTTCTATAATCTCGGCGGTGGGGGCGGACCCCGAGGCTTTGGACAGTGTGCCACGTGCTTTCTCCACATTACTGTCCGAAATTTGAGCACGGATAACAGTCATCACGCGCTCGTCGCTGTTTATGTGTGTGACGTCGATCTCGTCTGTTTCCGGAGTCACACTCACATGAACGTCGTCGGTACGGAGGTCCGATGCACCGATAGAAACGAGATAGCGGTGCATTTCTTCGTCCGTCGTGGTTCGTTGGAACAGGGGCTCGGGATCGTCAACCGTCGCCTGCAACCGAGCGTGGGTTCCCTTGGGCCAATCGGCGTCGAGCGCAGGAACCCGCTCTTCGAAGTAGAACGCCGCCGTTCGTCCGTTCTCCGAGTCAGTGACGACCAGCGATCCGTAGTTCGCCGGAATCAAAACGATTACCGACCCGTTCTCCAGCACTATGGTGTCGTCCGACTGTAGCTCCAGTCCTGGAATTTCCTTCATGATCGACTCAACTTCCGTTCTCGCCAGCAACGAGTCGATATCGACTGTCGCGTTATTCGCTGATGCGGTGCTTACGCCAACGAGTCCGGTAGCCGATGCTGTACCGAACGCCGCGGTGCTTTTTAGTATTCTTCTTCTATTTATTCTATTATCCTTAGACATAAATTTTTATTTTACTCTTAACTATAATAAATCTTTTCATGTATCAGATAGAGGGACCGGCGGGAGCAGTCGATCCGTGTTGAAAACCGTTTAAAACCACTTTTAGACGTGGCTTCGAACCTGTTGTTGAAACGTGGAGAACAAGAAAAGTCAGATATCTACCAGCGGCAGCGAGAAACTGAGTAGTTTGTGTAATATTTAGTCTATATAAAATCCATATTTCTCGATGAAGGGCAACCAGTCAGGATTTTTAATGGACATGTGATGGAAGCAGAACTCGACCATGTGATCGAAAAGATGTAGAAGGTGAACGGGATCGTTCGGACATCTTTGTCGCAATTCTTACTTACAGTTCACGGTCCTGAAATATGAGTATAGACAGCTAGAAGTGGTGAAGATGGACCTTCCTCCCTTTGATCCGCTCTGCGGTCTAACGGCTCGCGGTCCCCATCACTCGACGAAGTCAATGTCCTCGCCGTCCGCGGGCTCGGGCTGGACCGGCTCCTCGCCGTCCGGTCGGCCGTAGATCTGGGGCGACTGGACGCCCGTGACGACGATCATGGTGCGCATGCTGCCCTCGAGGCTCTCGTCGATCGAGGTCCCCCAGATGATGCGTGCGTCGGGGTCGATACGGTCGTAGATCTCCTCGACGACGCCTTCTGCCTCCTCGATGGCCATGTCGTTGCCGCCGGTGACGTTGACCAGCGCGGAACTCGCGCCGGAGATGTCGACGTCGAGCAGTGGCGAGCGCAAGGCGGTCTTGACCGAGTCCTCGGCCTTGGCCTCGGAGTCGGCCTCGCCGAGGCCGATCATGGCGACGCCGCCCCGTTCCATGACGGTGCGAACGTCGGCGAAGTCCAAGTTGACGAGGCCGGGTTTCGTGATCAGTTCCGTGATCCCCTTCACCGAGCGCATCAGCACCTCGTCGGAAACTTTGAACGCCTGTCGGACGGGCAGTTTGCCGACCGAGTCGAGCAGGCGGTCGTTGGGGACGACGATCACGGTGTCGGAGACGTCCCGCAGGCGCTCGAGGCCGGCCTCGGCGTTGGTCCGGCGAACCTCGCCCTCCGCGGTAAAGGGCGTCGTGACGATCGAGATCGTCAGCGCGCCGGCCTCGCGGGCGGCCTTGGCGACGACGGGTGCGGAACCGGTCCCGGTACCGCCGCCCAGTCCAGCCGTAACGAAGACCATGTCCGAGCCGTCGATGGCCTCGTAGATGTCCTCCTGACTCTCGAGGGCGGCCTCCTCGCCGACCTGGGGCAGGGAACCGGCCCCGCGGCCGCCGGTCTTGTCCTCGCCCATGAGGATCTTGGTGTCGGCCTCGATTTCGACCAGGTGTTGGACGTCGGTGTTGGCCGCGACGAGTTTCGCGCCGTGGATCCCCTCCTCGTGCATGCGGTTGATGGTGTTCCCGCCGGCACCGCCACAGCCGACGACGGTGATGTCGGTCTGGAGATCCTGGAGAACGTCCTCGAGTTCGTCGTCGGTCATCGTCCCGGTCTGTCGACCGTCCGACCCAGTGTTGTCGGCCGACTGTCCGCCCTGTGGCGTCTCGTCGGGGACCGCGGCCTCCCCGTCTTCGGCCTCGTCGATTGCGTCGTCGATGAGAGAGTCCATTCTTGGCCCTGTCTAAAAGATGGAGCATAATTACCTTTCCCCTACACGTCAGCCGCCTGTCTGACGCGGTAATCGATTCATACGTGTCGAACGCAGGACACCACGAAAGCCGCGACAGGAGGGGTATAGGTATCTATTACTGTCGAGTTCCCGTTCAGTCAGATCGGAAACCGTCGCGTACGCTCTGTCAGAACCCTCTCGGGACTGACCGTTTCGCCGTCGACGGTCACCGGCTCGCCGTCGGCGAGCGTGCCGAACTTCGGCCCTTCGGGAACGCCAGCCTCGCGTGCTAACTTCGGATCGAAGGCCGTCTCCTCGGCGACGACGGCCCCGGCCTCGAGCCGGACGGCGTCGAACTTCGTCTCGAGGACCGCGGCCAGGTCGTCGACGATCGCCCGCCGCGGATCGCTCGTGTCGGCGTCGCGTTCGTCCCCGACAGCGCCGTCACGGTCGTCCGCGGCATCGCCCGCGCTCGCGGGAATCGCCGCCCGCGAGCCGACGCGTGTTCCGCCGTTGTCCGTGGTGAAGGCGACGGTGTGGTTCTCGACGATCGTCCGGACCCGGTCGGGGTCGATCCCCTGTGCGGTTTCGACGAGATCGGCCGGGAGGTCGACGACGCGGATCGCGTCCGCCCGGCAGTCGCCGAAGCGAACGCCGTCGGCGATCGGGCCGAGGTCGGCTTCGATCCGATCGACCAGTTCGAGCGGCCGGTCGTCGACCTCCCGCAGCCACGTCTCGCCGACGAGCCGGCAGTCGAGGTCGGCGAGGGTCTCCTCGAGGACCGGCCACTCGCCGTCCAGCAGCGCGATCTCGGCGTCGCTGGCGTCGAACGCGCGCTCGAGGACGTCGCGGTGGGCCGTCGGATGACCCATCGCCTCGAGGGCCCAGTCGGGGGCGACGTGGCCGACCGCCCAGTCGGTCTCGCGGACGATCCGTTCGAACCGCGGGGCGTAGTGGTTGCCGCCGAAGCCGACGACCTGTCTGGAGCGATGCGGGTCGACGTCCCGAAGCGCGAGGATGGCGCGGGCGACGGCCTCGGCACCGGCGGGGTCGTCCCACTGCTCGTCGCCGCTGCCGAGTTCGGCAAAGAGCGACGGACAGCCAACGTCGGTGGGGCCGTGGTGGGTCCCTTCCATGCCGACCTCGTACTCCTCGGGCGCGTACTCGTCGAAGGCCTCGAGCAGGCGGGCTAGCGCGTTCGGGGCGGCGTCGGCCAGCGCGTCGGGCTCGCCGCCGAACTCGGCGGGACCGAAGTTGCCCGTGAAGTGGCCGGTCAGTAGCGGACCTGTGTCGCCGGAGTGTCTCGAGGCGAACACGAGCAGGTCGGGATCGCAGTCGAAGGCCTCGGCGGGGGCCTCGAGTTCGATGTGGAGGTCGTCGAACGAGCGGAGTTCGGCCCCCTCGGTCCGGTAGTACGTACCGCCGCCGTCTTCGGCCGGCCGGGCGTCGTCCTCGCGTCGCTCCCAGTCGGCGTTCTCGCGGAGGAACTCGCAGACGTGTTCCGAAGCGCGGTCGGCGCGGCTCTCGACGATCGCGAGCGTCGTCATACCTGCCCGTCGGTCGGTGAACCCGTTAACATCGCCGGTTCGGACCCGCCGGCGGCATGGCGTGCCGCTCGAGTTCTAAAAGCTCGCAGCAAACGCGGCCCGTAGCTTTTCACCCATGGGAGTAGATGGCACGAAACACCGTGGTTGGGGAGCAATGATCGACGAGTCGCCCGACGAATCGGTGTCGGGGAACGGAAGCGATCGCGACGGGACACGGGAGGGTCGGCGTATCGCCGACCGACTCGGGATCCACGACCTGAGCGCGGTCGTCAGCGACGCTGCCATCGCGGTCCTCGATGGCGAGGGGCAGTTCACGGCGTGGAACGACGGCGCGCGAACGCTTCTCGGATACGACGCGGACGCGGCCGTCGGCTCGCGGTACCGCCGCCTCTTTCCGGCGGCCGAACGCGAGGCGGGCGACCCGGAGCGACTGCTCGAGGCCGCGCGCTCGAGCGGAACGGTCGAGTCCGAAGGGTGGCGCGTCACGAGCGATGGGGGCCGGGTGTGGGTCCGCGAGGTGCTGGCGACGGTCGAGGGCGACGACGTCGGCGTCGCGGTAGGGGCGGCGACCGAGCCGGCCGGCTACGTCTGGGTCGTCCACGACCGCACCGACGACCACGAGCGCGAACGGCGGCCTCGAGAGGAGAAGCACGTCGTTGAACGGGTTGTCGAGGCCCAGCCGGACATCGTCTACGCGTTCGACACCGAGAGGGAGTTCATCGAGTGGAGCGATCGCGTGCCGGACGTGACCGGCTACACCGAGTCGGAACTGCTCGAAATGGACCCCCTCGAGTTCGTCGCACCGGCGGATCGGGACCGGATCGCGGCGTCGATCGATCGCGTCCTCGAACACGAGACGTCCGTCACCGTCGAAGCCGCTCTCCTCACCGCGGACGGCGAGCGGATCCCCTACGAGTTCAACAGCGCCCGTGTCACCGACGACGAGGGTACCGTCTTAGGCTTTACCGGCATCGGTCGCGACATCAGCGACCGCAAGGCCCGCGAGCGCGAACTCCGCGAGGAGAAGGCCTTCACCGAGAGCGTCCTCGAGGCCCAGCCGGACATCCTCTATGCCTTCGACACCGAGGGGAACCTGATCGAGTGGAACGATCAGTTCCAGCACGTGACCGGCTACGTGTCGGCCGATCTCGTCGGCATGCATCCGCTCCGATTCATCGCGCCGAAAGACCGGGACCACATCGGGGCGGCGATCGATCGCATCCTCGAGGCCGGCGAGCGCGTGACCGCCGAGGGGCGGCTCCTCACCGCGGACGGCGAGCGGATCCCCTACGAGTTCAACAGCGCCCGCATCACCGACGACGACGGCACCGTGTTGGGCTTTACCGGCGTCGGCCGCGACATCAGCGACCGCAAGGCCCGCGAGCGCGAACTCGAGCGCCTCGAGCGGCTCAATGCGATCGTCCGGACGATCGACGAGACGATGGTCGCCGCCGAGACACGCGACGAGATCGAGCGGGCGATCGTCGAGGCGTTCGCGGCCGCCGACGCCTACCGGTTCGCCGTCATCGGTCGGGCGGACCCCGGTGGGACGGACGGCTACGCCTGGACGCCCGAAACGGGGGCGGGGATCGACCCGACGGCCGACGCGGATCTCCTCTCGTCGTTCGTCGATCCCCCGGCCGAGGCCGACGGCTCGCCGGCGCTCGAGAGTCGGAGCGTCCAGCGCTACCGGGCCCTCCCCGAGAGCGATATCGCGGCGTGGCGAACCCACGCGGCGGCCCGCGAGTACGCGTCGGTCGCGGTCGTCCCCATCGTCGCGAGCGATCGCCCCCTCGGCGCGCTCGTGATCGCCGCCCGCGAACCGTCGGCGTTCGCCGACCGCGAGCGGGAGGTGTTACAGGAGTTCGGCGGCACCATCGGGCACGCGATCAACGCGATGGCGGTCCGCCGACTCCTCTATCTCGACACCGTCGTCGAACTCGAACTCGAGTCGACCGACCGCGGGGACGTCTGTATCGATCTCTCGTGGGTGGCGGGCTGCGATCTCTCGATCGACCACGTGTTGCCGCTGACCGACGAGGTGTTCGTCTACTATCTCACCGTGTCAGGCATCGAACCCGACACGCTCCGATCGGCGGCGACCGAGGCGGCCGCGATCACGGAACTGCGTCTCATCGACGCCGACGACGACGAGAGCTACTGGGAGATCGTCGTCCGAGGCTCGACGATCACCGAGCTACTCGGGGAGTACGGGGCCCGCCTCGAGTCGAAGGTCGTCCGGGAGGGCTCGGCCGAGTTAACCGTCCAGACCAGCCCCGACTCGGATCTCCGGGAACTCGTCGGGGCGATCACCTCGGCCTACCCCGACACCCGGCTCGTCTCGAAGCGGACCGTCGATCGGCCGGTCCGGACCCGCGGGGACTTCCGGCGGACCGTCGAGTCGGCACTGACCGAGAAACAGCGCCTCGCCCTCGAGGCGGCCTATCACGGCGGCTACTTCGAGTGGCCGACGCGAAACAGCGACGCCTCGGAGGTCGCCGACCGGCTCGACATCGCCCGCCAGACCTTCCACCAGCACCTCCGGGTCGCACAGGCGAAACTGCTCTCGGCGTACTTCGGCGACGACGACTGAGCCGATGGCACCACCGAGCGATACCAGAGTATGCTGGTACAGTTCTTTCCACCGCTCGCTGTCTCTATCCGCCAATGAGTTTCCCCCCGTCCCTCGAGCTGACGACGACCGCGGCGGACGTCCTCGCGGACCCGCACCGGCGGGCCCTCCTCGCCGTGTTGCGCGACCGCGAGGGGCAAACCCCGACGGCCGCCACAGCGACGGGACCCGCCATGCCGATCGCCGACCTCGCGACCGAAGTCGCGGCCGTGGAACGGGGCACCCCGATCGTTCCCGACGCCCACTGCGAGCGCCTCCACATCGAACTGATTCACCGGCACGTCCCGCGGCTGGTCGACCGCGGTGTTCTGTCCCGGGACGCCGACGGCGACGACCCGGCGGTCTCGCTCACCACCCACCCGATCCTCGATCTCGAGTGGGTCGAGAGCCTCCTCAAGGATCCGACCGGGGACGACGTCCCCGTCGCAGGGGAGACGCTGACCCGGACCCTCGAGGCGCTCCGAGAGCCGCGGCGTCTGATCGTCTGTACCGAACTCGCGAGTCGGGGCGGACCGATCGCCGTCGACGACCTCGCCGCCGGCGTCCTCGTCCGGGAGGGCGAGGCGGACCGTCCCGCCGACGTGGTCGGCTCGCAGCGGACGGCCGTGGCGACGGAGCTGGCCCACAAACACCTCCCTGCGCTCGCGGCTGCGGGGCTCGTGGCCCACGACGACGAGTCGGGACGGGCCGCGCTCGAGACCGACGCGCCACACTGGGACGTCGACTGGCTCGCCGACGGGCCGCTCGCCGAAGCCGCCGCGCTCGTTCGGTCCGACTCGACGCGACGAGCGCGACCCGAGAGCGAGCCGTCGGTCCCGGCGCAGCCGATCGCTCGGGACTCGGACGAGAGCGGACGGACGGGGACGGATGTCGAGAGCTGCTGGACGCTCGAGGGCGAGGCGAACGTCGCCGAGCGGGGCGACGAGATCGCCGCCGGGGCCGACGAGGAACTGTTCGTTATGGCGCCCAGCGCCGTGTTACTCGGGTCGACCTGCCTCGAGAACCTGCGGGATGCCGCCGACCGTGGAGTCGACGTCTACGTGGCGTCGCGGTCGCCCCGCGTTCGCGACACGGTCCGGTCGGCGGTACCGACCGCGACGGTCTGTGAACCGCGGTTCGACTGGTTCAGTTTCCCGGTGGACGCGCCACAGTGCGGATACGTCCTCCTCGCGGACCGCGAGGCGGCCATGCTCGTGACGGCCGAGCGCGACGTGGGCGACGAGTCAGTACGAGCGGGCGCGATCACCGGCGAGGGCCGCGAGAATGCGGTCGTGTCGGTCGTCCGCACTCAGCTCGGACCACGGCTGGACCGGCTGCCGACCGCCGGCGACGAAACCGACGGGACGCCCCTGCCAATGTGACGGCTCATACGGTTTGCTGTAACTGACGGACAGTAGACCGTATCAAAGGACCAGCAAGGCTATGAAGCCGGCGTAGCCGACGACGAGAGCCGCGCCGTCGAGTCGCGTGAGCCGCCGGCCGTAGCTCATCATGCCGACTAACACGAGCGTAAAGGCGACCATGACCGGGAGTTCGAACCGAAGCGTCGCTGGCTGGATCTCGATCGGCGTGATCAGCGCCACGACCCCGAGTACCGCGAGGACGTTGTAGATGTTCGAGCCGACGACGTTCCCGACCGCGAACTCCGTCTCGCCGCGGACGGCACCCACGACCGAGGCCGCCAGTTCGGGCAACGACGTCCCCAGCGCCAGCACCGTCAGCCCGATGATGAGGTCCGGGACGCCGAGCGCCGACAACAGCCCCGTCCCGCCGGCGACGAGCCACCGCGAGCCGACCACCAGCGCGATCAGGCCGGCGACGACGAGCCCGATATCGCGGATCGAGACGCCCGCGTCGGCGTCCGGATCGTCGGCCACCGACGGCGGATCCGCGTTCACGTAGTAGAGGAGAAAGGCCGTGAATCCGGCCAACACCAGCAGGAAGATCGCGCCCTCGAGGCGACCGATCCGCCCGTTTGCCCCCAGCCCGACCAGGAGCAGGGCCGCGAGTACCATTGTCGGGACGTGCCGGCGGAGGACCCGATCGCCGATCGGAAGCGGCTTGATCAACGCGGACACCCCCAGCACGAGCCCGATGTTCGCGATGTTCGAGCCGACGACCGTTCCCAGTCCCACGTCGCTCGAGACGTTCAGCGCGCCGATAGTCGAGACGAACAGTTCGGGCGCGGTCGTCGCGAAGGCGATGACAGTCACGCCGACGGTCGTCGCCCGCAGCCCGATCCCGAGCGCCAGCCGCCCCGCCCCCGAGACCAGTAGCTCGGCACCGCCATACAGCGCGACGATACCGGCCGCCAACAGGAGGAGATACAACGGCGTTCCCGAAAGCATGGCGGCGGCTACTCACGAGGGGCCTAAAAGCGACGCGAAACAGCTCGTCGCCGCGTCGGCACTCGTTGCGCACGCTCGGCCTGTCTCGCTGCAGTGGCGCGCACTGTCGGCTGGCCGAACGGTAGTGAGGACAGCCGACGAAACTGCGCGAGGGGTGAGCGAAGGAACGGAGTGACTGAGCGAATCGGCTGGGGAGGGCGTGGCCGCTCCCTGCAGCCACGATAGCAGGACGCTTGTCCGTAGTCGCTGTCGGCAATCCGGACCACCCATCGAAGGCCGCTACTGTGATCAAAGCGAGCCACGAGTCCCTGCCGGAGCCGGTCCCATTATAGGTCCCCCGTGCCGACTACCGGGAAACGATGGCAATGGACGTGTACGGGCTCCTCGGCAACCCGGTGGGACACTCCCTGTCCCCGCCGATGCACGAGGCGGCCTACGACGAACTCGGCCTCGAGGCCCGCTACGTGACCTTCGAACCGGATCAGGACGCCCTCGCGGCCGCGATCGAGGGGGCCGACGCCCTTGGGGTCGCGGGGCTGAACGTGACGATCCCGTTCAAACAGGAGGCGCTCGAGATCGTCGCACCGGAGGACTTAGCGACCCGGATCGGCGCGGTCAACACGATCGACTTCTCCGGCTCCGGGCCGCCGACGGGCTACAACACCGACGCCGTCGGCGCGTTACGCGCGCTGCGGGACCACGACGTGGACCTCGAGGACGCGCGGGCGGTCGTCGTCGGGGCCGGCGGGGCCGGGCGGGCGGTCGCGTTCGGGCTGGCCGACGCCGGCGCGACGGTCGCGATCGCCAACCGTACCGAGCCCAAGGCCCGCCAGCTGGCCGAGGCAGTCCCCCGGGCGAGCGGCCACGGGCTGGCGGACGTCGAGCGGCTGCTGTCCGAGGCCGACGTGCTGGTCAACGCCACCAGCGTCGGGATGGAGGAGGACGCGACGCCGGTACCGGCCGACGCGCTCCACGGCGATCTGGCCGTCCTCGACGCGGTGTATCAGCCCCTCGAGACGCGACTGCTGCGCGACGCGGCCGAAGCGGGCGCGACGACGGTCGACGGCGCGTGGATGCTGCTGTATCAGGGCGTCGAGGCGTTCGAGATCTGGACCGGCCGGGACGCACCGGTCGAAGCGATGAACGAGGCACTGCGCTCGCGGCTGTAACCCAGCGCCAGCACCGCGGGACCGACAGTATCAGGCGAATTTAAGTGTTGGAACCGACTACGATCAGATAATGGCAATCCTCCAAAAGCTGAAGTCCCTGTTGGGGTTCGACGAGTCGGACTCGGAGCGCGGGGGCGCTCGAGAGGTCGGGGTAACGGTCGAGCGGGAACGATCGAACGACGACGCCGGGAGCGACGCGGGCGCGGCGGACGAAGGGGCCGCCGAGCCGCCCCAGTCGGCCGCGACCGGCTCGACGGCGGCGGCGTCGACGGAGTCGCTGACGGACGAGCCCGATCGCCCGGAGGAGGCCGCCGAAGCGGCGGAGGCGACCGGGCCGGAGACCGAGGACGCGGCACCGACGACCGAGAAAACGGCCGAACCCGGGTCGCCCGTCGAGGAGGCCGAACCCGACGCCGACGCGGCGGCCGAGTCCGAGTCGACGGAACCCGAGCCCGAAACCGCAGCCGAGACCGACGACGCCGAAGACGAGGAGGACACGGCGGTCGAAGCCGACGCCGCGGACGAAAGCGCCGCCGAACCCGCGCTCGAGGAGTCGGTCGCCGAAGCGGAGACCGACGACGAAGTTGACGACGCCGAACCCGACGCCGAGCCCGAACCGGAAAATCAGGAGCCGGTCGACTCCATCAAGGGGATCGGCCCGGCCTACGCAGACCGGCTGGCCGGCGCGGGCGTCGAGACCGTCGGCGAACTCGCCGTCGCCGACGCCGCCGACCTGGCCGAGCAGACCGACATCTCCGAGAAGCGCATTCAGGGCTGGATCGACCGCGCCGAAGTCAGGTAACGACCCCACGGATCTCTCACTCTCTCGCCGTCTCGAGGCGCTGTCTCTCCCCGTTCTCCGAGCCGACCCAGTTTTGCCGGTCGACCCCGCCGACCGGCGGCCCGTGACCGCCGGCGTCCCCGCCCGCGTTCGACGGTCGGCCGACTGCCGAATCGCAAGAGGATTATCGATCCGTTCCGTTCCGTGCCACATGAGCGACCCGCGCGTCGTCACGACGCTCGACTCGTTTCGCGCCGCCGCTCGGGACCCCGAGCCCGGCGCGTCGACCCCCCGTGACGCCCCGGCGACGCGCTCCGGACGCCGCGTTCCCGTCGAAGTGCGACTCACCGTCGACGACCCCTTTGCCGCCTACCGTCGCGCCCGCGACGGCGAGGGCGACGCCTTCCTCGAGACGACCGGCGGCCAGCCCGGCTGGGGCTACTTCGGCGTCGATCCGGTCGACCGGCTCACCGTCGGCCCCGACGCGGTGTCACGAGCCGAGGGTGATTCGCCGACGCTGGCCGCCCTCGAGGGCCTGCTCGCCGCCGACGGACTGGCGCGGGGCGACTGCGACGTCCCCTACCCCTGCGGGGCCGTCGGCTGGCTCTCCTACGACGTCGCCCGCGAACTCGAGACCCTCCCCGAGTCGGCCGTCGACGACCGGGGGCTGCCGCGGCTCGAGGCCGCGGTCTACGACCGGCTGGCGGCGTGGGAGGCACCGGTCGACGGCGAGACGACGCTGCGGATCACGGCCTGCCCGCGAGTCGGGACCGGCGACGCGGACGAAGCGCCGGCCGACGACGCCATCGAGCCCGCCTACGAACGCGGCCGCGAGCGGGCGCTCGACCTCGCCGAGCGGATTCTCGAGGGCGATCCGACGGTCGGCGACCCGCCGGTCTCGAGCCCCGAAGCGACCTTCGAGAGCGACTGCGGCCGTGAGGCCTTCGCCGACCGCGTGCGCCGGGTCAAGGCGTCCGTCCGCGACGGCGACACCTTCCAGGCGAATATCTCCCAGCGGCTGGTCGCGCCCGCCGCGGTCCACCCCGTCGCCGCCTACGACGCCCTGCGGCGGGTCAATCCCGCGCCGTACTCCTGTCTGCTCGAGTTCCGGGCGGCCGATCTGGTCAGTGCGAGTCCCGAACTACTCTTGGAGCGCGACGACGAGTTCGTCCGGACCGAGCCGATCGCGGGCACCCGGCCCCGCGGCGAGACGCCGGCCGAGGACGACGCGCTCGAGGCCGACCTGCTGGACGACGAGAAAGAGCGGGCCGAACACGCGATGTTGGTCGATTTAGAGCGCAACGACCTCGGGAAGGTCTGTGCGTACGGCTCCGTCGACGTGGCGGAGTACCGCCGGATCGACCGCTACTCGGAGGTGATGCATCTCGTCTCGAACGTCACGGGCAGACTCCGGCCCGACGCCACGCTCTCGGACGCCATCGGGGCGGTCTTCCCCGGCGGGACGATCACCGGCGCGCCCAAACCCCGGACCATGGCGATCATCGACGAGCTCGAGGCGACCCGGCGGGGTCCCTACACCGGCAGCGTCGGAATCTTCGGGTTCGACGGCCGCGCCACACTCGACATCGTCATCCGGACGCTGGTCCGGCAGGCCGACGAGTACCACCTCCGGGTGGGTGCGGGGATCGTCCACGACTCCGACCCCGAACGCGAGTACGACGAGACGCTGGCCAAGGCCCGCGCGCTCATCACGGCCGTCGACGAAGCGCTGGGCGAACGGGCTGAGCTGGACCTCGAGGACGAGAGCGACGAAGCGAACCCGGAGACGGCCGGCAGGGGTGAGCAGGGTGACTGAGTCGCGGACCCGCGTCCTCGTCGTGGACAACTACGACTCGTTCGCGTACAATCTGGTCCAATACGTGGGCGAACTCGCGGACGACGTCGTGGTCCGCCGGAACGACGAGATCGATCTCTCGGGGGTTCGGGCCCTCGAGCCGACGGGGATCGTCGTCTCGCCGGGCCCCGGAACGCCCGAGGAGGCGGGGATCTCGATACCGCTGTTCTCCGAGACCGAGTACCCGATTCTGGGGGTCTGTCTGGGCCATCAGGCGCTGTGTGCGGCCAACGGTGCGCCGGTGGGCCACGCCCCCGAGGTCGTCCACGGGAAGCCGTCGACGATCACCCACGACGGGACGGGACTCTTCGACGGGCTGCCCGAGACGTTTCGGGTCGGCCGGTATCACTCGCTGTCGGTGGAGCGCGCTGGCCTGCCGGACACGCTCGAGGAGACCGCCCGAACGACCGACGAGCGCGGCGTTTTGATGGCGGTCCGCCACCGCGAGAAGCCCCAGTTCGGGGTGCAGTTCCACCCCGAAAGCATCCTCACGCGGGCGGATCCGGGCGCGGCCGGCGAGGACGGGAGCGGCGAAGAGATCTCGCTCGAGGTGGGCAAACAGCTGATCGCGAACTTCTGTCGGCTCGCCGCCCGCGCCGACGCGTGATCGAGCCGCTCGAGCGGTCTCAGCGATCCCGTTCGATCACCGTGACCGCGTCGGGGTCGGGACCCACCACGACGCGGTAGCCCGCGTACTCGAAGCGGACGGTAGCGGTCGGGTTCGACTCGAGGACGGCGGCAAGCGCCTCGGTGTCGACCGCCTCGGAGAGGGGCGGCAGGCCCGTCACCGCACGATCCTCACGGGCCGCAATATACGTGAGTGCCGTGGCGAGTGCTGGGTGCATGGGGATCGGTGGGGCGCTCGAGGAGCGTGAGTTCGAACGTCGTCTCGCAGTCCGGACACGTGGTCGGACCGTCGGTCGGTACGATACGGTTGTCAGTTCCACAGTCGCAGTGGATGGTGATGCTCGAGACCATAGGTCGTTCTGTGTGTCCCCGAGACGGCGGTTCACAACCCAGCGAGGGAGTCGGCGACGGGCGCGACCGGTCGGCGGACGTCGGCAGGTCTTTATTTCGCCAACGTCAATGGTGGATTGCTCCCGCGACGCGGGGGCGATAGTTGAGCCGGAGTGCTAGCTTGGTGGCAGGACTCCGGCTCAGCGCACTTTCGTGCGCGTCTGTGCGTTACGCAATCTATCCTAAAGAATGTTAGGATATTTACTGGTTGAGTGTGTGGTTGGTGACTCGAGAGATAGGGTTGCGGCCGCGGTTCGTCCGTACTATCTGCAAAATGGAGTGCCCCTAAGGGGGCAGGGCAATTGCGCGGCGCGCAGAGCGCGCGCCGCGCTAGCGAAAATTGGACAGGACGATACTGGACGTTGCAGAGACGCTACCCCGCTGGTAGGCCGTGGCAAGACCTCGATAACCCCGCTTGTCAGATACGCTTACGGGGTTTTATCCGTGATGCCAAGGCCAGAATTACCGTCATGCGCCAACCTCAAGATGACCTGTTGATTGTTTTAGCCCTGGTTGAACTTGCACGACAGCATAAGCGAACTCCAACGGAAGCTTATGCAAACGACCTTGCTGCCGAGATCGCTAACCAGCATGGACTGACTACAGCTGAAGCAATTCAGTAATTCGAGGGAAGGAGTAGGATCAGTGTTGAGATGGAAATTGAGGCTAAGGTCAAATGATAATGGTTCGATTATTAGAATCTCTGTATACTCTTTTCATTTATATACTTTGACAAAAGAATCATATCTGATCGTCAATATCCAATATATATGGCAGAACCCACTTTTTCTAATGTGCGCGAATATGTTGCGAATAGATTAGACAAAGCAAGTATTGATCCAAGAGAATCACCTGAAGACGCGTTTAACGTGATGATTGATGCATGCAACGATTATATTGTTAGTGCCAATCATGCTAAAATTGAGGACCATGAATACCACTATATTACTTCTATAAGAATAGCGGATATGGTGAATGCCAGCCACAGAATGTATTTAGAACAAGTTAGCGAAATAGCGTCTGAAGCTGAACAGTTTTCGGTTTCCAAGGATGCTGTAATGGGGTTTGCAGAACGATCGGGGAGATATACTATTGGAAATACAGTCACACTTATATATTCGATGGCGTATGAGCTAATATATGATATGTTAGGTAAACTGGTGAGGAAGTTAGTTGATGACGATTTACCCGATTCAGGAAAGAATGCTATCGTTTCACAGATCGGGTCCTACGAGGGCCGGGCAGAGACATTGGTTGCATGCGATATAGTCGATTCAGATAGATTAGATGATATTAAGCATGTAGCAGATGTACGAGCGGCGTTAGTACACGATGTAGAGGAACGTTTTACACTATCTGTCCTTGATGACCTAAACAAAATAAATATACTATCAGAATTGATAAATGATCTTTACAATATGGTTTATACTATACCGATTTTCAAATATCATGACGACCTTGAGCTTGAGGACCTAATTGATAATCAGTAATTTGCTATTCAGACCACATTCTCTGATCCACCCCCTGGGGTTGCACATCGAAGAAACTGATCTCCGAATATGCACACGAGTTGCGACTCGTCGTGTGCATATCAACCGATGATCGCCTCGAGAGAACAGTCGGTTCTCAGATCGGGTGATGAAAAGTCCCCCTCAGGGCCGCATAGGTTACTCGAGAACGTAAAAAACGACGACGTGGAGGTTCGTGTGTACGAACACAAGAAGCCGAACGACAGGCGGATCGAGGGCGTATCGATGGACGAAGTCGGCGCGCTCGAGCCACAGCCAGCAGTTTCATACACCTCCGAGTGCCACGACGAGACGATCGCACCGCCATGACCGACGACCCCATCTACCACGTCGACGGCGACCTCGAGCCCGCCAGCGAGGCGACCGTCAGCGTCGACGACCGGGGCTTTCGGTACGGCGACGCCGCCTTCGAGACGCTGCGGGCCTACGGCGGGCGGATTTTCGCGTGGGACGCCCACCGCGAGCGCCTCGAGCGGACCTGCGAGGCGCTCTCGCTCGAACACGGGCTCGCCGCCACCGACCTCCGGGAACGGATCGACGAGACGCTGGCGGCCAACGACCTCGCGGACGCCTACGTCCGGCTGTCGATCACCCGCGGCGTCCAGCCGGGGAAGCTCACGCCCGACCCCGAGGTCGACCCCACCGTCGTCGTCTACGTCAAGCCCCTCCCGCGGGGCGGGCTCGAGGGCGAGCCCGTCTGGGACGGCCCGGCGACCGTCGAAACCGTCGAAACGCGCCGGGTACCCGACGAGTCGATCCCCGCCGCCGCCAAGACTCACAACTACCTGAACGGCATTCTCGCGCGCACGGAACTCGAGCCCGGAAGCGACGAGGCGCTCATGTGCGATCTCGAGGGCCGAGTGACCGAGGGGGCCACGAGCAATCTGTTCTTCGTCCGCAACGGCACGCTCCACACGCCGACGACCGACGGCCCGGTGTTGCCGGGGATCACCCGCGAGATCGTCCTCGAGTTGGCCCGTGAGGCCGGCCTGTCGGTCCGCGAGGGGCGATACGAACCGGACGCGGTCCGCGCGGCCGACGAGGCGTTTCTCACGAACCGAACGTGGGAACTCCGGCCGATCGGGACGCTGGACGGCCACGCGATCGGCGGCGGGTCGGTCACCGACCAGCTCGCGCGGCTGTACGACGAGCGGGTTGAGCGAACCTGTTACGAGTAACGGCGGTCGTCAGCGGTCCCGTCGAATCGCCCACGACAGCGACCAACCGCCGAGGCTGGTCACGCCGAAGGCGATCGCTGCGCGGTGGGTCGGGTCCTCGGTCAGGACCCCGGCGAGCAGATAGATGCCGGCGAACAGCCCGAGCGCGACGGCGGACGCGGCGACGGTCCACAGGACGTCGGTCGACCAGGGCCACTCCTGTGGCCAGTGCGCTTCGTGAATGGACGGCACGATCACACCGAGCAGCATGAGTAGCATGAACCCGCCGGCGAACTCGTCCCAGTACCACGTACTCCCGAGCCCGACCGCCATCGCGATCGGCACCGCGGTCAGCAAAACCGGCAGCGAGCCGGTCCGGAGATCGTCCCTGAACCGCTCGCGAAGGGTGGGTCGATCGGAGGACATCGATAGCTACCGGCTCGAGCCGGACGCACAAAAGTGTGGTTGGTTATCCAAGAGGTCCGCAGTCCTCGGGACCGCCTCGCCGGGACTCGCCGCTCGAGTGCCATCGGAAAACGTGGCTCCACTCCCGCCGAACGGATCGATTCACCGCGGCTCGACCGGCGACGGCCGCTCGGACTCGCCGATCGCCGCCGCTTGCCCGCCGGACTCGGCCGGTGCCTCGACCAGTTCCCGCTCGGTCGCCGACAGCTCGAGGACGAATTCGCTGCCGAAGGCCGATGCGGGCGTCTGGAAGCCGGCCGGGACCCGGCCCCCCTCGAGGACCCGCTGTGCGGCCGCGACCGCCGACTCGGCCGTCAGGGCGTAGGGATTCGGCGTGCGGATCCGGGCCTGTGCCCGTCGGCCGGTCGCCTCGTCGACGACCTCGCCCCAGACGACGGCGCTGCCGGTCGCCAGTTGGCGGTCGTCCGGCCCCTCGAGTCGGGCGTCGATCAGTCGCTTCAGGACTCGCTCGGCGGGGCCGCGCTCGAGGAGCCAGCCCAGCGAGTCGACCGCCGAGAGGGCCCGGTCCGCCCACGACGGCGCGGCGGCGTAGACCTCGATCGATTCGATCCCGGTGCTGTGGGCGGCGGTGACGACGTCGCCCCACGGGATCGTGACGGCGTGTTCGGGGCCGTCGCCGAAGTCGATCTCGCGGCTCCGGAACGCGGTCGGCACCTGAATGAGCCGGCCGTTGCGGCGCACGACGCCGCCGTCGCCGAGGTGTTCGAGCATCGTCCGGGCGGTGCCCCGCGAGAGGCCGCCCCCGCCCTTGATCCCGAGTCGCAATTGGTCGGCGGCCGGTAGCTGCTCGTTGAGAAACGCCGCCAGACAGTCCGAGGGAACGACGTCGAAACCGACGCCGGGCAACAGCGTGATCCCCGCCTCGCGGGCTTGCTCGTCGCGCTGGCGGAGCCGCTCGAAGACCGGGAACTCGCCGGTGATGTCGAGGTAGTCCGTCCCCGTCTCGAGGCAGGCGTCGACCAGCGGGCCGGCCGTCTCGACGAACGGACCGGCACAGTTGAGGACGGCGTCGAAGGGGCGGAGTCGGCGCTCGAGGTCGTCGGCCGCGAGGTCGACGGTCCGGCCCTCGACCCGGAGCGCGTCGGCCTGTTCGGCGACCGCGCGGCCGTCGCGGCCGGCGACGACGGGCGACCCGCCGCGAGCGACCGCCTCGCGTGCGATCAGTCGCCCGGTGTAGCCGTAGGAGCCGTAGACGAGAAGGGAATCCATAGGCGGCGTTTGGCGGAGAGGCGGTTAAAACTCCGTCAGACATATGCACGCTCGTTGTCGAAACGTTCAGGACGGGCGACCGGTAATCGGGGTCCCATGGACGCAGGACGGATCACGACGCTCGCGGACGTGCCCGCCGACTCGACGGTGCTGTTTCGCGTCGCCGACGACGCGGGCGACGAACGGGAGGCGATTCTGGTCAGGACCGACCCCGACGGCGACGATCCCGCCGACGAGGTCGCCTGCTGGCTCAACTACTGTCAACATCTCACGCACATCAAACTGGACAAGGGGTCTGGCGCGCCGATCCGGAACGGCGAACTCGTCTGTGCGAACCACGGCGCGTACTTCGAACCCGACTCCGGCCGCTGTACCTTCGGCCCCTGCGAGGGGGCCTACCTCACCGACCTCGAGGTCACCGTCGCGGACGGCGACGTCTACCTGACCGACGACGACTACGAGTTCGTCGGCCCCGGCCCGCTCGAGACGGACGATTTCGACCGGACGTCGACCTCGAACGTCGAGTTCTAGATGTCGCCGGGGGCGACGAGGTCCCGCTCCTGATCGTACGCGAGCAGGCCGGCGTCGACCAGCCGCGGCAGGTGATCGTGATAGAGCGAGAGATAGACCTCGGTGACCCGCTCGGCCGAGATGTTCGTCACGCTGTGGCCCGTCTCGCGAATGGCGACCTCCTCCGCGGCGTCGGGCAGCGTCACCTCCTCGCCGTAGGTGCGCATGACCCGCAACAGTAGCCGGCGGCGCTGGTCGGCAAGCAGCGCGAACGCGTCGTCGATCGCCTCCGCCGACGCGTCGGGTTCGTCGAGCCATTCGAGGACGGCCTGGACGAACTCGGCGCGATCGGGTTCCGAGTGTGGTGCGGGACTCATATCTGTTCGATGGGCTCGAGTCGAACGGCCGAGACGGTGCCCAGACACGCGGGGGTTCGTCGACCGGGACACGACCGCTCGCTCGAGGGGACTACCGGGTTTGCTCTTGCGCGCTAAATATTAGTGTCGAATCGGAGACGAAATTAGACACCGGCGATGACAGTCCTCGAAGGTGGACTGTCAAGTCACTCGATCGTAAACGTCGGTTCGTCGACGGACTCGCTCTTGCAGTCGGGACACCGCGAGGGGAGGTTCAGCAGGTCGTCGTAGTCGTCGAACCCGCAGTTCCGACACGTCGGCGGGGCGACGAGGAACTGCTCGTCGCCGTCGGCTACCGACTGGGAGACGTGTTCGACGTGGCCCACCACCGCGTGGGGCGTGAGATCGAACTGCGTCGCGAGTTCGCTCGGCGTCGCCGGCTCGGCCCGGAGGGCGTCGGCGAGTTTCTGTCGGGTGGTTTCGTCGGCCTCGCGCATACCGGGGGTAACGGCGGGTGCGCTTTTACCGTTTGCTCTCCGCTCGCCGCCGCGAGTCCGTCCGCGGCCGCCGCTCGCCCGACCCCCATGAAAGGACAACTGACTTAGACCCCGCAGGAGAACACCGCCCTATGAAGGCCGTCGTCCTTGCAGGCGGGTACGCGACTCGGATGTGGCCGATTACCAAACATCGGCCCAAGATGTTCCTCCCGATCGGTGAGTCGACTGTCGTCGATCGCATCTTCGCGGAACTCGAGGCCGACGAGCGAATCGACGAGGTTTACGTCAGCACCAACGAGCGGTTCGCCCCCGACTTCGAGGCCCACTTGGCCGATAGCGAGTTCGACAAGCCCCGACTCTCGGTCGAGGAGACGACCGAGGAAGACGACAAGTTCGGCGTCGTCGGCGCGCTCGCCCAGCTGATCGACCGCGAGAACGTCGACGACGACCTGCTGATCATCGCCGGCGACAACCTGATCAGCTTCGACGTCGCCGACTTCCTCGACGCGTTCGAAGCGCGGGACGCGCCGACGCTGGCCGCCTACGACGTCGGCTCCCGCGAGAAGGCCTCCTCCTACGGCCTGGTCGACCTCGAGGGCGACCGCGTCGTCGACTTTCAGGAGAAACCCGACGACCCGAAGAGTACGCTCGTCTCGATCGCCTGCTACGCCTTTCCCCAGGAGTCGCTCGATCTCCTGCCGACCTACCTCGAGGACGGGAACAACCCCGACGAGCCCGGCTGGTTCGTCCAGTGGCTCCAGAACCGCGAGGCCACCTACGCCTACACCTTCGAGGGCGCGTGGTTCGACATCGGTACGCCCGAGAGCTATCTCGACGCCGTCGCCTGGCACCTCGACGGCGACTCGCTGGTCGCCGACTCCGCGACGCTGGAAGACGCCACGATCGGCGAGAACGTCCACGTCATGGACGACGTGGCCCTCGAGGGGACCGACCTCGAACACACCGTCATCTTCCCCGAGGCGACGGTCCGCGACGGCGACATCCGCCGCTCGATCATCGACCGGGGGACCACCCTCGAGGACCTCGATCTCGCAGGGGCGCTCATCGGTGCCCACACGACGATCACGAACGGCGGCGCGTAGCGAGGGCCGGCCGTCGATCGCGGGAATCGGGCGATACACCTATGGGCATGCCGTGTGTCACCCGTGACCAACGGACATGAGTGTCGACGAGACGGCCCGGGCGGCCCTCGAGTCCCGCGCCGACGGCGTGCCGGCCGCGGACCTCGCGGCCGCGTTCCTCGAGTTCCGGCGCTGGACCGGCTCGGACCCGCTACTGCTCGTCGCCGAGGCCGCCGCGGCCGCGACCGGCCAGGGTTTTCTCGACGGGGTCAAGCCGGCCGTCGAGCGGTTTCGCGACGCGTTCGTCGCGACCGGTCGCGTCACGTCCTTTTCGGACCTCGCCGCCCTCGAGCGCGATGACGACGACCTCGTGGCGGCCCTCGGTGCCCGGCGCACGCGCGCAGTCTGTTGTGACATCGCGGCCGTCCTCGCCGACTCCCCGGCGGAAGACGACCTCGCGGCGCTGATCGACTGGGCCGAAACCGCGGATCACTACCGCCACGAGTCGGACCCGATCGGGTCGATCGCCGGCGTCGGGCCCGGGACCTTCCAGTACCTGCGACAACTGGCGGGGGTCGATACCCCGCGACCGGATCCGACCCTCGAAAAACTGCTGTCGGCCGTCGACGACGACTGCGAGTCGTCGCCGATCGACACCGCGACGGCGCGCCGGACGATCGCCTCCTGTGAGTGGCTCGCCGTCGTCTCGGGGTATCGCCCGCTCGAGATCGATCGGATCGCGTGGTGGCGAGCGACGGAGCCGGCCGAACGGGAGGCGGTCCTCGAGGCCGCTCGTCCGTAGAAGCGACGGAAGTCCCGCTGAACCCCGTCGAACCGCCGCTACGGACCGGGTGGACCACCTTGTTCCGCTCGGGTTCGCTTCGCTCACCGCTCGCGCAACACTCTGGACCGAAAAGCCGCTCGCTCACGCCGTTCGCTCGCGGAACGATTCCTACTCCAACGTCGCGTCCGTGATTCGCAACCGGCCGCGCGTCCCCTCCCACTCGCGCTCGTACTCGAGGTCGATCCGCCGATCCATATGTGGCCCATCCACGACGAAGGTCTCGAACTCGCCGCCCTCACCCAAGATGTGGACGCCGTACTCCTCGTGCAGCGCCTCGAGGTCCGCGATGGCCTCGCGGTCGAGCGTCCGCCCGAGCCACGACTCGTCCAGCCCGCGGGCCGCGACCTGGATGATCGCGATCTCGAAGCCGGCCTCGAGCATCGCGTCGGCGAGTTCGCGGGGGTCTTCCTGCCAGAGCGGGGCGAACAGTTCACAGCCGAGGCGGTCGCACAGCCCCTGAATGCGGCTCGTCTGGTACTCGCTCTCGACGGCACCGGCGGTGACGCCCGCGATCCCGCCGGGGAGATCGGCGTCGAGGTCCTCGAGGGCGGCCTCGAGCGGTTCGAGTTCGGCGTCGCCCTGCGTCCCGGAGTCGACGGCCGCGTCGGCCGCGAAGTCGTCCGGTTCGACGTCGATCAGTTCGATGCCGATGCTCTCGGCCGCCAGCGTCGCCAGTTCCGTCGCGGGGACGTGATACATATACGAGTCGCCCGCGGGGTGGACGGTCACGAGCCGGTCGACGGGCAGTCCCGCCTCGAGGGCCCGGTACAGCGCCCACGAGGAGTCCTTGCCGCCCGAAAAGAGACTCACCCACGCGCCGTCTGCGTCGCTCATGGTCGGTCGTCGGCCGGCGCGGGTAAATGAATACCGAGTCGGAACGGTCAGCGGTCGCGATCGGCGGGCGAGTCGGCGCCGGCGGCCGCACCGCCGTCGGTGAGTTCGGGATCGCTCCGGTCCGGGACCGCGCCGGAATCGGGGGTTGCGGCCGCGGACTCGCCGTCGGCCGTCGCGCCGTCTTGTGGACCCGCATCGGAGCCGCCGTCGCTCCGTTCGTCCTCGCCGCTCGAGCCACTGAGCGAGGCCGCGATCTGTGCGCCGACGAGGCTAATGACGATCGCGGTGACGACGTAGAGCGCGAGGCGTTCGCCCGCCCCCATCACGAACCGCTCGTTCGAGAAGATGAGGAACTCGTTGGCCGGGACGACAAACGACTCCATCTGACCCTGTTGCTCGAGGAAGTACGCGGAGAACCCGCGGACGACCAGCCCCACCGCGACGACGATGAACGGGAGGTTGAGAAAGGACGTGCGGATGGGCTCGTCGCTGATCGCTTCGTCGAGCAACCGGCCGGCGCTGGCCGTCAACGCGGCCATCGCCAGCCACGGGACGCTGTCGAACGCGAAGCGGGTCGCCGGGATCACCACGCCGGGGGTGTCCTCGAGCCCCGAGACACCGAGCGCGCCCACGAACAGGCCGACGAAGGTCAGCCCGGCCGCGACGACGTAGGTGACGACCGACACCTGCCCGGAGTACAGCGACTCGCGGGTCCCCCGGGCGAGTCTGGTCAGGCGTTCGTCGATGTTGAAGCCCTTGTAGAGCAGGAAGAGGCCGATGACGGTCGTGATCGCGGCCGCGCCCTCCGCCGGCCCGACGGTCGTCGCGAGCAGCGGAAAGACCAGCAGTGTCAGCCCGATCGGGACGAGGATCGTCTGGCGCAGCTCCTCGTCGGCGAGGAACTGCTTGAGCAGGTAGTACGTCGACTCGATGTCCCGTGCCTGGCGGACGACGACCCGGTCGACCGAATCGACCTGCACGCGGCTCTCGACGATCGGAATCAGCCGTTCGTCCTCCGCACTGTCGGTCACGACGACCGCCGAGTCCGGATCGTAGTCCGCGATGAGGTCGTCGAGCTGCTCGGCGACCGCCCGGTCGGCCGACACCATCGACTCGTGGTCCCCCGAGACGACCGCGACGACGACCTCCTCGTTCTCGTCGCGCAAGTCCTGGGCGACCCGCAACGACTCGAGCAGGGTGTTGACTCCCGAGTCCTCCGGATCCGCGAGGCCGACGTCGGTCACGAGCGCGCGAACTGCCTCCCAGCCGACGACCGGCGAGCGCAGGCCGGTCTTGCGGCCCACGTCGTCGGTCCGGTCGAGACAGACGACCAGCGTTGTCACGGTAGCCGATGCATTCTGTGCAACGATAAAACCACTTACTCGTTCGACCGCTCCCGTGGCGGTCTCGACCGGGGGACGGGGACTCGAGCGGGCGACCCCGCGCAGTTAGCTCCGCAGGCGGAACCCGCGGCCGTCGCCGAGGCCGGCGATGCCGGCTCCGAAAGCGTAGGCGACCTTCTGGGCGCCCGCGCCGACGCGGGCCATCAGCGGACGCTCGGGCTCGAATTCCTCGACGACGACCTCGTCGGTCTCGAGCCGGTCGGCCAGTTCGGTCTCGATCTCCCGGCGGGTGCCGAGGTGGTCGACCAACTCCAGCTCGTGGGCCTGCTCCCCGAGGTAGATCCGCGCCTCGGTGTCGCGGACGAACTCCGGCTCTAAGTCGCGGCCGTCGCTGACCCGTTCGACGAAGGTGTCGTAGTAGTCGTCGATGATCCCCTGCAGGTACTCGCGTTCGTCCTCGTCCATCTCTTTGAGCGCCGTGCCGGCGTCTTTGTACTCGCCGGCGGCGAAGCGCTCGTAGGAGAGGCCGACCTTTTCGGCCAAGTCGCTGGCGTTGACCCGGGAGCCGATGACGCCGATCGAGCCGACGATCGACCCCTCGCGGGCCCAGAGTTCGTCGCAGCCGCTGGCGATCCAGTAGCCGCCGCTGGCACAGACGTCGGTCGCGTAGGCGACGGTCGGCCCGTCGAAGCGTTCGGCGGCCAGACGAATGTCGTCGCTGGGGACGACCTCGCCGCCGGGCGTGTTCAGCTTCAACAGCAACGCGTCGACGCTGTCGTCCTCGTCGGCGCGATCGATCTGGTCGACGACGTCGTCGGCCGGCGTCGCACCCGGGCTCGTCGGCAGGGGCCCACCGCCGCCGTCGCGGCTGATCGGCCCCTCGACGGCGACTTCGGCGACGTCGTAGCTCGGGTACAGCGAGCCGGCGATGTTGCTCGTGAATCGCAGCCCCACGAGGACGGCGGCGATCGCGAACAGCACGCCGAACAGGTCCGTCAGCGTCTGCGGATAGACGACGAACAGCGCGACCGCGACCGCCGCGGACGCGAACCCGCCGAGCGCGACCGTCAGGAGTCGCTCGGTCCCGTTACTGACCATCGGTGACACCTCGAGTCATATTGATAGCTGCGTGTGCGCTCCGTTAAGCGTTGGTGGTCCAAACTGAAGTACAGTCAGTAACTATAGTAAGAACCGGTACCGATTCAATTTCCATATATTTAGGGTCATAAAGGGTTTATAATAGTTACTATCGGTTAATAGGGTAGAAAATAGCACCCAACAGATTACTTACCATCCATGGTATTTCAGGCCGCAATATGAGAAAAAGAAGAACGGTATTGCGCACGTGTGCATCGGGACTTACTTTGGGCATCGCCGCAGTCGGAAGCGGCGCAGCGCAATCAAACGACGAATGCGATGAGTGTAGTGTTGAAGTGGTCTCGGAAACAGAACAACAGAAGATAGTGGACGTAAGTATTGAAGGTGAGACATACAGATACCGAATTGATAAGAAGAGTACTTCGGTTCACCTCATAGAAGTGAACCCCCGTACCAATATTGGTACTCAACAAGTCGACACTGATCTCGAAATACTCCGAGAAACCGATCCTTGGGGAGACACTATCGGTGAATACTCATTTCCTAACGTCAAAAAATACGAAGTCGGAGTTGCAGCAGTCGCAGGAGAAGATATTGGACAGGCAGCTGGGGGTGCAATTGGGGGTGTAATCTGTGCGGCTCTCCCCGGTGCAGGGTGGGGTGCAGCAGGAGTCTGTGGGGCCGCTGGGAGCGTTCTCATAGACTTCGATACGGCCGGGGACGAATTCACCGTGGGCCTTTGGGACGAAGCCAGCGACGGTCCAGTCGGTACCCCCCAAATTCGTATTGGTACTGCAGCAGGTCATGAATATTCGCATGAAGATCTCGAGGAAGCAGAGAGCGTTCCGGGATATCTCGCACTCGCCGACCCTAGTCCATAAGTCAGGGCTGAAATTAGATGACAAACCACAGACCACAGACAAGAACTACGTTCATTATGATTTTATCGGGGGTGGTGGCAACGGGGCTATATACGATCGCTACGGGGCAGGTAGTCGAAGTGGTGACGCCACTGCCTTACTTACTCGTCGCGGCCGCGCTCGGAACTCTCGGCGCTCTTATCGAGTATACACGGGAGAGTACGATCCTGAAAGCAATATGGGCAGTCGTAGCCGGCGGGACGATAGGCGTACTCATTTCCGATGAAACATGGTCCGAACTCCTTTTTGCGTTCTTTTTCGGCGGTCTACTCGTCATGACTACGCTGTACGTGTTCGACGTACGGCGCTCGAACTCGTCTCCGAGTACGACTGACTCCTGAGACTCCCGCTTCGCGATCTATTTTACTGTGAACTCGAGTCAGTTACGAATTCCGTAATTCGGAGTGTGATGTGTTGCTGGTCTGGGACGGTTACATCGACGTTTCGCGCTGGCAACGTGTCGGTCACCGCGTCCCGTCGTCCGAACTCCCTGACTGCGGTCCGGTTGGGCCGCCGTCGGTCTGTGCCGGCTCCGATGCCGGGCGGTCGATCGTCGGCGTCGCGCCGGTCGGCTCCGTCCCGTCGTCCCCCGTCTCGGCCGTCGCCGACCGATCCCCCAGCCACGTCCGCACGAGGTTGACGCCGTCCTGCACGAACGGCACCGGGTCGTCGGCGACGGCGTAATCGAACCGTGGGTGAGCGACGAGCGACGTCGCAACCTCGCGGACGGCGGCCCCGAGCGATGGCCGCTCGACCAGCGGATACTCCTCGGTGGCGACGCTGTGTACGTAGCTGAGTTCGCCCCGCAACAGATGGCCGCCCATCCCGACCTCGTAGGTCGGCTCCGACGTGATCGGCTCGCCGGTCGCCAGCTGCCAGTAGTAGGCGGGAAAGTCCGCGCCCGCCCGGACCGAGAACGGCAGCGAGGACCAGAACCGCGGGTTGATCTCCATCAGCTTGAACTCGCCGTCGGACGGGTCCCGCAGGAACTCCACCATCGCGAGCCCGTGCCACTCGAGTTCGTCGAGCAGTGCCCGCCCCGCGTCCTCGAGTTCCGGGATGAAGACCGATTCCCGGTAGGCGCTGGGTCCGCCACAGTACTTCCAGCCTCGTCGCTGGCAGTGCTGGAAGGTCGCGACCGGGTCCCCGTGATCGTACAGCGCGAAGAAGCCGTACTCCGGCGAGTCCGGGATCCGTTCTTGGACCAGCGGCACGTGGCCTCGCGTGTCGATCTCGGCCTGCCGGTCCGGTTCCGTTCCCGGAGGCTGGTACTCGGTCGAGCCGATCGTCGCGTGTGCCGCGCTCGAGCCGAGGTAGGCCGGTGCCGCGACGGTGTAGCGCGGTTTGACGATCGTCTCGCGGCCCCAGTCGTCCCACTCGTCGAGGAGGGCGGTCTCGGGGGCCGCGACGCCGGCCGCGTCGGCGGCGGCGAAGAGGTCGACCCGGTCCTGGACGCGCCGGAGCGTCTCGAACGCCGGCCACGGGGTCGCGACGGCCGTTGCGAACTCGTCCCTGCGGTTCGCGAGGACGTAGACGTCTTCCTCGCGGACCGGGACGATCGTCTCGATATCGGTCCGTTCGGCGAGCGAGCGGAGGGCGTCGCCGTACGCGGCGAGGTCGGTCTCGGGGTCGGGCAGCCCCACGAACTCGTCGCGATAGGCCGACGTCGCCGCCGGCGTCGATCGCGACTCGGAACCCACGACGGTCCGAACGCCGCGCGGTCGAAGCGAGCGGCAACAGGCGACCGTACTCGGGGCGGCGATTCCCGGCACGAGAACGCTCGCGTCCTCCCTGTGACGTTGCATGAGCAGCGACTGAGGACGGCCGGTTCCATTGTTATAGATCGGGTACAGCGGCGGGACGACGACACCACCGGCCCGGCTCCCGACCGGTGGCTGTAGGCGCGGGCTACCCACGGCCGGCACCGAGACGCCAGTGCGACCGGCCGCCACGAGTCGAACCCGTCGATTCCGGCGGCCGACAACGGATAGCAGACGCTAGGACGGCGCTACAGGACACGTATGTCACTCCTATCGATCGGACACCGGACCGGCCGGTCGCGGGTGAGACGAGCCGCCGGCCGACGAGGCGGGAGCTGACGGGGACGAGTCGGCCGGTTGAGACACGGTCACGGTCCCGCCGCGCTCGAGCGACCGGAGCCGATCCCGGAGCGACTGTCGGCCCGCCAGCGCCGTCGCTGGACGGACTCGAGAACCCCGAAGACTCGGGGGAGAAAAACCGCGGGGTAGACGGAATCGACTTAGAGCAGTCCCGTCTTCTGGAGCTTCATCAGGTCCTCGGTGTCGAGGGTTTCGCCTTCCTTGAACTTCTGGTAGATCTCCTCGGCCTCCTCTTTGGCCTCCTCTTTCTTCTTGTCGCGCTCGGACTTGCGCTCTTCTTCCTCTTTCTTGTCCAGTTCGCGCAGGCGCTTCTGGACGCGGACGAAGTCCTCGTGGTGGCGGTCAGCGGCCTCCTGGGCCTCGACGAACTTCTCGTGCATCTCGTCGGCCTCGTCACGGATGTCGTCGGCCTCCCGATAAGCCTCGATCATCTGGTTGTGATGTTCCTGAGCCTTGTCGGCGAGTTCCGTGACCTTCTGGTGGTGCTGGGAGGCTTCCGATCGCACTTCCTCGGCTTCCTCGACGAGTTCCTCTAAGTCCTCGTTCTGATCGAGTTTCTGCTTGCGCTCCTCGTACTCCTCGCGCTTGCTCTCGATCTTCTCGATGAGTTCCTGCTCTTCCTCGCTCGAGAGGACCTCGGTCTGCTGTTTGAACTCGAGGTCTTCGATCTCCTCTTCGAGTTCCTCGAGGTCCTTGCCCTCGTCGAGCTCCATATCCGATTTGAGCTGCTCGACCTTGTCGAACAGTTCGTTGGCCTCGGCGTTGAGCTCGTTGCGGCTTTCCTTGTGTTCCTGGACCTGCTCGTTGAGTTCGTCGCGTTTCTCGCGATGCTCCTGGGCTTCGTCGACCTTCTCGCGAGTCTTCGCGTTAAGGTCGTCGCGTTTGGAAGCCCGGTCAGAAGCCATCTGGTTCAGCTCGTTGCGCCGGTCTCGCAGTTGACCGGCCATCTTGATGAGCTGTCCTTTCGATTTGTTTTCTAGGTCGTCCTCTGTCAGTTCGATGTTCTTCGATTCGTCTACCATGTTAGTCAAACCTCTGTGCCATACCCGCACCGGGAAACCGACCGGCCGGCCGTCCGAGCCGATCGCCGGCGATTCGGCGATCGGTTCGGCAGTAGCCAACCAGTCGTTCGAAGCGACTGCTCACGATCTGCGAAACCTCGGTGAATAAGATTTCCTGTCATCGATCGTCGAGCGATACGCGCCCCGGTGGCGTTCTGGTGACTGGTACTATTGTCGCCTCTAATTTAAAGCTACCGGTACCCCAACCCCTGAAAACGGTTCGCAGGGGCCTCGTCTCGCCCCGTTAGGCCGTGACATGGAGAGCCGAACGTAGTTATAAATAGTACCGGTTACGGACCGTCCGCCCGTCGACGGCGACCTCGAGGTCGACCCGATCCGCGTCGGGCGGAATCCGGGCGGTCCCGGCACTCGTCGTCTCGAGGGGGTCGACGTCTACCGTCGTCGCGGCCGTCTCCTCGCCCGCCCGCCAGCCGACGGTCGCCTCGACGGCCTCGTGGCTGTCGTTACAGAGCGTGATCCCGGCGGTCCCTGGCGTCGGCGGCCCGTCGAGGACGGCCTGAATCGGCTCGTAGGACTGCGCGATCCCCTCGGCGGCCCGCTTCGGATCCCCGTCGACGGTGTGAACGCCCATGCCGCCGCCCGGTCCGGGGTCGCGAAGCGTCGACGCCGCGAGGACGCCACACTCCCGCCGGCGGAGCGTCTCGGCGACCGTTTTCAGGATCCGTGCCTGCTCGCGCTGTGAGTCCGCGGCGTCGGCCCCGCCGGCGAGCAGGGACGGCTCGAGTCCCGCCACTTCCGCCGGGTCGGCCTCATCGGTTGCGAGCGATCCGGCGCCGAACCGGCCGACCGCCTCGCCCAGCGACGGATAGGTCTCGAGCAGCCAGTCGATGTCGGCGGCCGCGAGGTATCGCCAGCCGGGGAAGAGATGCGCCGCGTCGGGGTCGGTTCCCGGTGGGCCGGCCACCGACACGGCCGGCAGCTCGTCGGGGAGGTTCTCGGCGATTTCGTCCGCCGGTTCCCGGTCGGCCGACGCTCGCCACGCCCGGTACCGGACGGCGAGTTTCGCGAGCAAGCCCTCCCCAAGCGGCTCCGCGTACGGATCGGCCGGCCAGTCCTGAACGCCGTACATCGCGAGGCTGGGGTGGCCGCCGTACGTCTCGGCCAGCGCCGTCGCCAGTTCGGTCCCCCGCTCGACCGGGAGATCGGCCCCGCAGGCCGGCAGGTCCTGCCAGACCAGCACTCCGGCCTCGTCGCAGGCCTCGTAGAACGACCGGGGCGGGACGTGACCGCGCGCCCGGAGCAACGTCGCGTTCGCGTCGACGGCCCGGTCGACGTCCGCGCGGGGATCACCGCCGGGAAGCCGCGTGAACCCGCGGGCCCGAACCCGTCGGCCGTTGACCAGCAGTCCGTCGCCGTCGCGCTCGACGCGGCGCAGTCCGACCGTCCGCTCGAGGGTGTCGCCCTCGAGTTTCGCCCGGACGGTGTAGCGGTCCTGCGGGCCGTACTCGCGGGGCCACCACAGCGAGGGCTCCCTGATCGTGAGCGTCCGCGAGACGGTGGTCCGTTCCCCCGCCTCGGCCCGCACGGGCACCCGTTCCATGGCCGCGCCGCCGCGAAAGCCCTCGGGCCGCAGCGACAGCGTCACCGCGTCGTCGACGGCCGCGCCCGCGTCGACCTCGAGGGTCACGTCGATCGCGGCACCCGCGCCGTCGGGAGCCACGTTTGCGGCCGACGCGGCCCCCTCGCTCGCGTCGCCCGCCGACACCGGTCCCAGTCGCGGACGGGCCTCGAACGCTCGCAGGAACGTCCGGGGACGGGACTCGACCGCGACGCCCCAGCGGATCCCGGGCGTGTCGAACCGGTCGGGGACCGCGTCGGTCGCGTGAATCCCCGCGAACGAGTCGGGGGGCTCGCAGACGACGAGCAGTTCGTTCTCCGGGCGGGGCTCGAACTCGAGGCGGGCCGGGACGAAGGGGACGTTCTGGGTCCCCAGTCGCGTGCCGTTGACCCAAATCTCGGCGCGGCCGTACGCGCCGCGGACCTCGAGCAGCGCCCGTTCGGACGCTTCGTCTCGCGGGTCCGGAACCGTCGTGCGATAGGCGATCGGGCCGTCCGCATCGGCAACGGCCGCAGGGTGGCCGGGCACCGATACCGGTCGCCACCCCTCGACGGTCGGCGGGTCGTCACCGCCGGCGTCGGTGACGACGCCGGCAGTCCACTCGTCGGTCATTACCCCCGAGAGTGAACCCGAGATAAAAATCACTTCCGACGGTTCAGACGGTTTGGTGTACCGATTTCCGGTGCCAACCACAAAGCGGTCGTGGTCGCACCGATACTGACGGCAGGAGACCGTCTCAGAACAGGTTCTCGAGCCGGTCGTCGGCGAACTCCTCGGCGTGGTCTGTCGATTCTTCCTCCTGGGCCTCCTTGGCCTCGCGGGCCCGTTCCATGAACGCCTGGACCCGGTCGGAGCGCTCGGCACCGCCGAGTAACACCAACGCCCCCAGCCGGTCGCTGTCGAGCGGGAAGTCCCCGCCCCGGACCTGCATGCTGCCGGTCTCGTCCTCGAGCCAGCGCCGGGCGCGCTCGACGCCCTTGCGCGGGATGGCGTCGGGCTGGCCGGCGATGACCAACAGCGCGGAGTCGGCCGTGGTGGCGTCGGGCAGGCTCGTCCCGGTCAACAGCGCCTGGCGGGAGACTGTCATGGCGGTGTTGATGTTCTCGGCGCTGTCCTCGCTTGCCACCTCGGTCGCGTAACCCAGCGCCGCGACCCCGCCCGCGCGGAGGGTGTTGATGACCTCGCTCGAGTCCACCACGCTCTCGCCGACGCCCTCGACGGCCTCGCCGGAGGCAAAGAGCAGGCCGACCCGCTTGGCGATCCGGTCGTTGATCGTCTCGAAGGCCCCCTCGACGCTCTCGCCCTGTTCGTGCCAGGCGTCGTTGTCGATCAGCAGCGTCGAGTCGGCCTCCCGCAGCAGCGTCTTCAGCGAGCGGCCGGCGTTGGCCTGATACAGCGCTCCCTCGTTGCGCCCGGGCAACACGCCCAGCGCGTAGACGGGGACGTCGTAGACCTGCTGAAGGTTGTGGACCAACACGGGCGCGCCGCCGCTGCCGGTGCCGCCGCCCAATCCGGCGACGACGACGATCGCTTCGGCGCTCGAGGTCACGCGGCCGTCGAGCGCGCCGAGGACCTGCTGGATGTCGGCCTGCATCACTTCCGTGCCGAGTTCGTTGTCGCCGCCGACGCCGTGGCCGTTGACGCGGTCGGCACCGATCAGCTTCGTGTCGACGAACTCGAGGGACTGGAGGTCGGGTTCCGCGGAGTTGACGGCCAGGGCACCCTGGACGGCTCCGAAGTCCATGTTCGCGTCGAACTTCGCGAGCCGCTCGGTGATCTTCCCACCGGCCTGACCGACCCCGATCAGGGCTACTTTCATATCACTTGCATATGGGAGGGGGCTGTTTAACGTTCCGGTAATTTGAGACGTGGATCGTAGTGCGGCGACCGCGCGACCGATGCGCCCGAGACGGGGGATATCGACGGACCGATCGCCGCAGTTCACAATACATTTGTGGGACATTCCCGTCGGATCCGGTATGTTCCACGAACAGCGGATGACCGTCCCCGATTCGCCCGCCGCGCTCCGGGCCGAGTACGCGGACGACCTCGCGTCGATCGTCGAGGAACGGGGTCCGGCCGAGGCGGCCGCCGAAACCGACCTCGAGCGGGAGCGCCTCGAGGCGGTCGCCGCGGGCGAGCTGCCGGAGCTGACCCTCGAGGAGGCCGCACGGATCCAGTCGCTGGCCGAGGGCGCGCCCGATCCCGAGACGACGAAGACGATGGCGCTGGAACACCTGCTGCTGGGGATGTCGACGGCGGTACTCGACGTCGACGCCGTCGAGAGCGAACTCGAGATCGACCTCGACGCCAAGGAGATCCAACAGAAGATCGAGAGCCGCGCGCCGATGTCGTTCGAGGAGTTCGTCCACGTCCAGTACGTGATCGCGGACGGCGCGCCGTAGCGCGGGACGCGATCGTGGGCAGTGATACCACGCCCCGTGATTTATCCTCCTCGGCGGTGTCTCCCCACCATGTCGAACACGGAACGCGGCGAGGACCGCCGACGGGAGACGGACGAGATTCTGGCGCGCAAACCCGGGACCGAGGCCGTCACCGATCTCGCGGACCGGTATCGAGTGGTCGGTGCCGCGGACCGGGGGACGTACGCGAACTGGCTGACGCCCGTCGCGGAACACTACGTCTGTCACCGCAACGAGACGCTGGACCCCGCGGCCGAGGAGTGGATCGTCGAACTCGGCGGCGCGGTCGAGCGGGCGGCCGACCTCGAGATGGCGGCGATCCGGGAGGAGTATCCGACGGTCGCCGTCGCCCACACGATGGAGTGTGCGGGCAACGGGCGGGGCTACTTCGAGCCCGAGACGGGGAGCGTCCAGTGGGAATACGGGGCCGTCAGCACCGCGTTCTGGACCGGGACCCCGTTGCGGTCGATCCTCGCCGACCACGGCGCGGCGACCGACGACGACATGTGGCTCACCGCGGTCGGCGGCGATCGGCCGGAAGTCGACGGCGAGAACGACCGGTTCGCCCGCTCGATCCCGATGGGGAAGGTACTCGAGGACTGCATTCTCGCGTACGAGGTAAACGGGGAGCCGCTGCCCCCCGAACACGGGCACCCGGTTCGACTGCTCGTCCCCGGCTGGTACGGCGTCAACAGCGTCAAGTGGGTCACCGAACTCCGCGTGACCGAAACCATGGTCCACGGCGAGGAGTGGACGGACCGCGACGGGGAGGACTACACGCAGTGGCAGCAGTCGTCCTATCGCATCCACCCCGAGGGCGTCGACCCCGAGTCGAACGCGACGGTCTCGACGTTCGACACCTGGGACCAACTCGAGTCGGCCGAGATCGACCACCCCTACACCTTCGACCAGAACGTCAAGTCGACGATCGGCGCGCCCGAGGACGGCGCGACCGTCTCGAGCGAGGACGGGCCGATCGCGGTCGTCGGCGTCGCCTGGGCGGGCGACGACGCGGTGACGAGCGTCGAGGTCTCGACCGACGGCGGCGAGGACTGGGCCGAGGCCGAGCGCTTCGGCCCGGACTACGACTGCGCCTGGCGGCTGTTTCGCTACGACTGGGAGCCCGCGCCCGGCAGCTACACGCTCGTCTCGCGGGCGACGGACGAGCGCGGTCGCCGCCAGCCCGTCCGGATCGCCGGTCCGACCGAGGACGCCGACGACGCGTATCCGTGGAACGAGGGCGGCTACGCCGAAAACGCCTGTCTCCCCCACGCGGTCGCGGTCACCGTCGAGTGACACCGGTCGCGCCTCGAGTCCCCGATCGAATATTCGCGGGAATCGGCGCGGAGACGGGAGAAAACCGCTCTCGAGCGGTGAAATTATGTGCGACCGACCGCGAGTCGAGGTATGAAGGTTGCAATCTTGGGCTGTGGACACGTCGGCCTCGAGCTGGGCCGCCAGCTCGCGGCCCGCGGCCACGACCCGATCGGCGTTCGCCGCTCGGCCGAGGGCGTCGAGCGGATCGAGACGGCCGGCTTCGAGGGGGTTCGGGCGGACGTCACCGACCGCGAGGCACTGGCGGCGGTGCCCGACGTCGACGCCGTCGTCTTCGCCGCCAGCAGCGGCGGTCGCGGTGCCGAGGCCGCCCGCGAGGTCTACGTCGAGGGGCTGCGGACCGCGATCGAGGCCGTCGGCGAGCGCGAGGACGCGCCGGATCGGCTGGTCTATACCTCCTCGACGGGCGTTCACGGCGACCACGACGGCGACTGGGTCGACGAGGAGACGCCCCTCGAGCCGACGACGGAGAAGACCGAGGTGCTGGCCGAGGCCGAACGGATCGCCCTCGAACTGCCCCCGGAGTACGGCGTCGAGGGGACCGTCGCGCGCTACGCCGGCCTCTACGGTCCCGGCCGGTATCGGCTCGAGCGCTACCTCGAGGGGCCGGTCACCGAGGGGTATCTCAACATGGTCCACCGCGACGACGCCGCCGGCGCGGTCCGGTACCTGCTCACCGAGGACCTCGCGCGCGGGGAGGTCGTCCAGGTCGTCGACGACGAGCCGGCATCGAAGTGGGCGTTCGCGGACTGGCTGGCCGAGGAGTGCGGCGTCGACCGGCCACCCAAGCAAACGAAGGCCGAGCGGCTCGCGGACGACGATATCAGCGAGGCGGGCCGGCGGCGGATCCTGACGAGCAAGCGCTGTTCGAACGGGAAGCTGCGCGACCTCGGCTACGAGTTCGCGTACCCGACCTTCCGCGAGGGGTACCGCGACGCGATCGAGCGCTATAGTAGCCACTGAAACGATTCACACACTGATCGCAACGCTGTCGTGCGATCAGGTGTGCAATGACTTTCAGTGGCTGCTATATTGCGGGGCCGAGGAGTAACAGCGCGCCGGAATCGGGGGAAAATTCTTGAGGGTTCGATCTGATTTCCGGGTATGAGCTATCGGAGCGCCCCGATCGACGGTGGGGTCGTCGGGGCGACACCGCTCGCGACCGAGTCGATCGGCGACTCGGTGCGCTCCCTCGAGCCGCTCGTTCTCTCCCTGCTGGTGCTTGCCGTCGTCGGGCTCGCCGTCGGCGGCTGGTGGGTCGTGCGGTGGTTCCGGCGGCCGCCGGGCGCACAGTTACAGCGGTTGCTGGCGACCCACGACGAGGTGACGGTGTTGATGCACCCGAACCCGGATCCCGACGCCATGTCGTGTGCGATGGGCGTCGCGGCGATCGCCGACGCAGTCGACACCGACGCCGAACTGCAGTACGCCGGCGAGATCCGCCATCAGGAGAACCGGGCGTTCCGGACCGTTCTCGAGTTGGAGATGGAATCGATCGACGCCAGCTCCCAGCTCGCCGCGGACCCGGTCGTCCTGGTCGATCACAACACGCCGCGTGGCTTCACCGGGGCCCAGACCGTCGAGCCGGTCGCGGTCGTCGACCACCACCCCGGCAACGGTGCCGGCACGAAGTTCACCGACGTCCGGACCGACTACGGCGCGGCCTCGACGATCATCGTCGAGTACTTAGAGGAGATCGGAGCGACGCTGGACGACGGGGAGGGCAGCGGCCCCGACGTATCGCCGGAACTCGCGACCGGGCTACTCTATGGCATCCAGTCGGACACGAACCACCTGACCAACGGCTGCTCGCGGGCCGAGTTCGACGCCTGTGCGACGTTGTTTTCCGGGATCGACGAGGACCTGCTCGATCGGATCGCGAACCCGCAGGTCAGCGACGACGTCCTTCGGGTCAAGGCGACGGCGATCACCGAAAAGCGGATCGAAGGCCCCTTCGCCGTCTGTGACGTCGGCGAGATCGGCAACGTCGACGCGATCCCCCAGGCCGCCGACGAACTCATGCACCTCGAGGGGGTGACGGCCGTCGTCGTCTACGGCGAACACGACGGGACGATCCACCTCTCGGGGCGCTCCCGGGACGACCGGGTCCACATGGGCGAGGCGCTTCGCCACGCCATCAGCGACATTCCGATGGCGAGCGCGGGCGGCCACGCGCGGATGGGCGGCGGCCAGCTCTCGATCGATCACATGAACGGGATCGGCCCCTCCGACGGGATCAGCCGCGAGGAGTTCGAAGAACGTCTTTTTTCCGCGATGGCCGGCGAGCGCTAGTCCTCGAGCAGCGCCCGGACGGCCGCCGGATCGGCCGTGTCGCCCGTCCCGACGAAGTGTGCCGCACAGGCGTTGGCGAGCGACAGCGCCGACTCGAGGGAGTACCCGCGAGCCAGCGCACAGGTCAGCCCGGCCGAGAACCGGTCGCCGGCACCGGTCGTTCGGCGCGGGTCGCCGACGTCGTACATCTCCGCGACGGCGGTCTCGGCCCGCGTCGCGCCGACGGCCGCGTCCGCGCCGTGGGAGACGACGCC